>NZ_JAMYQN010000035.1:0-24111 GCF_040320905.1 Mesorhizobium sp. M0590
CGCCACTTATAGATCAGGCTGGTCGCGACATCGTACTGACGCGCCACCGCCGCCACTGTGGCCCCGGGCGCGAATGCCGCGGCCAGTATCCGGCACTGATCCTCTTCACGCCAACGACGACGACGCTCCGGTCCGGTCAATAACGTCACATGGCTCATGCTGTGCTGCTAACTACGCTCGTAAGGACGACCTTAAGAGCGCAGACTCGCTACCGTGCCATGCTTGCGCAAGGCGGCCTTCGCCGGAGGCGCACTGGACATGCGCTACTTTCCCGAATTTATCTTCTCCGACGACCCAAAACGCCTGGCCGGGTCCAAGCTGTGAACAATCCGGGCGGAAGTTCGGAAAGGTAGGATATTTCCCGGCAAGCTTACTTGTAATTGAAAGGTACTCCTCAAAATCTTCCCCATCCTGAATTGCACGCCCGCTTTGCGGCCTTTCGGTCGGCGAACAGAGATATGTCGATACCTCAAGGGTGGTCGCGTCGTCATGCATTGCAGGGTACTCTACCGGTAGGTTGATAATGCACTGAAAATCAGCGCCAATTGTCGCGAGCTTCTCGTATCGCAATGTCGTACAATGCGAAGCCCACCGGACAGCCAGCCACGGGAGATCCATTGAAATTCGACGGGCCGTCATACTTTTCTGGTTGCGGCTGTGCTCGTGTAGGGTCAGTGTAAGGCGGCTAGAATGATGACCGACGGCGGAGGCGAAGGCCCGAATCTCGCTGCCGACGTGGATTGAGCTTCCTAGGGCGACATGAGGTCGCCGGTCTCATCATGCACCTCGCGGCCCCCAACTGCACGCTTTCCAGCTCGTCGTCTGAACCCGCCGGGCTGTCAGATTCTCCTATTGAAATCCCTGACGATCATGATTCACCTCTTATGCTGCTGTGGTCGCTGTGTGGCCGATCACGCTATCGATAGCGTTCTCAAGGATGTCGAGGCCTTGGCCAAGCTGATCGTCGCCAATAACGAGGGGTGGCAGGCACTTCACGACCTCGTCTTTCGGACCAGCGGTCTCGACGATGAGGCCTTTCTGGAAGGCGGTCCAGACGACCTGACTGGCAACTTCGCCAAACTTCAGATCGATGCCCCGCATCATGCCCCGACCTTTGGCTGACACTTGCCTTGGATCGTACTTGCTCGCGATATGATCAAGGCGGCTTTTCAGCAGATTGCCTTTCTCCTTGATGGATGCTGCAAAGCTACTCGTTCGCCAGAAGTGCTCTAGGGCTGCGCGCGCAGTGACGAAAGCATGGCAGTTGCCGCGGAACGTTCCGTTGTGCTCGCCTGGTTCCCACTTGTCGAGTTGTCGGTCAATAAGGACGATGGCCATTGGCAGGCCATACCCCGATATCGATTTCGCCATTGTGACGATGTCCGGACGGAGCCCCGCCGCCTCGAAGCTGAAGAATGCATCGGTCCGGCCAACACCCGCCTGGATGTCGTCGACGATCAGCAGAGCTCCGTGTTTGCTCGCAATGGCCGCCACCTTGCGCAGCCACTCCGTGCCGGCGACATTGAGGCCGCCTTCGCCCTGAACTGTCTCGACAATCACCGCCGCCGGCGCGTCTACGCCGCTGGAGAGATCCGAGAGCAGGTGATCAAGGTAATCGGAGGTGTCTACAGTGGATCCAAGATAGCCGTCATAGGGTAGTCGCGTGACGCCGCTGAGCAGCTGGCCGGCAGCAGCGCGGTGATATCGGTTGCCGGTGCAGGAGAGAGCGCCAAGGCTCGCGCCATGAAAGCCGTTGGTGAAGGCTATGATGTTGGGCCGACCAGTGATCTTGCGCGCTAGCTTGAGGGCAGCCTCGACCGCGTTGGCGCCGGTGGGACCGGGAAACTGTACGACATAGTTTAGTTGTCGCGGCCTAAGGATCGTCTCGTGGAATTCCCGCAGAAAAGACTCCTTGGCTTCGTTATACAGATCGAGGCCGTGGGTGATGCCGTCGCCCGCAATGTAGTCTGTGAGCGCGGACTTCAGCTCGGGGGGATTGTGCCCATAGTTTAAACTCGAGCAGCCCATGAGAAAGTCGAGATAGGCTGTCCCATCGCGCGCAAACAGCTGAGCCCCTCGTGCCTTGGCGAACACGACGGGAAAGCTGCGGGCGTAGCTGCGCACTTCGGACTCAAGATGGTTGAAGATCGCGAATTCCTCCTCGCGATCCGGTGCACTTTGGTCAGTCATCGTTGCCTCCTTATTTGGGTATGGCTAGGCATATCGTCGGGAATGCCTGCAGGGCTGATGGAGCGTTCGATGGACTGATGGCTATCGTGTACTCGCCCTCACGCTGTCCCTTGGTCTCGCGGTCGAACCAGAGCTTGCCGGATTGGCGCACCCAAGTCCCGAGCCACAACTGCGAAGAAATCTAGATGCCCTTTCGGGAGCGTCACCGTGCCTTTGATGTGCGTCAGCTTGCAAGCCGGCTCGTTCAGGGCTGAGAGGATGAGTTCCTTGCCCAAGCGCATGTCGCGGAGCTTAGGTTGCACAGCAATTCCAAATGCAGACCGTGGAGGGGTCGCTCGGCCGGGTAGGCCGACAACCAGCCAACCACCTCACCAACTCCCTCAGCAAGCACGCAGGTGGCGGCGAAATCACTGCAAGCAGCAGCTCGTAATACAGCAAGTTGCGGTCTAGTTGCGGCACTTCGCGATTAGTTCCCATAGATCGGCTGCATTAATCTCCGCCGGTCTTCGGAATGTCATTCGCAGCAACTGGACGTTGCGTGGCACCGAGAAGCTCTGGCTATCAGTGACCATCCGAATCCTTCATGCGACCACTAGTGCGCGTCGCGTTCCACGAAGATGACTCCTCAAAAGTCATGCCAATTGCGCCGAGGGAGCCTTAGAAATATTTTTCTGAGTTTTGCTCAATGACTTGACCCGGAGCGCAGCCGGCACCCAGGCCGAAAACAAAGTGTCCCGGATTCGACAGACACGACAGTAAGTGTTGGTTGCCCTACGTTTTCTCAGGAATGGCGACGGGGTTTAACAACGGGACTGGTAGCGGATCATCTTGCGACTGAGGACGGAGCAGGTCCGCCGCTCCGACAGGCCCATCGTGGCATGCAGATGCTCGATGCCTTCGCGCTTGGCCACGGGCCCTAGCATCAATGGGATGGTCCGCCTCGTCCTCTTGGCGCTATCATAAGGCGGTCAAATTGAATGGAGTTAGGTTCGCAAAGCGCCCCGTCGGCCGCGGTCCACGGAATTGATCTCGGCAAAAACGTTCCACGTTGTTGGTCATGAGCTTCGACGCCACACCCGCTCAGAAAGTTCGCCTTCGACGCTACACCCTCCTGCCTTCCTTGGGGCAGCCGACGCGCATTTTCTTCTCCTGATCCGGGTCCTTTTGGGCTCACTCCCTGTATTGGTGAAGTGAACCATGAATCGGCTCGCAAGTGTTTGCGAAAGCGCTTGCGCGGACGGGCAGGTTCGATAATCGTTGCGCGAAATAGCAGGATATTCGCAGGATTCACGAAAAATGCCGCTCGACAGGATCGATATGCCATTCTCGAGGTTTTGCAGAAGGATGGGCGAACATCTAGCAATGCGTGCCGGCTCCGGGCCGGCTCGAATGCCCTGGCTCCGGATGATCGGGGCGCCTGCGGCTGCAACGGAGCTGTCGATAAGCCCTGGTATGCTGGGGTGCTAAAGGCCTCCCATACAGAGGTACTTCATTTCGAGATAATCATCGAGGCCGTGGCGCGACCCCTCACGACCGATCCCTGATTGCTTCATTCCCCCAAAGGGTGCGGCCTCGGAGGACATGCGTCCCGTATTGATGCCGACCACGCCATATTCGAGGGCCTCGGCAACGCGCCAGACACACTTGAGATTAGAGGCGTAGCGAAAGCCGCGCGACAAGGAACTGGGCCGGCGCGCCGACGCTGATTTGACCTGCGATCACTTTCTGGCCGCCGAACCAGAGCACCAGGCCCATGGCGGTCAGGACCGAGAAAATCATGGCGCCGGTGTTGCCGACGCGGATGTCGACGCGCTCATTGGCGAGGTCAAACGGGTCCTGCTTGGCGCGGTCGAACTTTCCAGCTCGTGGCGCTGCGCGGCGAAGGCACGCACGACACGGATGCCGCCGAGATTCTCATCCGTCACGCGGCTCTTCAACGATCGCTGATGCCCAGATGTTGGAAGGTCAGTCTTCAATGACTGGGCAGGTGAAGGACTGACTGCTGTGGTTTGCGGCCGAGCTGGTCGGCGTGCAAGTCGAAAACACGCCCATCCAGTTCCTGATCCGCTGTCGTGAGGCGATGGGTTCAGACGAAGGTAGTCCGTCCAGGTCGGCGTGCGGAATGTCTCTGTCCACTGCATAGGCTTCTGAAGGTTGCGCTGGAGCGTCCAATTCCGAGCACCGACGCGGCTGTGTACATGCCTCCGCTGCCGCATTAGGTCGAGGAAGGCCTCGACATTTCTCTCGGCTATCAGATATTCGATCTTGACCACGATCGCGCCGCTTCTCGGCTTCAAATTGAGAGCGACAGCTGGGGCGTCGAATTCCTCCAAAGGATCAGGCTCGGATTCGCGGCGCTCGCGAAGAGGAAACAGAACGCCCGCTGCAGCGACGACCAACAGAGCACCGGCGGAACCTTCCAGCGCCAAGGTCAGTGAATGGTTCTGACTCACCGTTCCCCATATCCAACTGCCGGCCGCGATGCCGCCGTCTATCAATGCATAGTAGATCGAGATGGTACGACCCACGACCCAGCGCGGGCTCGCCAGCTGCACGCTTACGCCAACCCCGGACCAGGCGGTGACCCAACCCGCGCCGCCCAAGGCGAGCGCAATTGCCGCTCGCTGGCTGAGAGCGATTGTCGCGCTTCCGCGCTAAAACAGGAAGGGAGCGATGACCAATTCCGAGAAATCCGCAAGCGGCATAGCCTACCCAGACGACCTCGCGTTGTTGAAGCGGGTTTATGACCGGATTTGCCAAGAAAAAGGAATCCGTGCCGGCTCTGCTGAAGCGGAGCAGCTGGCCATGCGCGCTATGGACCTATTTGGTATGGGCATTTTCGAAGAAGATGCTCTTTACAAGAACCTGGCATAGGCAGCTGACGCATCATGCTTCATCAAAGGGCACTTTGCTGAGCGATGCCTATTCGCGAGACGCGACGATGTTCTTTCGTCGGAAACTCACTCAACAACGGAGTTCGACGCGTTGAGTCTGGCGTTGGGGCGAGGTGAGGGCTTGCAGATCTTAGACAGGATTGATTTCCTGTAGACGCAGACGATTGCCGGGCCGCGATCGAAGAGGCGCGCGCCTTGCTGCTTCAGCTTGAACAAAAGTCTGACGCGCTCACACATGCGATCGACGACTTTCTGCTCGATCTGATGACGCTGGCTTTCATTGTTGAATGTTATGGACGCGGCTTTGAACTTTTGGCGCGAACGCTTGCCCGTAGAAGACTGGCAAAGGTCAGGCTTTTGTCGGGGGCAGTGGACTCCGCCAGGGAGAAATGACACCCAAAGCCTGATGGCTGAAGCGACGGTCGCCTCGCGTTGCACAGTTACGAAGGTAACGGTACGGCTCTTCGGCAAATGGCGCATTCTCATGGTAGCGTCTAGCCGTTCCCTCTGATGCCTCGGTCTCGCTCACGCCTATCCGAACAGGCCCGATCCTGGAGGGTCCTCGAAGCCGGCATCAGGGCTATAGGCCGGCTGATTGGGGTACCGAGCGTAGACGCGATTTTTTGGGTTGGAAATTGGCGACGCGCGACGAAGAAGTCCGAGATCAACACGTGCAATGGCAATTCCTAAGACCGTGGACCTGTTGGAGCAGCCTCATCCTCCTAGTCAGGAACCTCATCAAGGTTATAGGATTGATACGGGGCGAACCCTCGGAACTCAGGATCATGTTGACATCGCTGTTCGACAGAGCTGAAACGGGAACGACTTGGGGCAAGGAAGCCCACATCGTTTCGGAATTGCCTATCGCATGGTCTATCGTCGGCTTAGTCAAACCCATGGCGCGGCGAGAAAGCGGCGGTCGTCGGCGTGATGCATGACGGAAGTCGAGGCTAAATGCAGGAAGCAAAGGAAAGGATCTGGCTGCGCATCGCCGCTGAAGGCGTCCAAGGAGGCGACTTCGTGATGGTCGCCGGCTGCAGCGACGAGCAATCGGTTGCGCACCACCGGCGAAGTCCGGTTCAACTTCGCGCACTACGAACCGCAGCGGCAGCATTTGCTGTCGGAGTATGCCGCCCATATCAAGGAAGCCATGACAGGCAATCGTGACGCGCAGATCCGCTACGCCGCCATCCTGCAAGGGCTAGAAAACTCCGAGAAGAAGCTGGCGGGCGATCTCGCCGGCGCCGATGCCATTGGGCTCAACGCTCGCAAGAAAGCTTATCGCGACTGGGTCGCTGACGATCCCGCGCGGCAGGCGCGCTATGGAGCAGCAATCCGCGAACTGGATGTCATGGTGGCCGAGAATAGCCGGGCCTGACTCGAGGGCTGCGGCAGGCGCTGCTGAGCCGCTCGCAAATCCTCTCATCCGCGCGCACTCCCTATCGCTGGGCGAAGGAGCACGAGAAGCCCGATGAAGACCGTGAAAGCGGCTTTCAGGATCGTGGCCGTAACCAGACCGTCGATAGACTGACGCGGATTTGAACGCCGTTATCTGCCCGACATCGATCGCAAGCTCTTCGAGGCCGCGCTCGATGAATACCGCCGGCTGGATGCGAAGGACCGCGATAGTGCGTTCGTGACCGCTCTGGACCAAATCGGCCTTGGCCGACTTATGCCGACACCAAACTAGCCTATAGCTAAATTGAAAGACTCCGACCCCCCGATCGAGCCAACCGCGACCCAACCTACTGGACTCCAGAGCGAAAAGAGCGCGTGCGGCTCGAGCGACTTGCGAGGAAAGGAAATGGCGCCTCGGCATGACTGACTCCGACTGCCTGAGCTGCCTTGGCGCCGGCATCGCCTTTCAGTGCGCGCAGTGGGAGCGTTCCGGTGGCCAGTGCTGCCTTGTTGGAACGGAGCAAGTGGGCTGCCCTAGCAGGCTGTTGAAGAAGTCAGGCTCGTTCGCAAACGAAGCCTGAATCGTCGGCGTTGTGGATGTAGAAGTGGCCGACAAGGCGGCCTGCAGTGCCAAAGACAACCCAGCCGCGGCCACAGGCTGGGTCGTTCTCATCATACCCCTCCCACGAGAACTCCGCGCAGGCTGAGCCATCGCGGGTGCCATATCGGACATCGAGGAAGCCCTTGAGTGCGCCGAAGGCGATCTCGCCATCCGCCGAACCCTTGAATGTCAAATGCGCTTCCTCAACGAGATCGAGGAAGTCGTTATCCCAAACATCCATCTCGACGATGCGCCAGCGGCCGGCAAAGGCCTTGGCGAAGCCGGGAACCTTGGCCATCAGCCGGTCTCCGCCATGAGCTTTGGCAGTCGCACCAGATTGTAGGCAGCGGCTGCGAAGGTGAAGGCCCATCCGACACGGTCGCGGCCGCGGAACCTGGTCTTGTGCTGGCCCACCACGACCTTGATCCAACCGAATGCCTCTTCGATGCGCTTCCTGATGCGCTGGCTGACAACATAGCCGCTATGCCGGGTGGTGCGCCCATCGATCGCGGAACTGCGGCCGCTCGTGTTCTGCGCCACGTGCGGCGTCACCCTCATCGAGCGCAGCTCATTGACGAAGTCTTCCGCGTCGTAGGCTTTGTCGGCGCCGAGCGTGATCGCCTGTGGCCGCTCCGCTCGAGGTTCGATCATGTGCAGTGCGGCCACCCGCTCAGCATGTCCGTCGGCCAGTGTCAGGCAGGCGTCGACCAGCAAGCCATGGCGGTTCTCCATCAAGCCATGACCCATGAAGCACAACTTGGTTTCCTTGCCTTTGCCCTTCCGATAAAGCCGGGCATCCGGATCGCTAGTCGAGGCATGTGTGTCGTTCGAGCGCTTGTGGCCATGGAAGTTCGCTTCGGCGTTTCGCCCGCCGCCTTCAGCCGGCGGCTCGCCCGAGCCGTCCTTCGGTTTGACGCTCTTCATCGACGCCCACGCCTCGATCAGTGTGCCATCGACCGAGAAGAGGTCCGTAGACAGAAGCTTCTTCACCTTGGGCTGCGCCAGCACCGCGCCTAAGAACTTGGCCGCGATGTCACCTTCCAGCAACCGGTCGCGGTTCTTTGAGAACACCGAATGGTTCCAGGCCGCGTCATCGACGCCGATGCCGACAAACCAGCGGAACAAAACGTCGTATTCCAGCCGCTCCATCAAAAGCCGCTCCGATCGGATCGAGTAGAACGCCTGCAGCAGCATCGCTCGCAGCGGCTTTTCCGGCGGGATCGAAGGCCGCCCCATCGGCGAATACAGCGCCGCCAAGTCCCGCTCCAATGCCGCCAGCGCCTCGTTCACAATCGCCCGAATACGGCGCAACGGATGATCGCGCCGCACCCGAGCCTCGAGATCAACATAACTGAACAGTTCGCCAGACCGTTCGTCACCACCGCGCATGCCTCGTTCTCCGAATCTCTCCGGAGACACTGAATCACGCTCACAGCCCCGTTGCGAGCCACTTTTTCAACAGCCTGCTAGTGCCAACAATGAACAAATGCGCAGGAACGCTCGATCCGGCGCCTCCGCCAGGCCTGAGACCCTGCAACCTGTAAAGGTGCACAGGTAGCGAAGGTGCGCGCATTCAAGCACGTTTGAGTGTCGGCGCAATTTCCATGCCGACCACCAATGGAGATAATCTACGATGACTAGCAACATGCGGCTAATGAAAGCGAGCGAGATTCCCGCCTTCGTCGACAAGGTGATCGAGGCTGGCTGCGATATCTGCGCGATCGGTCACTTAGGCTATTCGCTGGGCGATGTTGACGGGAAGGTACCCTGGCGCAAGGTAAAAAGAATCGTGGAAGAGTTTGGCGATCGTGATCACCTGCTACCGGAGATCGTTGCCTACCTTCGCTCGATCGGTCGGTACATAGAACCCGAGTCGTCGACGAACGAGGGCCGGAGAACGCACTAAACAGGCACTCGAAATTGGAACGAATAAAGGGCGGATCGGAGGCGATTGTCGAATCCGGCTCCTTCACCGAAACGACGAGCTGAACTTCGGGACGGGCATCGTCGTCAATGAGCTGTGGTTTGCCCAACAGGGCAATGACCTCGTCTTCTCGGTACTGGGCACCCCCGACAAGGTGGCGATCAATGACTGGTTCGCCGGGCCGCCGCGCCCGCTGCAAAGTGTGCGACGACTTTGGTGCGTAGGCGAGGATTCGAGCTTCTTCGCCTGGAGCGTCGATCCCGCCGAAGGAACTACAACTTGCCGTTCGAATGGAGAGCAGCCGAACGAAGCGGAGAGAGCCGGCCACCGCTTGGCTATTGAGAGCGCCTTGAGATGCTTCGGCCAATGGCCGATGGCATCACGCCCGCGTTTTCCTCTTGAAGCGTCATCGCGCCGACAACACATTGTGCAACGATCGGCGGGGGTCGATGCGGCCCCCGCTTACGTGAACTGGCTGTTCAGCAGGTCGGGAGGAAAAATGAAGGCCGAGGCTTTCAGCAGCCCCATTTTCGTGAAGCGCTCCACCTACATCGTGCAAGAGATTGCAAGTCTTGCCGAGGCCATCGATCTTCTCGATGAATGGCCGCAAGATCGCAGAGATAGTGCCCACGAAACTGCCTTTCGGACGTCCCATGACGCCTACGATGGGCACAAGCCTGTAGGTGCGGCGCGCAATGCGCTTTACGACTTTGCAAAGCAGGTTGGCATATTGGAAGATGCGACAGTGCGATGCAGTGGATTGCTGCCTGCAAAGCGGGCGCCGCAAAAGTCTAAATGCTCTTCGTCGATGCGACTGGGGCGAGGCGCGAGTGAAATTTCCCGGCTGATGCGTCGCTCGAGCTTCAGGACCGATCGGAAGGGAGCCAACGGCAGCGGCCGGAGCGCTGCCCGCTCCTCGGCAAAAGCTTCGTTGACGACACGCCGTGTGGTTGCGTGAACTCTCGGGTTTGCGACCGTGTCCGGCCAGTGACGCAACTGCGCATTCAAGTCTTCGAGGTTGCGAAAGGACCGGAAGAAGTCCTCGCGAATGTAGCGGAACGGTCGCTCGACCTTGCCTTTCGTTGTGGCGCGGTAAGGCCGGCAGGCCTTGGGATGAAAAACGGGCAAGATCGACGAGGGCCCGGTCGTAGACGATGCCGCCGGTAGCGCCTTCGCCGATCACAGCCGTCTTCATACGGTCGTAAAGCACTTCGCGAGGAGCGCCGCCCAGCGCCTCGAAAGCCCCAGTATGGCAGCGCAAGACAGTCGGCAGATCCTGGTGGACGACGAAGCCGCGCCGCGGCTTCCCTCGCCTGCCTGCGGGAGCTGCGCAGGGCTCCGAATCCAGGTTAACGCGTGAGCCTTCCCAGAATGGCTTTGAGATATTTGGTCTCCCATCCGGCGCGTTTTCGCCTGAGCTTGATGGATTTTTTGTCGGCAAGGGCGCGAACGAGATTGATGGCGAAGTGCCTGACGATTGCCATGTTGTTTGCGCCGTGCCCTTTCTGAGCCTGGACTGATCGTCTTTGAAGGTGACGTCGAGGGTCCAATGGAGGGTGTTTTCGATCCTCCAGTGGCCGCGCACGGCCACGGCGGCCCTTTGAGCCGACAGCTTTGCGGAGGAGATGTATAGTATCGGGTCTCGATGCGGCATCGGTCCTTGAGTTCGGCATGGGCCACGATGCGGACGATGGAAGCGGCGGCGGGCAGGCGCAGTTCGCCGGGGAAGTGGCGGGCGCCGGTCAGCCAATCGGTCTCGTGGCTGACGGTGGCGGTGCGCTGCTCGATGCGGCCATGGGCCTTGCCGAGATCGGTGAAGTGGTCGAGCTTGTTGGCGGGCGCATCGGCGAATAGGCTTCGATCTCGCTCCTGATGGTCGGCTGGTTGGTCTTGACGGCGAGCAGGTAGTCGGCGCCGGCGTCGCGGATCGCCGTTGCGATGGTGGCGTTGGTTGCGATCATCGATGGAGACGAGCGCGTCCTTGAGGCCGCCGTCTATGGCCAGCCGCTCCAGAAGGACGGGAATGGCGGTGGTCTCGTTGCTCTTGTCGGCAACGGCCTCCTGACCGAGCACGAGGCGCGCGGTGGTGGCGAAGGCGGAGACCAGATGCAGCGGGGCCTTGTGTGCGCTCCTGTCGTGGCTGCGGCGCGAGGTCTTGCCGTCGATGGCGACAAAGTCGGGTTGTCGGGCCAGGTCTCGCACACCCTGGCGGTGAAGGCGGCCGAGAACAGGGCCGGGTTGATGCGCTTCATCAGGATGGTCAGCCAGCGGCCACCCGGCACGCGCCGTGATGGTAAGACAGGTAGCGGCGCAGGAAATCGAGATGGGCCTCTCCCCATTCGGCGATGCCGTCATAATCGTCGCAGTCGCAGATCGTCCTGCAGACCACCAGAAACAGCACCTCCGGCATCGTAAGCGCGACACGCCAGGGTTCGCGCGGGTCTTAGACGGTTGAAAAATGCTCCAGAAGCGCCTTCAGGCGCGGCTTCTCGAAACCTTCAAGGGCGGCAATGGTCATGGCAGGCGCTCCGAATCAATGAAGCGCTCATGGAACAGCCAAATCACAATCCCGAAAGAGCGTTAACCCGAGTTCAGAGCCCTGGGGAGCTGCGCCAGCTTGTCGACACGCCGTCGGAATCGGCATACTGGAGGTAGCGTGAGGTGCAGCGAGTGCATCGATCACTGCCCACCTACCGATCTTAGTAGTTTTTGAGAATCCCATCTCCGCATAGTTTGTGGGCGATCATCGCCGACGATATCCCAATCTGGCGCCTGACGCGATCTCGGCGGGAGGACGCCGTGGCGCATTCCCCATCGCACAGCTTGCAATTGCTTACAAACTGATTGGTGGAACATGAGCGCAACCGTTCTGAAATTCGGGGGGTCTTCTTTTCTGCATCCTAGAGACTACGGTCGAGTTGCTGGGCACATAGCCGACCGATTGGCAGCTGGCGAAAACAAAATCGTTACCGTGGTCAGCGCGATGTCGGGAATAACTGGCAACCTGAAAGCAGTGGTGCTCGACGTCAACAAGCAAGCATCGCCATCAAACCTGGATGCGGCACTTGCAACCGGAGAGATGCTCAGTGCCTGCCTTCTGGAGGCCGCTGTCAGCCGCCTCAGCGTTCCCGTCATATCTTTCAACGGCTATTCTCTTGGAATACGCACGAATTCAGACTTCGGTCGTGCGTCCGTCGAGAGCGTGGATCCTAACCCAATAATAGCTGCACTGCAGGAGCATGACGTTGTCATTGCCGCGGGCGCCCAGGCAATTGATCAGTACGGCAGGTTAACGTTTCTGGGCAGAAACAGCTCCGACCTGACAGCTATCGTAATTGCTTCCATGTTAGGACTGCACGCCTGCGAAATCTACTCGGATGTTCCGGGCGTCTATACGGCAGACCCTTATCTCGTCCCAGGGGCACAACTGATTCCGGAGATCGCCTATGGAACAATCGCACAGATGTCGCGACATGGTGCAAAGGTACTGCACCACAGGGCAGTGGAATACGCCGAAAAGCACGCGGTCACCGTTGTTTGTAAATCTCTCGCCAGCGACGGAGCCGTCACGGGCACTATCGTAACAGGCCATGGGGACGCCCGTTCCGTCACAGTGGCTCGCGACGCAGCGGTGATATGGTGCGCCAGCCCTGCAGAACGCGACAACCTTCGCGCACTTTTTCATAAACACGATATCAGCGCGATTTGCATGGAAGACAACTGCGGGGCCGGCATATGCATTATTGGCGACATTGATTTTGCCGTGCGCCTAGTCAAGCTGGCGGGCACTCGCTCGGTCTCCATTGGATCAAGAACCGCGGTGACAGAGCTTGATTCTTCAGTGTTACGCGTCCACTTGGAGCGCGATTATGAGCGCGCCATTCTCCTGGCGCGCCAGATCCACGAACGGATGTATCCTGGAGCGACTGGCGAACCGATTGGGTCGAGAATGGCCAAACAGCACTCACCTTATAGTTCGCTGCTCATCCGCACAAATAATGCGCCGGGAAATCGGCAGTAGCCGCGTCGCTCGGCGATCTGATCAAGCCCGTGGGCGACCCGCTCGCCAGAGGGTGAATTGTCAGCGAGATACCCAGGCACTTGCGGCTGAGCCGTCGATTGACCCACACCGGACCCATCGCCCATCGGTCAGTGTGTCGGAAACGAAGTCGAGGCTCCCAGCACTGATTCCTGAAATCCTTGGCGAGCCGGCGACAACGTCCGAGCCAGGCGAAAGTTCGCTCGACGATCCTCTGTACAATGTTGCCTCGAAGAAATAGTCATTTCGCGTGGTGAATTTTGGCCAGCCGGGCCATCGATCGGGGGCACACGGGAGATGATCTCGACGTGCGCGTTGTCAATTTCGACCCGGCGACCACGGTGCGGATGATCTACCGTATTCCGGTCCGATCAAGGCCGGCGAACCCTGCTGTCACCTTGGCGGAGAAGTCTTCCAGACGGCTGATGAGGAGAGAGAGGTCGCGTTCGTTCTCGGCCACTTCGATCGCCGCCCGGTGCCGCTCCTGAAGCTGGGAGAGGCGTTGTTTCAGGCCAGCGATACGCGGTTCGAATTCCGCCTGTTGCGGTGCAGGGCGGCATAATTCTGGCGCAGCTTGCGGCGTGCGTCGAGCAACGGTTCGACGATCTTGGCCAGATCGGGCATGCCTTCAATGAGCTCACGGATTCGCTCCTCAAACTTGACCGCACCGATCTGGCCAACCTTGAGACAGAAGTTGCGCAACAGCCCGCGGATGTCGTTCTCGATGGCAATCGCCTTGACCTTTAAGAGTTCGCGCGCCGTCAGCAGCGCCCGGGCTTCTGGCTCGCCAGGGTCTTGACATGCACTGGGCGGAACAGATTGACCCGCATCATCTGCGCGATCCCGCGCGCATCGTTGCGGTCGATCTTGTTCGGCTGCGCCTTCAGGAATGCGTTGACGTGACGCGTCTCAATGCAAACCACTGGCAAGCCGGCTTTGGCAACCCCTCGAACAGCCATTGCGACAAAGGTCCGGCTTCAAGCCCGACGCGTTCCAACCGCCAGGCGGGATCCTTGAGCACCCGCGCAAGACCCTCAGGATGGGTCGTCACCTTCACCTCGCGGCACACCGTGCCCGTTTCGTCGACGATGCAAATTGCGGTCTCTTTCACCGAGACGTCCAATCCTGCTTAATGTTTCATGCTGCGCTTCTCCTTCCTGACGGCTTGTGGCTGTTCCAGCGAACCGACCATGTTTTATCATCAGCTCGAAGCGCATCACCTTGATGGCATTACCGCCAAACGACGAGGCTCAAGCCGAATATCCCATCTGTCGATGATGCCGGCGCTCGGGCTCGCCTCGCGACCAAGCGCCAGGCGTGCCGCAGCCACCAGATGGAAGTTGACGGTCCTCCACAGCCCATTGTCTCGCCAGGCATAGAAATAGCTTTGAACCGTCGAAACGAGCGGGAAGCGGTCCGGCAACGCCCGCCACTGGCAGCCGGTCCAGGCAATATAGAGGAGCGCATCCACTACCGATCGCAGTTCGCTCGTCCGTGGTCGTCCTGTCGCCTTCGCTCCAGGCATGAACGGCTCGATCAACGCCCATTCCCTGTCCGTCAATGCGTTTGCATCCCGCTGCTCCGCGCGGCAATATTGCCGGCGGGTGGCCTCCGTCCAACCCATCTCGTGATCCCGCTCAAGTCTAGACAACTCAAGCGAATCACAACGGACGGAGCCACTCAATCGCTTCCAAGCCCAATCCCGAGTTTCGGGTCAGGGTCTCACATCCCGATTTCTTGCTCAAGAAACGCGCGCTTCTTGCCGGTCTAGACAGGCAGATCCTGAATCATAAATGGTGTCTTTTGGCTGTCGCCTTTACAATTCGATAATTCCGAAGTCTACGGCCTTCATAGCAGCTACCATTCTGCTCCCAGCATCCAACTTTTGCAATACATTTTTAATATGAAAATTCACAGTGTTCAGTGATATACCTAAGATCTTTCCTATTTCCCACGACGATTTACCTCTCGCCGCCCACAAAATACATTCCCTCTCTCTTAGAGAAAGTTTAGGCGCCTTCCCGACGCCACTCGAATTCTGGAACTTCGCGACCCTCAGGTGGAAATGAAACGCCGCAAGTTGCAAGTAGGTGACTGTTCTATTTTGGAATTCGCGATCCCAGGGTTGAGCAAAGCTCATAATCGCAAAGCTCCCATGGGGGCCGTGCAATGGAACGCTAATGCCTGATCTTAACCCGAACGTCGCCGCCTCATCGAAAACGCGCCGTTCGTATTCAGTCGTGCTTGCGTCGTTGTATACGTCACTCCATCGAAAGGCGCCCGCCCGCTTTCGACTCGTCTTGATGATGGGGTCTATCCTGTCATAGCCCATTTTGAAATAGCGCTCCTGCCATTCATCAGGATAGTTCAGCAGCACCGCCGGATCGCGTCGGACCGACTTTAAATATCTTTGGTCGGGTGTAAGAGAGCCATAGGCGATCCACGGGCAATCAAAATTCAAGGCAAAAGCAGATAACAGGTCGAACAACTGCTCGGACTGAGCAACACCATCAGTATGGTCGAGAAATCGGCCGAACTCTACCGCAAACGCCTCCTTGGCCGCCTTAGGGAAATGCATCGACGAGACCAAAGAAAAGGTGCCATGCTTCGAAGTTGAGAAATCGCAGTTATCGGGTGGGCGCTCCATTCTCTCTCCTCCGCAGCCATTTGCACTGGATGATGTTGTCAGTGGTGCACAGGTGCACAAAGCTGCCGGCTGTAAGCCTGCGGCTCTGCGGGCCGTTATCGGCAGGCTGGCATCGCCATAGCTCTATCACGTCACCGCGAGGTAAAATGTAATTTTCGATTAAGTGTAGGTGGCGCGACAGTGCTTAATATTTAACCGCCGTTACAATATTTAATCTCAAATTTTCGTCGGTTGACTCTAACCAGATGGGGTAACGGGCCTCTGGCCCGCGGCCAGACTTTCGGTCGAGGCAGTCGCCCCTCACAATAATGGTGTGAACGGCGTCATGGCCGAAGCCAGCGCCAAACATCAAGGAGAGACGACTGTGGATTTAATATGCCGGACTCAAGTGTCTGTGGTTGATGGGCAGGGTAAAATCGTGCGGGGAAGCGAAGGTGGCGAGCGAGCCGGAGGCGCTGATTGCCTGGTTTTCGAAGTACCGCTTGCGCGGATTGGCCTTGAGGCAGGCCCGCTGTCGCAATGGCTATTTGCTGGGCTGCAGGCGTCCGGCCTGGCAGTGGAGCTTTTCGAGACGCGCCACGTGCCGCGACGCCTTTAAGGCGATGTCGGTGAAGATGGATCGCAAAGATGCATGCGGCATTTCACGGCTCATGCGGCTTGGCCGGTTCCGCCTCGTGCACTGCAAGTCACTGCCAGCACAGGAGGTCCGCACTCTGCTGACCATGCGCCAGCTCCTGCAGTCGAGATGAGCATCCGCGGGGTCTTGCGTGGCTTGGCACCTAAGGTTGGCCCGCCGAAGACGTTTGAGCGGCGGGTTCGCCAACTGGTCGCCCATCATGACACGCTGCAGCAGATTGCCGAGGCTCTTCTCAAGACCCGAGCGGTGCTGCTGTGCGAGGTTCAAGACGATCGAGAAGCGTCTTCTCGGGTTGGCAGGTCGCGATCCGCAGGTGCGCAACCTGATGAGCGTGCCGGGGGTCGCGACGGCCTGCCCAGCTTGATGCCGGCCTCCCGCAGGATCGCCCGGATCACGTTCTGGATGGTGCGCATTTCATTCAGCACCGTGCGGCGGGCGACGAGGAGGGATCTCCAGAGCCGGCACTGCCGGTTTTTCACATGCACCTGCCGATACCAGCCGGTGCGCATGATCTGCGCCAGCGCCCGGGCGTCATTCCGATCCGTCTTGTTCGGCATCGTCTTCATCGCCGCATTGGCCCGCCGCGTCTCGATGCAGATAGCCGGCAGGCCGCCGGCGCACAGCCCGTCGTGAAGCCAGGCCGTCAGCGAACAGGCTTCCAGCCCGATCCGCTCCAGCGGTAGATCGACTTTCCGCAGGGCGTCGCACAACGCCTCCGGCTCGCTCGCCGCGCGTTTCCTTCACGATCCGCCCAGCCGCGTCGACCACGCAAATCGCGGTATCTTCTACACGTCAAGTCCGGCAAAATACTTCATGGCTGCTCCTTCCCGATGTTTGTGGCGATTCACATCGACCACGTTCTCACATCCCGACAGGAGCAGCCGCCCTCAGTTAGGCTCGGCCGAGACCCCAATCACCCCATCTGTTGAAAAAGGCGCTCGCCGCGGAGCTTTGACCGTGATTCATTGGCTTCGAAGGGATTCGGAGACCGATGCATGCGGGGCGGCGACGATCGAACTGGCGAACTGTTCAGATCCTATGAGGAGGGTGGATAGCGACCTGCGCTGTGGCAAAGAGAGGTCGCGTAATCAACACCTGACCCTGGAGGCAAGCATGCCCGTTGCAGCTCACCAATCCGAAGCCCGACTGCTATCCGTACCGATCTTGGCGCAATTTTCGTCTCGTTGGAATTGAGTCGCTCGAAACGGTTGATCACCTCGCTGTCGCCGGGTGGCGGCGAGAAGATGTTGAAACATGCGGTGGTGGCTGGCGACGTCGCCGGCATGCTGGCGCGATTTGCCGAGCTCAACAGGAAGGCGCGGACCGGGCAGTGCTTTCCGATCATCGTGATCCAGGGTGTGTGCGATGCTCCGAGTGCCTACGCCCGAAGAAGAGGACCGTCGTCGCATCACGCGTGAGCGCAAGGCCTTGACGAACGAGCGCGTACGCCACGTCAACCGCGTCAAAGGCCCGCTGTTCGCCCAGGGCGTGTCCGGTTATGAGCCGCTGCGCCGCGACCGGCGCAAGCGACTGGAGGGGCTCAAGACCGGCGACGGTCGACCCTTGCCGGCACATCTGCAGGCGCAGGTCGGCCGGGAACTCGACTGGCTCGAACTGCTGCTGGAGAAGATCAAGGCTGTCGAGGCCGAACGTGATGCCATGCTTGCTGACGTGCCGGTCGTCTCACCGGCATCGGCGATGCTGCTCGACCTGAAGGGCATCGGGCCGGAGTTTGCCGCCGTCTTGTGGTCGGAGGGGCTGTCACGTCACTTCGACAACCGACGACAGGTTGCCGCCTATGCGGGCCTCGCGCCGACACCGTGGCAGAGCGGCTCGGTCGATCACGACCAGGGGTTATCGAAAGCCGGCAATCCAAGGCTGCGAACGACGCTGATCCAGACGGCCTGGCTGTGGCTGCGCCATCAACCGCGATCGCCGCTCACCTTGTGGTTCCAGGACCGGGTCAAACACAAGGGCGGCCGTCTGAGAAGGCGACGATTGTTGCGCTCCCCCGCAAGCTGCTCGTGGCGCTGTGGAAATACGTCAGCGCCGGCGTCGTCATCGAGGGGGCGGTCATGAAGACCGCCTGATGCGTTAGCCGAACTGAATTCTGCAAATCTTCCAGGACCCGATCCTGGTGGATCCAGGTGGGACGAGCCGAGAATATGCGTGGCCCTGAAATGGCCGTAAGCCAGAATGGTCTCGTCCTCCTGAGCCCTTGTCCGCCGCAAGCGGGATGTTGGTGCCGGTGTCTCAAACAGCGACCGTATATAAGTTGGATCTGGCTTGGCAACGAGCCGCGTCTTGCAATCGGGCTCAGACCGTGGATGCCGAACAACCAATGGAAAGCAAAAATGTCACCCTGACGACAGTTCCGTATTGACGCTCCTTATATAAGCTACGTGGACCTTGAGGCGCGAGTGCGGCGCAATCATCCGCTGCGCGCGATCCGGGCGATCGTGAACGAGGCGCTTTCGGCGCTTGAGCGGGATTTTGCGGCGCCGTATTCGCCCATCGGACGGCCATCGATCCCGCCGGAGAAGCTGCTGCGGGCGATGCTTTTGCAGGCGTTCTATTCGATCCGCTCGAAGCGGCTTTTGATGGAACGGTTGGAATACGACCTCCTGTCCCGCTGGTTCGTCGGCATCGGCGTCGACGACGCAGCCTGGGACCATTCGGTGTTCTCCAAAAACCGTGACCGGCTGCTGGAGGGCGATATCGCGGCGAAGTTCCTGGCGGCCGTGCTGGCGCAACCCAAAGTCAAGAAGCTCCTGTCCACGGATCACTTCTCGGTCGACGGCACGCTGATCGAAGCCTGGGCATCGATGAAGGGCGTCAAGCCGAAGAGCCCGTCCTCGGGCGAAGACCGGGTGAGCCGCCGGCAGACGGCGGCGGGCGCAACGCCCGAGGCGGACTTCCATGGCCAGAAAGGGTCGAACGAGACGCATGCCTCGAACACCGATGCGGACGCCAGGCTCTATCGCAAGGGGTAAGGCAAGGAAGCCAAGCTCTGTTTTATGAGGCATGGCTGATGGAGAACCGCCACGGCCTTCTGGTCGACGCCTGCCTGACGCTGGCCGACGGGCATGCCGAGCGGGTGGCCGCGCTCATATGATCGAGCCTCGCGCCGACTGTCCACAGGCGATCACCCTCGGCGCCGACCCGCTCGATGAGGATGACGCCGCACGTGGTGCAGAACACGAGTGGCCGCCGTTCGGCGATCGACGGGCGCACGACCCGGCACGGCGGCTACGCCGTCAGCCAGCGCATCAGAAATCGAGGAAGCGTTCGGCTGGATCAAGACGGTCGCCGGGCAGGAGAAGACAAGGTTCCGCGGCCGCGACCGCGTCGGGTGGGTCTTCACCTTCACTGCCGCCGCCTACAATCTGGTGCGATTGCCGAAGCTGCTGGCGGTGCCGGCATGACCGCGCCGGCACGCTGCCAACTGATTGGCCGCTGGCGGATTATATCGAGGCCGATCTGTGGGATCGCGGCTATCTCGACCTCAGTGGACGCCACAAACATCGGGAAGGAGCAGCCATGAAGTATTTTGCCGGACTTGACGTGTAGAAGATACCGCGATTTGCGTGGTCGACGCGGCTGGGGCGGATCGTGAAGGAAACGCGCGGCGAGCGAGCCGGAGGCGGCTCGATCGAAATCACATTCGAGTATCACAACGGCGACGAGGCCATGCTCAAGGCCAAACGTTACCCTTCTTCAACAGATGGGGTGATTGGGGTCTCGGCCGAGCCTAACTGAGGGCGGCTGCTCCTGTCGGGATGTGAGAACGTGGTCGATGTGAATCGCGCTTTACGAAGCAGCTCATACGCTGCTCGTGCGCAGCAAGAAATGGTCGAGCCTGCGCGCGTGGGGCATGAACCTCGCCAAGGGGCACGGTATGGCGCGAGCCCGTGTCGCGGTTGCCCGCAAGCTCGCCGTCATCCTACATCGCATGTGGAGCGACGCGACCGAGTTCCGCTTCGGCAAGGAACCCGGTCTCGTATCGGCATGAAATGGACAACGGACAAATGAAGAAAGAGTTTCGCCCACAAGGGTGATCCTGGATCGTTCCCGTGGGGACGATGGGCAAGGCGATCTCGTTAGCAGGCACGATCCTGGGGCGAACTTTCTGAAGGTCGTTCAACAGATTGAGACGCCTCGCTCTCCTGACCCCATCATGCGGCGGCCCTGCGCCGACCGCGAAGAGAAGCGAGTGACCCGCGGGGCGACACGGTCCGAAAAAAACAACAGGAGCTTGACCTCAACAACCCCAATCAGAGAAGCCTGCTAGACTGCAGGTCACTACCAGAACAGGTAGTAGCTTTTATGACCATCGGCTCTTACGTTTTGTGGATCGATATCAAAACGAAGCGTATGAGTTGATAAATGAATAACGATACGACAATTTTGGATGTATCCAGGTACATTTCTTTATTCGACAACAGAGCCAGGAAATCGGGAATTCGGTTCAGAACCGGAGAAGATTTTGACGAATATGTTGATATCACAAAAGGCATTGTTGGAAAACGACCAACGAACCCTAGTTTCAAACCGGATTGTTCAAATCTTGGAGCTGGCCGTGGCTTTTGGATCGTTGGAGAATGTCAATCGGGCAAAGTAGCGCATGTTCAGGCTCTTCGGGTGGACTATCTGGCGAACACAAACTTGGCTGGACACCTCGAGTCATTGAAAGCCTTCTACGCGGATCCAAAGAGCCACGCCGGCTCAGGCTCCTCGTGTGTTTGTTTTGCGCCGACCGCTCAAAACATTACTCGGATAGTAGTTTACCACGGCGACTTATGGCTCCGAGACGATTTTAGGGGACAGGGGTTGCCTAGTACGCTCGCAGGAATTGCGTTTGGGCTGGCGTGGGCGAAATGGTCACCCGATTTCATTTATGCCCTTGTCCCTACTTGGCTAATCGAAAAGGGGATCGTCGATCAGTATGGTTATCCTAACAGAGAAGCACAGGGGGCCGCTTTGAGTTTACCTGACCACGGCATAGAAGATGATGATTGGCTTATTTGGTTAACGCAACGCGAATTGTCCCAACTCATTAAAGGCACCGTGGCTAAGGCGCTAGAGCTGGACCTCTCCTGATTGTCCCTTTCGCTGCAATCGGAGCTACCCGATTGGCATCGACTGGCTTGAACCTACAGCCAGCCTTAAAGAGGCAGACAAGACGGAGCTCAGGCCGAATCTGACCTTCCACCTGAACCTGGGTAACTGGGTAGACGAAGATTACGGATACGGCATCAGCGAGACTTTCCGCGTTTCTGAGTCCGGCGTGGAAGTGCTGACGAACGTACCGCCGGTCAATTTCGAGATAAATTGACGCACATGTCCCGACACAGAGGCGCCTTTAGCAGCGTACAACAATGGAGAAGATGTTATGGACAATCCGACTTCCACTACCATCTTTGAACCTTTGACAAGCCTCCCGCCTGCAAAGGCTCGTATCGGACTTATCTTGCTTCACTCGGACGAAATCGGTGAAGATGCTTTTACCTGCATCATGCCGGAGAATGAAATTACGGTTTTCACGACTAGGACCGGCTATGATCACAGCGGCGGTGGGTTTACATTGCCGACGTCGTTCAAGGCGGTAACCGACACTCTCCCTCCAGCCGGGCGCTTTGATGTGCTGGCTTTCAGCTGTACAAGTGGTACTGTGGCGCTCGGCGCAAACGATTTACTTTCCGAGCTCCAGCAGGCGCGTCCTGGGATCAAATATACTTCACCAGGCGTTGCGGGCGTCGCAGCGCTCCAGCAGTTGAATGCCAAAAATGTTGCGCTGCTCACACCCTATGTCATCGAACTTCATCAAAAATTCCTTCCATTTCTGCGAGAGAATGGCTTTGATGTGGTCGCAGACGGTACCTTTAATATTAATATCGATTCGGATATTTGTGATCTTCGGACCGAACTCATCTTCAGCGGTGCCAAGACACTCGTCGAACGTTCCTCGCCGGATGCTCTCTTCGTCTCGTGCACATCGACGCCCATCGTGCCGCACATAGACCACCTAGAGCGTGCGCTGGGCATACCGGTCGTAACGAGTTCGCAAGCTATGGCATGGGACGCGCTTCGCCTGGCTGGCTATCACAAGCCGGTCGATGGATTCGGACGATTGCTCTCCGCATCACGCTGAGAACGAGCCACTCCACCTGTGAAAAGTTCCGCGGAGGTGGCGCGAGCGAACCACGGCGAAACCGGTTTTTACCCGATCCATGACAACCATCGTTTTGACGGCTTTGATGTCGGAATTCTCGTAGAGGAAGCGCCGCGTGAAGCCTCATAATCGTCCATGCTTTGCGCGCTAATATAAAACAAAGTCCACGTAGCCCGTGACGTAGAAGCTATTGACCACCTCGGTTGTGGACGGAGAGCCTTCTGACTGAAACTCGGTTACGTGCGCGGTGGAGCTGGCGGCGGTGGAGCATGAGGCGGATGGAGGCGATGAATATCCAACCAGAAAGGACTCTCAGCGAATGCGAAGAACCGTCTACAAAGATGACTATCGCAAAAAGTTTATAAAACTTAACCCAAGGAGCGTGCATTCCGGAAGATAATGTTCCCGACGTTTGTTGCGGGCGTCGCTCAGTGATTGAGCGCCGGGTCGACAAGGAATTTTCTTATGCACATCCTGGAAACGCCGCGCCTGATCCTGAGATCGCGGTCGCATAGCGACGATCTTCTTCTAGATAGACTTCATAGCGATCGGACGCTGGAAGAGTCGAAAACTGAACTGCTTGGGTTCATCAATCATTGGCGGCACAATCGCTTCGGCTTGTGGATGGTGTCCGTCAAAGTAGCAGGCCAAGTCAGAAGACTCGCCGGCTATTGTGGATTTATGTGCAGCGTCCCGAACCTACCCGACGGGTCGAACAACGTTGTACTCGTATGCTTCAATCTTGCGGCCTCAGGGAAATGGATCGCCGAAAGAATGGAGCATTTTGGCCTTGAGAAGGTCACCGCATTCATTCGGACAACCAACACGCGTTCGATTCGCCTAGCCAAAATGTAGTGTTGCTATATAGAGAGCGATTATCTATGAACACGATGGTGGTATATCTCGCCGCGTCCCGTAATATGCCCATACAAACTAATGATCTGCAGGTGCCAACCTGCACGGCTCCAGAAATTGCCGCAAAGACATTGGTATTAAACCCAAGTTGCATTGTGCACTGCGCTGCTTACCTCTTTAATGATGCAGCTCGGGCGTTAACTCGCCCTGGATCGCTTAGCCTTTCACGCAGAATGGCTGAGGGGACTACACCAGAGGCTGGTGGTCCGATTCAGGAGTTGGCTCGACCTGTGGCGCGACTGCATTATCCACGGTCTCATCCTCTGTTCAAGCCCAAGCCTCGCCTTCTGTGCGCCGCCAGACACCGGGGAAAGTACCAGTCTCGCGTCCACCAACGCTTTCAAGATGGCAACCCAGAGGATCAAAGCCAATGATGCATCCCGATTTCACAAGGCGTTTTAACCTAACCGGCCGTTCGGCTCTGGTTACCGGCGGCGCGCGAGGCATCGGTCTGGAAATTGCGCGCACGTTAGACTGGGCGGGTGCGTCGGTCATGCTGGTCGATCTGGACCTCGACGCCGCCCGGCAAGCCGCAGCCGGGATAGGGTCTAACGTCCGGGCATGTTATTGTGACGTCAGCGATCCGCGGTCAGTGCGCGATTTGGCAATTGCGATCGGTGGTTGCCCGGATATTCTCGTCAATAGCGCGGGCGTCGCACATGAGGGGAGGGACACAAGTGACGACGACTGGCGG
>NZ_JAMYQN010000036.1:0-21013 GCF_040320905.1 Mesorhizobium sp. M0590
TAACTTCGCTCGTAAGGGCGACCTTAAGAGCGCAGCCTCGCTACCGTGCCGTCCTCTCGCAAGGCGGCCTTCGCCGGAGGGTATCTGTCTACCTGGCTTTGGGACGCCACAGCTTTCGACATTCAACGCCACCCAAGAGGACCCAAGGATGACGTTGCATGGATGTTGATCTCTACGCGTTGATGCGGCCTAGGCGGCGAGCGTCGTCGGCATAAGCTGACAGAGGCTTATCCGCGCGGAAATGCCGGTCACGCTCGACCGGCAGGCCAAGGCGTCCGCGCACCGACGCAAGTTCGGTGAGGCTGACGCTGCCAAGCTCGGGACAACCAAGCCCGAGGTCACAGAGACCGAAGGCGATATCCGGGTCATCCGGATCGATCTCGGTGAGGAGCCAGGTGGCGCCGGCATCCGGCGTGAACAGTTTGACGACGGGCATGAAGTCGATTTCGCCGTCGGTGCCGCGAAGGGGTTGCTGCTGGCGACCATTCGCCAGCAGCTTCTCCCGCAGGTCTTGGGTCAGGATCTGCATGTCGGCCTCCTACTCGTCGGC
Source organism: Mesorhizobium sp. M0590 (assembly GCF_040320905.1). Taxonomy (NCBI): domain Bacteria; kingdom Pseudomonadati; phylum Pseudomonadota; class Alphaproteobacteria; order Hyphomicrobiales; family Phyllobacteriaceae; genus Mesorhizobium; species Mesorhizobium sp. M0590. The sequence continues at coordinate 551 of NZ_JAMYQN010000036.1, forward strand.
CTCGCGGGCGCGGAATGGCTCCTTCTCCGGATCGATAGCCAGTATGTCCAACGCCATCTCATAAATCGGCTAAAAAGCAAAAAAATCAGCCCGTTGCAGAACAGCAACACATTTTTGCCCAAAAATCCTTTAGTAACGACTCGAAATACTTTCGAACCTGCCCTGGATTATTTTTTTGGGAATTGTTTCCTATGCATGTTAACATAGCTGCATCGAAAGAACCACCTGGAGCGTTTCAATGACAGAAAATGACTCGATGCAAGGCATCTATACAGATCAAGACATTCATTCTCGTGTTTATGAGAGTCGAATGAAGGGCAGAGTTCGCGTGGATCACAACTACCAAAAAAACGGATTGCCTTCGATCAATGTTTCCAACTGGGAACTTAGCAAGGTCGACGAGCTTATTTCAAAGCAAGTTGATTAATTAATCCATTCGCAGTATTCGAAGAGAGGGCACTCCACCCTCTCTTCTTTTTTATGGAACCGACAATGAGCCGCTTCACGCTGGATGGAGACGTTTTTCTTAGGATGGAGACACTGGGCGGCTTTAAGGAAGTCGTTCAAGGAATCTATAACGACTCAGCCCAACGGGTCGGGATTACCCTCCAGTTCGATCCCAATCGGCAAGAATGGGCTCATACGTTTTGGAAGGAAGATATTGCGAGGCTGGAGCCCCAAGTAAAGGGCCCCGCTGACCACCTTAAGCGCGCAGCTTTCTTGGCCTTCTGGCTACGGCGAGAGCCGCCAGTAGCAATATGGGATGATTGTAACGCGGATCCTGAAAACTACGACGTCGAGTATATAATGCAGTACGGACGCGAGTGGTGTGCATTTCGAACCGGCTACGAAATTGCTCTCTTTTTTGAGTGCAATCTTGCGGCAGGCGGTCCATTCGAGCGTAACCGCTACAGCTTGAGCCCGAAGTATCCCCAGGAAGTTTGTACGATGCTCAAGCGCAAGAACGTCTCACCTCATGCCATGTATCTGATCTTCTTGTCTTTGTTTAACCGCCCTTCAGCCAACCGCCTGGGGTCAATGTACTAAGATTTTGTCTTTGACGGCGGCATAGGGTTCGAGTGCATTGACTTAATGAGTGATTTAAACACCCTTTGATATTTAATAGCCGTATAGTCTATCGCGCCATTCTGACGGCTTTTCTGATCCCGGTTCAAACTGAGGCCTACGTGGCGATGACGGTTAGGATGTGGAAGCATCGTGCAGGGGGGCGCAGCGTTCATGGAAGAGCAACGCATGGTGCGCTGCCGTCAGTGCAGCCTTTCCATCCCCGAGTCAGCTCACATTTGCACCCACTGCCAATCCTTTCAGGACTGGCGACGCTGGTTTGCGGTGTCCAACACCGTGTTAGCTCTACTCACTGCCCTAATCTCGGTTCTCAGCTTTGCGGTGCCAAGTTTCATAGGTCTGCTCCATTCCCCGCGCTCGGATATGGCCGCGCCCATGATCACCTTGGAGGGCACCACTATCCGCTTGCTTGTGAACAACAATGGTGATGCGCCGGGAGTGTTCGTTCGGGCAGTCACTAAAAGCGACTATCTCGCTGGAGCCACGAAGATCCGCTTGCGCGATGATCAAAAAGCTATCGTTGCGCCCGGCAGCAATCTTCTGATGTTCGACATCGTACCCCTTCTTAATCAGGATCAGTCGTATCGTAACTCGTTGGAGATGATACAACTTGTCATCCAGAAAAGAGAGGCGCCGACGACGGACATTCTGTTCGAATTTGGCGACTCCAACGGCGACATGCGCGTGACGCGGTTGTCTCTCGACGCGGAACAGCTCTTCGAGCTGTTCCGGGCAAACTCCGATCGATGTTCGGCGATCAAAGTCCCCGATTTTTATAACGGATGCATCGGGCCAGGTGAACTCCAGACTGGGCATTGAAAATGCGGTCGTCTAGCTGAGCGACAATAGATGCCGAAAACGACCCAGCTCTGCTGAGTCGTTGTTTTTTCGTCGCTCCATATTGTTCGCCCAAAACACGAGGCTTCCTTTCTTCGCCTTCAAGCTCGTTCAGATAAAGGGTATCGGAATGGCCCTCTGAGCTTTGAAAATTTGTTGACAGCGCTTTCTGGGCGAAAATCTCGTTTGTCTTTTGCCTATGCAGGATGCACCAGTTGTGATGCTGCAAGGGGGGGCAAATGATTAAAATTTTCATAAGGGGATCATTCGGAATTTGCTTGGCCGTTTCAGGGTGCGGAAGTGTCCCCAAGCTTCAGACCGACGTCGGATTGCTGCGTATTTCTGACATCGTCGACAATATTCGGTGCGAGCTAAAGGAGGGGCGCGACGGCAACACAAAGACAGGCGTGGGGCCGGCATCCTTCCTGACTGACAAAGAAAAGTGGAACGCCGGAGTCGACCTCTCCTTGAACGTGATTGCCGAAGGTGGTGGGAACGGGAGCGCCGGCAACGATGTGCCTTACGTTCCGCAAACTGCCACATTGGCTCTTTCCACGGACGTGACGGGCACAGCCGACCGGCAGGTCGGTTACAAATTCACGATCGGCTTGGGCGTTGAGGATAAAATTGACTGTGACCACGAAGCGGTTGAAGCACGCAGGACGCATGGCATCCGTTTGATGGGAGACTTGGGTATCGCCAGTTGGCTGGCCCAGTTGCAGGATGCCTATGCGGAGACCCGAACGAAGCCGGAATCCGTGGCCTATACCCTGAGTTTTAAACTCGTGCAGAAGGGGGAAGCCAGCGTAAAAATCGTCAAGATCCCCTTCAATACCGCACAGGCTGGCCTTGGTTGGGGTTGGAAAAGCGCGTGGACTGATACCAACAAGATCATCATCACCTTTGCCCCCAAGCCCGCCGAGGCACCGAAGAAACCCGCCGAAGCACCAAAGAAAAAGGTCGAGCCGCCGAAGCGCGCGACCAAGCTACCGGAAGGTCAGAAACCCAAGGCGGTCATCCCGCCAGCGCCACCACCCGTCGACGAGGGTTCAAAGGAGAGACTTCTTAGAGACCTAGACTTCCTGATTTTGCAGCAAAAACTCCAACAATAAAACAACGCGACCGGCAGCGCGTTTTGGAGTCTCAGAGCCGTGGCGATGGGGTCAAGCTTCAGTTTCAGATCGGTCTGGAAGGCCGAACACCGTTTGTTGCATGGCAACCACGCAGCATTCCCCTTTAATGCTGGCGGCGGCAAATAACTCAGTCGAAACAAATCGTGATTTTCCAAGATAACCGTTTGATTGGATAGCGTTTTCGCCTAACAATTCCTTATAGGATGTTTCTGTAGAATAAGCCGAATTTTTGACCTTGAAATGTGCTTGGCAAAGCGATACCGCTCAAAAGCTCCTTGTTGAGATTTTCTTTTTAGGAAGATCCGTCGAAAGGAGCCTCCAAATGACAGGTAGCATCTACAGCGATTTTCTCGCCGACGGCGCGAACATCGTCACCATCATCAGCGCTATCGCCGGCGCTGGACTTATTCTGTGGCGCTGGTGGCGTCCTCGGCCGCCGGAACCCGGCGAATAATGTGGATTGAGTATTCCAGTTGAACTCTCTGCCGGAGTAAGCATGTCGGACCAAGCTACTGACGGACCTGGCGAGCGACCGCATGTGCGAATTGATTTTGCTCGCTTGCGTCGACCTGCCGACCTAGGGGTTCGGAGAGCTTCGGTCTTTCTGGCGTTGGGCTCCAATGCCGCAAATCACATTCCTTCTTTGCCCCACCAGCTCGATGACCGCATGAGCTATCATTTTGTTCCCAGTGAAATTTCCGACGAGACGCGAAGGCAATTCAACGAGAACTTCGAAGCTTGGATCATCGGCAACGCGCTTCGCGATCTGGTAGATGCGTTCACCATCTTTCTGAAGCACTGCTTTCCGATTCAGCACATGATGGCGACGCACAGCTACATTCCAACGGATTTGCGCGCGCTCGCCGCCGAAGTTGAGATGCTTAGCATCAGTGCTCAATACAGCCGTTTGCGGGAGCTTATCGGTCTCGATCAGCGGTATTGGGAGATGTTTGAGAGCTTTCGAAAAGCTCGCAATTGCCTTTCCCACCGAATGGGCCTCGTCTCACGGAAGGATGTGAGCCCCGAAAACAATCGACTTCTGATCCGTTGGTCTTTTTTGGGCGTCTTCATGAGGCACCCCGATGGCACGGAACAACCGATAGATCACGAGGCCATTGAAGCCGGACACGTTACTACCGGCCACGAGGGCGCGATGATCATCATGCGTCTGACATGGAAGGAAAGAAGCTTTGCGGTGGGCACTAATATTCGCCTGACCCGTCATGAATTATCGGAAATCTGCTTTGCCGTTCACATGGCCACAGACCATGTCATTGCAAAGCTCAATGAGTTTTCGATTGCTCAGGGAATTCAAGCAGAACATCCGGTGGCTGATCCCGGAACCTAGTCTAGCGCGTTTCAGGGTGTGTCGATCACAATGAGAAGTAGTGCGGAGCCATTTTGCACGCCATAAGTGCCATCTCCTGCACAGGCATGAGTTGCCCCAAACCCAAAGGTGAAATCTCACCGGCAGAAAATTCCGTCGCCAACTGAAATTGAAACATAGTGCCTTTGAATCTTTCTTCGATGGCCTCAGTGATGTTGGAAATAGGTCCGCCCACCGGGAAGAATACCGGGAACCCTAGCGGTCGGGTTTGCCTCAAACCCCGTCCCGGCAAGATTGGTTGCCTGAGTTCGATACCACCTGAAGAATACGGAATCTGGAACTCGTGTTCATACTCGAACCTGAGGCGATGGCGGTCGAAGAAGCCATCGGTGGGGTGCTCCACGTTTCGCAACGAGATCGCCCATTCATGAGCTGCTATTCGCCCCACGTTCCTCACAACGAACGTCAAATTCACAATGAAGTAAATTCCGCCATTGAGCTCCTGCGCGGCATGGGTTTGGATGCCATGCATCCCCAACGTCAAAACCGGATGTGTCAGTCTTTGCCGCAGCAGGTCCAAATAGAAGTGTTTGGCGGGAACCGACCGGCCGCCCTGGCGATGATAATACAGGTGATCACGTGCACTTTGATGAGGCGCAGCGGCACTGTCGCCAACGTCGATCACAATGATCTCTCTGCCGATTGGGATTTGCGACTGTTCCCTGCGAAGGACCGTGTGGACCCTGAAATCAGCCAACGGGTAATCTAACAGGTGCGGAACCTTCTGCTCCAACCAGTCGCGAATTGTTGCCCTACCTTTCATCGCCGGAATGCCGTCGATGGAACGGTCGTCCTTCACGCCGAGCACAAGTGATCCGCCTCCGGAGTTAGCGAAGGCTGATAGCGCCTTGGCTATGGTCGTCAGTACCTTGTCTTCCACTTCATCAAAAAGACGCCCGCCTTTGCGATCAAAATCGTCCGACTCTTCTGGCGGCAAATCCAGAATGTCCTGTTCGGACCAACTCTCGTGTTTGACCAAAACATCACCCCTATCCTGACGCCTTAGGACGATCTCATCGACTCGCCTCAGCTGTCGTACACGCCTTCGCCGGGAACGTTGTTGATTGAGGAATAACAGGTCCATGTGGATGTTGCCTGAACCGTCTTCTGCTTATTAACGGCATACATCACTACGATGCCGCCCCGGGAACTGCCATGGACCGCCCCCCTTTGGAGGCGGTCTGCCGGGGGGCTTCCTGCGGCAGTCGATGCCTATTGCAGCAAATCGCTCCGAAGCTCCCCGTACCCGCTCGTCGCCAGCCACCGCGCCCGCGCCAGATGCGATGCCCAGGCCCGGCGTGCCCGTTCTGGCTGGCGCTCTGGGTCGATGTTCAAGAGGGCTCGTGCCACCTTGCGCCAGTCGACGCCCTTGGCCTCCGCGAATAGCAGGACTGCGTAGGTAGGGAAGTGCGCCTCGTCGTAAGGCGTGACCTCGGCCAAGTCGGGCGCCTCACTATCGATCCACATTTCCTCGTCCGGTGGAGGCGCGTCGATGTAGCGGCCAATCGAGGCCAGGTGCGCCACGATCTGGTAACGCAGATGGTCGCGGCTGCCATAGCGCGCGTCGATGTCGGCGAGCTTCTTGTATAGCCCCCTGCGCTTGCCGCGCGGAACATCGGAATCGCCCATGGTGTAGTAAGCCGGCCCAACGGCGCAGATGTCGCAGCCGGTTGCGGCCACCTCCTGCACGAACGCCGGAATGTCCTCTTCTCGCATCCGCTTCATTTCAAAAGCCTCTTTGCATCACATGCCCTATGACGCCGCAACCCAGCCTTCCGCTTTATGTCGTGAACCCCTGGCCGCCTCGACGTTCCCAGTGTATCGGCAAGTGGCGCACTTTCAATAGGGTGCCAAAGGCTGCCCGCGGGCCTCGCCCGCAAAAAGCTGCATGCGGTGGGAAGTTACAGGAAATTGCTACCTACACGGCTTATCAAGCTGTTCCACTTACCATCGAGGACACCCGGGGTACCCAAGCTTGCGCAGCCACTATTTTGAGCCATATAACAGGGACAGATTCAGATTGAGGATTCTCGTTTGAAAACGAAAACGATCCATACCAGCCCCAAAAAGAAGTCCCGACTGGGCATCGATGAGAGCTTGGTCATAGAAGCCGTGGTCGATGGAAATAAGCTTGTGGATCAGTCAGGCAAGGTTGTCGGATGGCTTGACGAACGTAGAGGCAATTTCGTGAAAGGCTTTGGCGGCCAAAATGTTAGTCGAAAAGGCTCCGTTATTGTCACTGACGCTCGTGGAAAGAAGTTATCTGGAGCAGCAATCGAATCAACTGAATTATTTTTCCAGCCTTATGAATTGAGTTACAGTAAAGTTGTTACTCCTAAGAAGGGCCGACGCAGCCCTTCAAAAGGTTACATCGTCGCGCCCGACAAACCTGAAAGGGCAACGACTGTGCAACCCGATACCGTTTCACAACTTTCGCCAACCGACGCTATGCCTACGCATAACGTTGATATGAAAGCTCTTTTCTCCGAGATCGATAAGGTCAACTCGCCCAAAAAGCTCAAACAGCTCGCCGCCAAGACGGTAGAGAAATTTGATAAGGAGTGGGGCCTAAAGCCCCATCCAGAGGAAGAGTTCGTCACGTTTCGTAAATCTAAGTAGCCCTTCGGGGCTACTTTCGTGTTTGGGGGGGACTTTTGGAGGGTCGTTACATTACGGCCTATCACGGCACGACGTCGGATAGGGCAAGCGCCATTATGGCCGGTGATTTCCAGTTAATTCCTAGAGAAGGATCTTGGTTGGGAACCGGGTTCTACCTGTTTTATCGCGCTCCCGGACGCGCAGCGGAGTGGGCTCGATCAGTGGCCGACCGTCGCCGCAAAAACAATCCTGGCATCGGTCCGGCCGTCATCGAATGTGAAGTCGACCTCGCCGACACCATCAATTTGCTAGACAGTACGGACCGTCACTGGGAAGCGCTGAAACGGCTGGCGACCGCCACCATCAGGACACCTCGTCAAGTGGGGCCATGGTCAATGGTTTCGGATCCGTCCAACCCCCAGCTTTACCGGAATTACGACGATAATGATCTCGTCAACGCCTATGTCGAGCTCCTGCGCCGGCAGAGACCGGTTTCCAGCATCATGGCTGCGTTTATGGAAGGCGCTCCAGTCTTTGATACGTCGTGGCTCTACGATCATTCCCACCTTTGCATCTCGATACTCACCAAAAACGCAATCCGAAGCCGCAAACTCGTTGAGCTTTGAGTTTTCGTAGATCATCGGCGCCCAGCCACCTTGCCGCTAGCGGGATTGGCGGTAGCCACGGTGGTGCGCCACAGCTTTCGACATTCAACGCCACCCCAAAGGACGGCGTTGAAAACGGTGTCGATCGCTACACTCGGAGGCGGCCGAGTCGTCGTGCCTCCTCGGCATAAGCCGACAGAGGCTTATCCGCGCGGAAATGCCGGTCACGCTCGACCGGCAGGCCCAGGCGTCCGCGCACCGACGCAAGTTCGGTGAGGCTGACGCTGCCAAGCTCGGGACAACCAAGCCCGAGGTCACAAAGGCCGAAGGCGATATCCGGGTCATCCGGATCGATCTCGGTGAGGAGCCAGGTCGCGCCGGCATCCGGCGTGAACAGTTTGACGACGGGCATGAAGTCGATTTCGCCGCCGGTGCCGCGAAGGGGTTGCTGCTGGCGACCATTCGCCAGCAGCTTCTCCCGCAGGTCTTGGGTCAGGATCTGCATGTCGGCCTCCTACTCGTCGGCCTTCGGGGCACGAAGGACGATGCGTCCGTCGAGCGGCAGGGCGTCGAGGAGGAGCGTGCCGCCTTCGCCGTCGTCGTGGGCGAAGAAGGAGCCGATGCGCGTCCAGAAGCCCTTCTGGCCGTCCTTGCCGTCCCGCACGGTGTAGGCGTGGTAGATCGGCATCTTGGGCTCGGACTTCGTTTCGGTATTGCGTTTGGTATTCATGGTCTTTTCCTTTGGTTGATGGTTTCTGTCCCGGAGGACGGTTCCAAAGGAGACGGCGCACAGGGCTGGCTTGTCCCCAACACGGGAGCGCAGCGAAGGAGCGGGCAGGAACGGGACAAGACGGCCGCGCCGGCTAGAAGAGAACAGTCATCAGCTCCGGGCAGACCATCGACGGAAAGGCCAGAGGCCAATCGCGCGACACCGGACGTGACGAGCCAAATTCGATACCACGAGCACGCTATGGCGGAGGCTGGAGGCCTGCCGGACGGGCCGCAGTCCTGGCTCCGTATGCACAGACTGCGTAGGCGGCCACCGACCCGCCAAGCCCGGCCCACAAGGGCCACCGCTTGCCGCGCCGAACGCAATACGGGATCCGGGCCAATGCCATTGGCCAGGAACGCGGAGAAGCGTGACGAGCATGGTCGGGCATGGAATGTCCGACGATGCCGGCGGCCGGCGGTCTGTCACTCGCCAATGTATTGGGGAGTGACAGACCGCCCGCAATCCCACGGTGGATGCCGGGTTCGCGCAAACGCCACTGCATGACCTGCAAATGACGCTGCGGTTCGCTGATCATTTCCGGTGCAATGTGCTGGCCATGAGCAGGCGACAGCCTCCACTATCCCGGCGGGCAAAAAACTGCCTGATCCATCTCACCCGACCATTTCCCCAACCAAAGGAGAGCAGAATGACTGCTTATCGCATACGTGCGCCGCCGCGGCGGCCACACCTCCGGTTTCGACCTCTCGGTAACCGGATGCCCAACAGGGCAAACCATATCGGCCAGCCACCCGGCTGGCTCGGGAGGCTCATACCGTAAGGAAACTACGCATTCCGGCCCTGCCGCGAATGACCTTCGCGGGGTGTCACGCTCTACGGACGTGCATCGGCCATCAACACTCAGCCAAAAACAAAAAGCGAGCAAGATGGACGATCTGACCATGGACCTGGTGCGGCTGTGCCAACGCAACCGGGACGGCTCTTATGGCACTCAAAACAACCGCCGGCGCGGCCTGTCCGCAATGGCCAACGACCTCGTGGACCTCGGCTACAAGTTGCCGTCCGCGACCTCCCTCAAACCCAAGCATGTAGAGGCCCTCGTCGAACGATGGCTTGATACCGATACCTCGGATGCGAGTATCCGCAACCGCCTCACCTGGCTGCGCTGGTGGGCGGAGAAGGTCAACAAGGTTAACGTCGTCAACCGCGACAATGCCGCGTACGGCGTCGCCGAACGTGGCGAGGTCACGCGCAACCGTGCGCAAACCCTCGACCATGCCAAGCTTGGCACCATCGAATGCCCCTACATCAAGGCCTCGATTCTCCTCCAGGTGGCGTTTGGCCTAAGGCGCGAGGAAGCCATGAAGTTCCAGCCGCAGGCGGCCATCCGTGCCGACCAGATCGCCTTGCAGGCGAGCTGGACGAAAGGGGGCCGGGCGCGCACCGTGCCGGTGACCACGCTGGAACAGCGGCAGGTCCTCGAACACATCATGCGCCTCGTCCCCGGCGGCGGATCGCTGATCCCCGCGCAAATGACCTATGTCGAACACCTCAAGCGGTTCGAGTATCAGACCCTCAAGGCTGGTCTGCGCAATACCCACGGATTCCGCCACGCCTATGCGCAGCAACGCTATGCGGTGCTGACCGGGCATGCCTGCCCCCTGGCAGGCGGCAAGCGCTGGGCTGACATGAGCGGAAACGAACGTGCCGCCGACCGCGCGGCGCGCCACCGGATTTCCGCCGAGCTGGGCCACGGCCGCCTGAAAATCACCGACACTTACCTCGGGAGTGCCTTCTGATGAAACGCGCGGAAGGCAATGTCCTCATGGCCACCACTACGAGGACGAAATACGCTGAAAGGCTCTTCAAGCTCGCGACGATCGCGGCCGCCATCGATGAGGCCGCCTTCCACGGCCATCGCCGCTACCGTGTGGTGCAGGAGTTTCCGTTCGACCTTTCCGACACGGAGGCCGCCAAGGCGCTTGAGAAATGGCTCGATGCCGAACAGTTCGAATACGTCTGGCGGCCGACGCGGCTCGAACAGGATGATTTCCGCCCGTCAATCCTGGCGGAATACCCGGAACTTGAGATTTCCTGGTGAACGTTGGAGGCAAGGCACTTATGAAAACTGAAAATGAGGCGTACGCCTGAAGAGGCAAGGGGATGTTCATCCCACCTCTTTTGTTTCTTGCCTCCGCTTCCGGAGGCCTCTGGCACAGCAGTTCTGCTGTGTGACTGAAAGGCGGGCATCCCGGCCCGCCAACTCTCCACTCCGGCCCGTTACAGCAATCTCTTCACCAATCTCCGAGCGAACAGTCTGGAAAATTCAACTCGCCCCGCCAAAGGGGTTTATGCCAGCTGTTTCTTGGTGTTACATCGTCCGGTCTTGCGGGGGCTGGGGCATGCCGGATTGGTTCAAGGATTTCGATCCCTTGAAGGGAATGGAGCCGTTCGGATCGTCCGGCAAAGGGACGACAGACGGCCTGTCCACCGGGATTAAGATCGGCAGCGCCATCACCAACATGTTCGCCCAGCGGCGGGCGCGCAAACAGATCGAAAACGAGCAGCGCGAGGAGAAACGGCGCGTCGACGAGGGCATCGCCAACCCGCCGCCGCTGCATGGTTCGGCGCGCTGGGCCGATGCCTCCGATCTCCTGAAAGCCGACCTGCTGCACCCGACGGCGAAATTCGACAGCCCTTCTTCCATGCTGATCGGGGCCTTCGAGGACCCCGCCCTCGGCGGCGCCGTCGCCGGCCAGATTCACTGGGACGGCGAAGGGCACCTCCTCACCGTGGCGCCGACACGCTCCGGCAAATCGACGACGACGATCATCCCCAACCTGGTCCGCTACAAGGGGTCATGCGTCGTGCTTGACCCCAAGGGCGAACTCTACGCGCAAACGGCGGCCTGGCGCCGGCAGAACGTCGGGCCGGTTTACCGGATCGCACCGTTCCAGCCTGAAACCGACGCCTACAACCCGCTCGACGGCGTGGCCTCGTTTTCCGATGCCCAGGCGCTTGCCGACCTGATCATGCCGCCCGATGAGTACGCGCCGGACTTCTTCCGCAAGGATGCCATCGCAGTCCTTACGGCCATTATCATGTTCGTCACCGAGGCGGCTCCGCCGGGCCATCGCAGCATGGCCGAGGTGCGGCGCATCACCGCCGCGCCGCTCGACCTCTTCACCGAGGCGATCAGGACCATGGCCGGCTCGCGCAACCATGCCATCGCGAATGCCGCCAACATTGTCCTTGGCAAGGACCGCAGCAGGGCCATTCCGAATCTCCGTGACACGATCAACACCGAGTTCGCCCTTTGGGACGACCCGGGACTCCACCGCGCGACCTCGGTGGCTTCATTTGATTTCCGTTCGCTGAAGGATGCACCGGCGACCGTCTACATCACCGTGCCGTTCCACAAGATGTCCGCGTATGCCGCGTTCCTGAAGATCACACTCACCACCGCCCTGGACGCGATGCTCCAGAACGAAACCATCCCCGACATCCCGGTCCTCTTCATCCTCGATGAGTTCCTGAGCCTGGGGCCGTTCCCGCGCTTCCGCGACGCCATCCGCACGCATGCCGGCGCGGGCGTCCGCCTCTGGTTCTTCCTCCAGGACGTGCCCACGCTGGAAGAACATTACCCCGCCGGCTGGAAGACGTTCTTCAACACCTCGGTGAAGACGTTCTTCGGCACCGACGAACACTTCACCGCATCGATGATTTCGGATTTCCTCGGCGACCAGACGCGCGGCTACCGCACGGCAGGGACCAGCAACAGCGCCTCGACCGGCCCGGTCTTCAGCGGCAATGGCGCGGGCACCGGCTCGGTCAATCACGGCATCGCCTATTCCGGCCGTCCCCTGCTGACGCCGGACGAAGTGACGGAACTGCTCAGTGGCTCCGCCGCAGACCAGACCCGCATCGGTCTGGTGTTTGCGCGGGGCGTCCGCCCGATCCGGGCCAAGCTCGTGCCCTGGTATCTGGGGCAAGACTGCCGTGAGCGCGTCACTCCATCAGCCAATCGCAGAACGTGAGGTACGGTATGACCCTTGGTGCTTTCCTGGACAACGTTAAGCCCCTGGCTGCCAGGTATTTGACGGCCACGGCGCTGCGGCTCGGCTGGTACGCGATCAACAGCGGCCTTAGGCTTTACCCGAGCGTTGTTCTGCCGCTGCCACCCCACCTTGATTGGCCAGGCCTATTCGTGCTGGTCGACCTGGGGCTTACGATCTGGCAGGTGGTGCTCCTCTTCAAAGTCGTGAAAGCCGCCTTGATCCGCTATCAACCGGATACCGCCGCAACGCTCCACCTGACGACCGCGCCGGGTGAAACCCGGGAACGTGACCTGACCTCCTTAGGCCGGACCGTCGTCAGCACCCCGCTCGTGCTGGCGGGTACAGTGCTGTTTACCTGCGTCTTCATGCAATGGTTGATCATGGGCGGCCCGCTCGGTGTGCCCTTCGTGTTGATGCCGCTGGACAGCCCGGGATGGTTGATCGGCGGACTCTTGGCGGTTGCCGGCCTCGTCTACGGCAACAGGTTTACCGCCCGGGCCAAGGCCAGGGTCGGCAATTCGTTCGGGGTTGAGTACCTCCAGGCCAATCACCCGCTTGCGCAGCGTATCGCCGGACATGCCGCGACGCTTGGCATCAAGCCGCCGGCCGTCGGCGTGGTGAATGTCACCAACGCCTTCGCCATGGGAACCCGCAAAGACGCGGCGGTCGTGATTGGCAAGCCCCTGTTGAACCTGCTGTCGCCGCAGGAGCTCGACGCGGTGATTGGCCATGAACTCGGGCACGTGGTCTACAACGATGTGGAACGGATGCAATTCGCCGAAGGGTTCCAGACCATGATGGGTCACGTGGCGAATTTCGGTACGGTCATCGCGACGACAGTGGTGGCGCAGGCCACCAAAGACAAGCGCTACGGGCGCGATGTGACGGAGGTGACCGGCGCCATGGGCACGGCGGCCCGGCACACGCTTTTTGCCGGGTCCGAGCTTATGGTGAAGGGGCTGTCGCGCGCCCGTGAGTTCAAGGCCGATGCCATCGGTGCCAGCATTGCTTCACCGGAGGCGATGATTGGCGCCCTCGAGCGGGTCCATGGCATACCGGCCAAGCCGACCGGGGCCGAAAACAGGTACGGCTACCTGATGTTTCGCGGCGGCAAAATGGGGGCTTTGTTCAGTACCCACCCGACGCTCAAACGCCGCACCGATGCCCTTCGCAGCGGCGCCCACCTGAAAACGCTTCCCGGGAAAAAGGCCGCCTGATCCTTGCAGGCTTAGCGATCTCGCTGCCATTCCGGGCTTAAGTCCCGCTCTTCCTCATGGCCACCGGAAGCAGTTGCGCCGGGTGACCGCTTGACCCACCATGGATCGGCGTCGGCCTGGATCTGACGTTGCATGCCATCGAAATGCGCCGGGTTAACAGCGCGCATCTCCTCCAACTGGTCGCGGAGCCCACGCTACTCCTGAAACAACGCCGGAAGCCGCAAGCTGGCGTCGATGGCCTGCTCCTTCCGGGTCTCGTCCCGGGGCATCTCGCCGAGCGAGAAGAGATGGTTTTTCAGGATTTCGTACGAATGGGCGTCGTTCAACGCGAACTTGGTCCACTCGCCATAAGCGACATCGGGCTGCTCAAAGCAGCGCCCGAAGAGATCGGCAAACTGGCGGTTGACCTGAACCATCCGCGTGGTCAGTTTCTGCATGTCTGCTTCCGGGTCGATCGAAAAATCCTTCGCCATCGCGATATCCTTTGACAGCCCGTAGGAATAATGTCCTAATTTTCCTATGCGGCCCTATTGGATCAGAAGGTTAGACTACGAACTTGCATTAGCAAAGCGGCGCCGCTGGCGCGATTGGCCAACATGGTTGTGGTTTCACCTGGTGAAACGACATTACTATGCCTACCTGCTGTACCGTCGCCGCAAGCTCGGAACCTGTCGGGAAGGTTTGCCACCCAGCGCTACCGCAACCCGCGTGCGCCGCACCATGCTCGCGGAGGCGCTGCCTCCCAGGCATCTTCCAAAAGATACACTGCACTAGCGTTCCACACATCCCGACCGGGACGCCAGTCAGCGGGTCCGCCACCACGCCTCGCGGTCCCGTTCAGGTGCGTCAGGTTCGCTTTCCGGTTGCCTTTGGTGTTCGGCATTGACCCACCACGCCCTGTCGTTCTCCGCAGTGAGTTCCTGAGCGTTCGGGAGCGGATAACGGTCAGCCGGTTGCTCGACCTCGGCAATCATCCTGTCCTGCGCCGCCTCCAGCTCATGGGAGGGTATCAGGTCACCTTCGGGGCTTCGGACAGGCAGATCGCGCTCGGCAACCGGATCGCCTCGCTCGTGATCGCGCGACTGCCAATAGAGCCAGAATTCGTCACGTTCGCGTTCACTCATGTCCGGCGCCGGCTCGCGGGTTTCAGGCGGCCAGTCCCGTCTCAGGGACAGGTGGGGATACAGGTCGGCAAGCGGGTTTGGCATTCTCAGCTCCTGGCGGACCGTGGCAATACGTTCTACGTCAATCTGCGCCCGGCGTGCCCGTCGCGCCTGGCGATCGGCACCCACGTGCTGGCCCGCGCGCTGGGCCGAACCAATCGCGGCATGGCTGCGGGAATCGATGCGGGCATCGAGGCCGGCGCTGGCAAAGCTGGCATTGGCGATCTTGGCCCACATGGCACGCGCGTCGGTGACGAAGCGAACCCCGTCGGCTTCACGGAGCTTTCCGGCGAATCCTCCTGCCGTGATCCGACGCGTTGTCAGCAGCAGGTGGGCATGCGGATTGGTGTTCCTGCCGTCCTCGTGAATCGCCAAATCGACGACATAGCCTTGGCGCGTGTACGCGTCGGCCATGGCGCCAGTCAGCTCCAGCCAAATCGCCGGCGCGACTTCACGCGGCAGCGCAAATTCGATTTCCTTGGCAAGCCGCGCGTCCTTGCGCTTCTCGGCGGCTTCGACGGCATTCCAAAGCTTGGCACGCTCGCCCATCCAGACCGGAGCTCCAGCCGGCATCCGGATCTCGGCGTGAACAACGTCGCGCCGGCCGCCGAACGCGCTCTCGCGTTCTTCCGCGTCGTTCGGCAGCGTTTCGCCGGCCCGATAGGCGGCGGCAGCGACAACCGAACGACCGTCACCGCGGCTGATGTTTTTGACGTGCAGATGAAAGATCGCCATTCGTCACCCTGCCTATCCGCACTTTGTCGGGCCCCGGCGCACAGTCAAGGTGAAACGCGGTTCTCGATGCTGAGCGGGGTTCCAAGGGGCTTGCCCCTGGCGCACTTGCCGGTTTTCTCCGGGCCGCCCTCCCGCGCCCGGTTAGAAAACCGAGCAACGCATCGCTTTCTCTGGCTCAATGCGTACACATTGGGCGATGCGTAAGTGCGCTGTACGCATTGCTATAAGCTCCCGGACATCTTTCAAGCCTGCCCGGTCAAAGGAGGCACCTCAACTCTCAATCTGCTCCACCGTCTCGGGCTTGGCCCGCTGCGCAGGCTTGGGCTTGCGCACGTTTATGGCCGCTGCGTCGAGGCGGTTCTTGAGATGCACCGCATAGTGCTTCTCGATCATTTCGACGCTTGTCCGGCAGTTCTTGGCGATCTGGTAGATATCGGCGCCCTCCAGCAATCTGAAACTGATGTAGCTGTGGCGGAGCGAGTACAGCGTCCGCCGATTGCCCTCGCGGTCGGATTTGAGGCCGAGCTTATGGAGGATGCCGTTGAACTGCTTCTTGTGGTCAACCGGAAAGACCCGGTCGGTGGGCTTCGGCTTGTTGCGCGCCACCATCCGCTGGAAGGGGAATACGGCGCCGGACGTACTTTTGCAGTACCCTACCCCGCGCTTGCCGCGCACCTGGATTTCCAGGATCTTTTGGCCGCTCGCCTCGTCCTTGACGACCTCGACGTCCCGATATTCGAGCCAGGTGGCCTCGTCCGGTCGCAGGCCCGTGTTCGTCAGGAAGAGGATCTTGTCGTGGAGTTGTTCCGCCAGCCACACCCGCTTGGCCTGCTCGCCCTTCTTGGCTTTGTGGCTAACATCCCGCGCCTTCTGCGCGTGGGCCCGCGTCGCTTGGTACAGCTGTTTGTACTCCTCTGGCGTAAACCAAGCGCGGTGGACGACCTTCGCAGACTTTTTGTAAGGCTGGGAGATATCCGGCAGATGCGCCAGCCAGCGATGGCGCACAGCGGTTTTCAGGACCAGGCGCAAGGTCACGGTTTCATGGTGAAGGGTACTGCGTGAGGGGAGTTTCTTACCCTCCGCAGGTGTGAGCCGGGAGATGCGATAGTCCTGCACCGTGCCGGCGGTGATGGTCGAGAGGCCCATCTTGCCAAAGAACGGCACCAGATAGGTGCGAACCCTTCGATAATGATCCTGGACCCATCGGGCGTTGCGCTCTCCGTCTGTCAGCACCTCATATTCGGTGATGAACTGATCGGCGGCGTCTTTGAAGGTCTTCTCGGCTAACAGTTCGCCGCGCCGGCCTTTGTCCTTCAGGCCGAAGTACCAGTCCTCGGCCCAGTCCTTGGCCCTTGCCAGGCTTTCTTCCTTGGTGCTGACCCGCCAATTTTTGCCTTTGAGATACGTCGAACACTGCCAAATCGGGCTGTCGTTGCGCCGATAAACGTGAACTTTGCCTTCGAGAATCGTGTGTGTTTCGGTCACCGTCAGACACTCCCTGCGGACGTGCAAGTTTGTGCAAGAGATGTGTAAGGCTAATTTCGGCGCTTCCGGCAATCAAGCAAATTTCTAAGCGCCTGATTTTGTTGCCTGAATGGCACGGGCAGCAGGGCTCGAACCTACGACCTGCGGTTTTGGAGACCGCCGCTCTACCAACTGAGCTATGCCCGTATGCGCATGTCGGCGCAGCAGGCGCTTCCTAAAAGCTTCCGCGCGCTCTGTAAAGAGCGACGTGCGCTACCCGGCCTTCATCTTCGAAAGTCCAGGCGTCCTCCCGGCCATTTCCCGTCGATCCTTTGATTGCTGACGATCAAGCCGACCCAGGGACGCACGATTTCCGGGTCGGTCAGATTGATGTATTTTCCCGCCAGCCCTTTCGCACCCTGGCGCCGGGCATCGATGAGCCCCTTGCGCACGCCATTATGCCAATCGAACAGCAGGTAAACCCTCTCTCCCGCCGTCTTCACCTCGCCCCGGCCAGACTTCCATTTATCCTTGCTGTCGCCTGGAATCGTGGGATCGGCACCGCCGTTCCAACGGCTGGACCAGCTGCCTTCGATGGTGTCGTTGCGGTCGCGGTCGCTTTCGGTGCCCCAGGCCTCGGCATTTTCATCGCTTGGAGTTCCCTCCAGTTTCACGCCGGCGGCGAACGCCGACACCTCCTCGTCGTCGGGA
Source organism: Mesorhizobium sp. M0590 (assembly GCF_040320905.1). NCBI lineage: Bacteria > Pseudomonadati > Pseudomonadota > Alphaproteobacteria > Hyphomicrobiales > Phyllobacteriaceae > Mesorhizobium > Mesorhizobium sp. M0590. The sequence goes on from NZ_JAMYQN010000036.1 coordinate 18,275, forward strand.
GTGGGGACGTCCATGAAGCCAAACGGATTTCGGATTCCGCGGTTGCTGTCAGAATTTGCTTTGCTGTCCGATCCCATCGCAGGCCTCCGGTTTTTCAGCACGGCCCCCCGCCAGCCACGGCGGCCTCAAACCGTTCCAGCCTGGCGGACCGAACCATTCACCGCCACCCATTTCCCGCAAATCGGGTCCTGGCGGCAGGGTTTTCGACCGATTCGCGCCCCGGTCAGTCTCCCGAAGGCGCCTTGTAGGGGCCGCCCGGCACCCCCCAACCCCAGGCCGGCATTGGTTCGCTCTCGGGATCGCAGGTCGGGCCCTTGTTGGAATTCATCCTGGCCAGCCGCGATCCCCATTCGACATAGGCCATAAAGGCCGAGCGGAATTCGGGATCGTCAGGCAACCCGATCTCGTCGGCGGCGTCGGCGAGAAGGTTGATCCAGCGCCGGCGCTGCTCCTCGGTCAGATGCTTGCCGAGATGGTGCATCACCATCTCGCGATGGCCGCCGTGCTTTTCGCTGTAGGTTTTCGGTCCACCAAAAACTTCGCCGATGAAAGCCGCGACGTGAGCGGGATGATCCGGCGACATATGCTTGAACACCGGCCCGACGATGGGGTCCCGAGAGACGTTGTCGTAGAAGGTTTGGGTCAGGCGGTTCAGCGCTTCGGAGCCACCGGCCCATTCAAACAATGTCGGGACATCCTGGCTCATTCGCGATCCCTCCCATGCTGGACTTCAACCGCGCTGGACGATAGCGGAAACATCGAGCGCCGCTCAACCTGCCTCGATGGGCAGTCGGCCATCATGCCCGCGTTACGATTTGACCGGCGTGCTGGCCTGAGCCTTGGCGCCCGAGGCTTCGCGGCAGTTTTCCGGCCGTGGCTCCGATCTGCAGATGCCTGGGCCTGTCAATTCGTCTGCCGATTGATGCCCGGTTGTCAGCCCGTATTTCAGCATCCTGTCGAGTTCGAGCTGCCGTTCGACTGAATACAGCTGAATTGCGGTAAACAGACCGGGGCCGATGGCCATGTCCTCGAGATAGGCCTTGACCTTTTGCTCCTGCCCTACCGAATGCACGCTCAACTGTGCACGCGGGCCGACCAGGCGTTTGACACCGCCGGCGAGCATGATCGGACAGGCCGAGCCGCAACCGCCGCCGGCATCGACCGTCAGCCCATTGTAGACGCCGTCTTCGGCCGTGCAGTCGGCCTGCCGCGGCTCGCAGCCAATGAAATCCGTCCGGGCCACGGCGACGTCGAGCTTGCGTTCGCGGATCAGCCTTCCGGCCGCCAAAGCACCGAGCACATCACCACCCGGCGAGTTGATAACGATGGGCAGGCGCCGGTCGCCGACGCTGTCAAGCAGTTGGCGCAATTTTTCGGGCGTGTCAGCGGTAATTGCGCCTTCGGCCGAGATCCATTCCGGGCAGTTGGGATTGCAGAGCGGGTTGCTGCCGCGGACCAGGACGAAGCGCATGTCAGCGACCTCCTTCGGCCGCGGGGTTTCGAGCCCTGCGGGTGCAGGCTCGGCTTTCGCCACCACTTCGCGGGCCGGCTTCGTGATATTCGCCGGCGCCGGCACCTCCCTGCAACTCGCCGGCAACGGATCGGACGTGCATAGGGTTGGCGCGGTCAGCAGGTCGACGGCATCCCGGCTGGTGACGAGATTCATTTGCAGCATGTCGTAGGGAGCCAATTGCTGGATACCGCTGGCCGGTGTGCTTTTCATGGTCTCGAGCACACCCAGGCCGACGCCCATCTCCTTCAGATAGGCCGCCAGCTTCCGCTCCAGCGGCTTGTTCATCTCATAGGTCTTGTAGCTGCCGGCGTTCTTCCGGCTGACGACCCTGGTGCTGAGTATCTTCTTCTTGCCTTTCACCATGCGATAAGTGGTGCGGTACAGCAATTTCGTCCGGATATAGGTCGTGGTGATCTGATGGACGCCGAGAAAGGCCCATTCCCCGACCACGCGCCGGATGCCACCGGAAAACATCAACGGACAGGCGGAATTGCAGATGGCGCCATCGGCATAAGCATTGCCAAAATAACGGGCGCCCTTGCCGTCGTTTTCCTTGCAGTTCTTCACATCTGGCAGACAGCCGACGAAGCGGGTTTTGCCAACGGCGATATCGAGCTTGTTCTTGCGGATCAGGCGACCAAGTGTCAGCGCCGCTTCGACATTGCCGCCGGGGGAATCGACGACGATCGGCAGCTTTCGGCCGCCAAGCGCTTTCAGCGCGCGTTTGAACAGGGCCGGCGTGCCGGCTTCTATCGAGCCTTCCGCCGATATCCATTCCGGACAGGTCGGCTCGCAGCCCGGCGCGCTGCTGCGGACGACGACGAACCGCATCGTCGGGCCGAAATCCGGCGCGGATTTTTCCGGCGTGGATTTCTTTGCATCCGCTGCGAAGGCAGCGTGGCCCATGGCAAGCAACGACACCAGGCAGATCAGCCCTAGCGACCACCATGCCTGACTATGCAAACGGCGCCATGGAACCATTCGGGCAGCCCCCCTCGATGCAACCTATACTAGTTATGGCAGAGGCGCTTGCAACAGGATTTGAAGCAATGCGGTTAATCCATTGCCAGAATATCAGAATCAAAAGGGCGGCCCGAAGACCGCCCCTTTGCATCCGATCTCAACCGGCAGCGCCGGCGACTACTCTTTGATGGTGACGACGATGCCGGCACCGACGGTGCGGCCGCCTTCACGGATGGCGAAGCGCAGCTTCTCTTCCATGGCGA
>NZ_JAMYQN010000037.1:0-20957 GCF_040320905.1 Mesorhizobium sp. M0590
GCCGCAGCGCAAAGCGCTGCGGCAGGCCATCGACACAGGCATCGAGGCGATCACAAACCTCATCGATACCGTGCCGTTCACCGAAAAATTTGCGTGGCCTTATTACATTGGAGAGGAGCCGGACAGCGCTCCGACCCAATTCTCGCAGAGTACGACGTCGATGATCGCCGCTGCGATGCAGGGCGCCCACGGCCGGCCGCGCCAACGGGCTGCTCACGGATATCATTGGCACGCCTCGAGTAAGTTGCCCGAGCTGGACTCCAAATCAGAAAGGCACAAGCGGCTGAGGGCCGCCAAGAAGCTGCTCTTGGCCGATTGGCGGAGCCGCAAAGGATGCAACTCCTCGACCTACGGCAAGGACGATATTCTGACGCTCAGCTGGCATGCGGACCTGTTCGCGCATGACCGCAGCACCGAAGACCTCATCGCGGTACTGACAGCTCTCATCCTCAAGCGCTGCGAAAGCATTCTGGGGTCAGACGGCCACGCCGAGCCGAGCCGAGCTCTCAATGATGGCTTTAAGACGGGCGAGCGAATGAGTGGCTCAACCTTCTACATCCTGTTGCGCTTCGTACGCTGTTTGCGAACATTGCCCGCGCAAAGCGACGAGGGCAGTCAGGCGGTTCGCAAGAAATTGCTCAAAAAGGCCTTCGAGAGATTTCAGGAAGGCATCCGAGAGCATCTGTCCTATGGAGACGTCGGAGACAGTCGTTTTGACGCGTGTGAACTGGCATTCTGCCTTGAGGGTATGCTGCACACTCGACCTGAGACAGTCGACGAAGCCACCGCCGAGCGGGTTTTTAAGATTATCCACGCGGCGCAAGAGCGAACCGGCAGTTGGCGGCCGCAGACGCCTCTAACAACATCCCATCGCGGCGAAGTTCTCTATGCCATTGGGATTGAGACTGCGACCTCCCTTTTATGCAGCCTTTCCATTCTGGACGCTCGGTCACCGGGACGCCGGTCCAACGCCCTGGGAAACACGCATCTCGCAGTGATCCTCAAATACTGGGATTGGCTGAAAGGCCGGCGGCTGCCGTTGTCGCTGGCGATTGGAGAGGTCATGGGCTGGCGATCGGAGCGGCTCGGCGGATCCTACCTCCACATCTGGGAGAATAGCCAGATCCTGGAATTTTTGGTGATTTTCCGGGATTACCTTGACCAACACATATCGGGTGAGCTTCTGGAGCTATCCGAACTGGACGTGACGCTTCCGGTGGGCACCCCGCCTGCCTGGAATGACATCGTTACGAAATTCGAGCCCGCAGGCACTAATCCTGACTATCGGTTCTATGAGGACATCGGCAGGTGTTTCGTCGAGCCTCGGCTTACCCGCTCGGGTGAGCCCAACTGGTCGATGCTGCTCTACGGGCCTCCTGGAACCGGGAAAAGCACGACGGCGAAAAACCTCGCCGCAGCGTTGAACGTGCCCATGATCCGGGTGACGGTGAGCGACTTTCTCACCACCGGCGACGCCCACATGGAGCGGCGGGCAAAGCTGATCTTCGAGGTGCTCAGGCATCAAATGATGGCCGTGGTCCTGTTCGACGAGCTCGATCAATTCCTATTGGATCGGGACAGTGAGCTGTTTCGCGCCCAGCAGAGCGCTTTTCAGTTGCTGACGCCTGGGATGCTCACAAAGCTGGCTGACCTTCGGGAGGAAGAATCCGTCATCTTCATTCTGGCGACCAATTATGATGATCGCATCGACAGCGCAATAAAAAGGCCCGGCCGGGTGGACGTGTCCTATCTGTGTCTGCCGCCTGATTTCTCGAAACGCTGCGCCACGATTAAACGGGTGCTGAAAAAGCGGGAAATTACGGCTTCAGATGGGGAGATCCGCGCGGCTGCCCGTGTTGCGGTGTTTCTCGGACACACCAGTATCGAGCGTATAGCAAAGCAGACGGCGTCAGCCCTGGCTCTGGCGGAGCGGTACGACAAAGAGCCGAGGGACATTCAGTTCAACACCTTCTCCCAGCGCGCCGTGGCGCTCATCGACGCCGGCAAGGCTCCAGACGAACTCATTGGGCTCACCTGGATGGCGCTTGAAGCGATGCCGCCGAGGGGTGCCAGAGCGCCACGTTTCGTGGAACGGCTCGCATCGTTACTGACGGGGCTCGACGCGAGCCATCGGGATCGAGTGCGTGAGGGCGGAGAATTTTCAGCCGCGCAATTCGATGCCCTCGTCGCTTTGGGGAAGGTTGCCCAGCAGACAGCGAAGCCTAAGGACTAGGATTCGGACGGAAACTGAGGTGAAGCCTTACACAAATCCTTGCACATCGATGCTGGAAATGGCAAATATCACATTGTAAACAGGATGATGTGGGAAGGCTATTCGGTCTCCAAAACCGCAGGTCGTAGGTTCGAGCCCTGCTGCCCGTGCCATTCTTCGAATGGATACCTAAAAACGATTCTTTTGCAGTGCGGCCTTTGAAAATCGGCTTGTGACTTGCCATATGGCATAAGTTGCGGCATAAGGGCCGCATAGCCGGGACGGGACGACTGGATGGTTCCGAGGCGGCGTTTGGCCATAAAGCGGACACTTGCCACTTGCGTGGATCAAGAATCGGTTTTATGTAGACGAGACAGACACGCGACGCGTGGAGCTGGGAAGCCGGCTTTACGCGTCTGATTTGCATGGGCGAAATGATTGCGCTGATTCGGCGCGAACGCACGCTCAAGCGGCACGTCCCGGCCAGCGGGATCATCCAGGAGGCCCGGCCAACGGGTCTTGCAGACAGAGCGGCATATGGCTTCGAAAACCACAAATCCCTTCACCTTTCTCCAGCAGGTTCGCGCGGAGACCGCCAAGGTCACTTGGCCGTCGCGGCGCGAAACGATGATCTCGACGGTGATGGTCCTTGTGTTCGCGGTCATCGCGATGATCTTTTTCTTTACCGCAGACGTGGCCATGGGCTTTGCGGTCGAAAAAATCCTCGGCCTCGGACAGTAAGTCCGGCGATTACGGAGAAGTCTTGAAATGACCGCGCGGTGGTACATCGTCCACGCCTACTCGAACTTTGAAAAGAAGGTCGCCGAGGACATTGAGAACAAGGCCAAGCAGAAGGGCCTGTCCGCCGACATCGAGCAGATCGTGGTGCCGACCGAGAAGGTCGTCGAGATCCGCCGCGGCCGCAAGGTCGATGCCGAGCGCAAGTTCTTTCCGGGCTATGTGCTGCTGAAAGCCAATCTGACCGATGCCGTGTTCTCGCTCGTCAAGAACACGCCGAAGGTCACCGGTTTCCTGGGCGACTCCAAGCCGGTGCCGATCACCGAAGCCGAGGCCCAGCGTATCCTGAACCAGGTTCAGGAAGGCGTCGAGCGGCCGAAGCCGTCGGTGACGTTCGAGATCGGCGAAGCGATCCGCGTTTCGGATGGACCATTCGCGTCGTTCAACGGTTTCGTCCAGGAAGTGGACGAAGAGCGGGCGCGGCTCAAGGTGGAAGTTTCGATCTTCGGGCGCGCTGTGCCGGTCGATCTGGAATTCGGACAGGTCGAGAAGGGCTGATCCGAAATCCCTGCACCGGTTTCGGCGGCAGGGAAGGCGGCGCGGAGATCGCGCGGCCAAAAACGGGTGGGAGGCGAATGCGGCTTTAGCCGGCCGCACGGACCGCACCACCAGACTGCAACCGCCGGCAAGACCGGCATGAGAAAAGGCAGGAAGAGAGATGGCTAAGAAAATTGCAGGCCAGCTCAAGCTCCAGGTTTCCGCGGGATCGGCCACGCCGTCGCCCCCGATCGGCCCGGCGCTTGGTCAGCGTGGCATCAACATCATGGAGTTCTGCAAGGCGTTCAACGCGCAGACCCAGGAAATGGAAAAGGGCTCGCCGGTTCCGGTCGTCATCACCTACTACCAGGACAAGTCGTTCACCTTCGTCATGAAGACGCCGCCGGTGAGCTACTTCCTGAAGAAGGCTGCGAACCTGAAGTCGGGCTCGAAGGAGCCGGGCAAGGTCAAGGCCGGCACGATCGGCCGCGACAAGGTGCGCGCCATCGCCGAGCAGAAGATGAAGGATCTGAACGCAAACGACGTCGAGGCGGCCATGCGCATGGTCGAGGGCTCCGCCCGCTCGATGGGTCTGGAAGTGGTGGGCTGAGATCATGGCAAAGATTGCAAAGCGTGTATCGAAGACCCGCGAAGGCATCGATCCCAACAAGGCTTATGCTTTGGGTGAGGCGCTGAAGCTGCTCAAGGATCGCTCCTCGGTGAAGTTCGACGAGACGATCGAAGTCGCGATGAACCTCGGCGTCGACCCGCGCCATGCCGACCAGATGGTCCGCGGCGTGGTCAATCTGCCGAACGGCACCGGCCGCAGCGTTCGCGTCGCCGTCTTCGCGCGTGGCGACAAGGCCGAGGAGGCCAAGGCCGCCGGCGCCGACATCGTCGGAGCCGAGGATCTGGTCGACATCGTCCAGAAGGGCACGATCGACTTCGACCGCTGCATCGCCACGCCGGACATGATGCCGCTGGTCGGCCGTCTCGGCAAGGTGCTCGGTCCGCGCGGCATGATGCCGAACCCGAAGGTCGGCACCGTAACCACCGACGTTACCGCCGCCGTCAAGGCATCGAAGGGCGGCGCCGTCGAGTTCCGCGTCGAGAAGGCCGGCATCGTTCACGCCGGCGTCGGCAAGGTCTCGTTCGACGTCAAGGCGCTGGAAGAAAACGTCCGCGCCTTCGCTGATGCGGTGACCAGGGCAAAGCCGGCTGGTGCCAAGGGCAACTACGTCAAGAAGGTGTCGGTCACCTCGACGATGGGCCCGGGCCTCAAGCTCGACGTCTCGACGCTCGCTGCGTCCTGATACGAAACAATTGGATCGGCCGCTAAAACGCTGATCCGTGAAAGAATTCCGGGCCTCCGACCTGTCGGCGGCCCGGTACCGGAAGTCGAAAGGCTTCCGGACATCCTGTCCGAGATTGCAGGCGGCCCCCAAGCCTTAGGTGATGTGGGCCTTAATTCATGTGGGCCTGCATGAGACGGGTGAAGACCGGACAAAGGAGCCGCAAGCTCCAATGAAAGGTTCGAACCGTGTTTGCCTTTTGTCTGCGCACCGTCCGGCTTGCCGGCAGGTGTGGCGAAAGGGGGCAGGATCCTCGAGCGTCGTTCGGGAGATCCGTTACTGGATGGCCCGGCCGGCAAAAGGCAACCCGACGCCTGTCCTTCGTAGAGGGCAGGGGTCAACTGGAGATAGGCAGTGGACAGAGCGGAAAAACGCGAACTCGTCACGGGCCTGAATGATGCGTTTTCAAGCGCTGGTTCAGTCGTCGTGGCCCACTACGCCGGTATCACCGTCGCGCAAATGAACGACCTTCGGTCGAAAATGCGCGCCGCCGGTGGCACCGTCAAAGTCGCGAAGAACCGTCTCGCCAAAATCGCTCTTCAGGGCACGGACTCCGCATCGATCATCGAGCTGTTCAAGGGACAGACGCTGATCGCCTATTCGGAGGATCCGATTGCGGCGCCGAAGGTCGCGTCCGATTTCGCCAAGGGAAATGACAAGCTCGTCATTCTCGGCGGCGCAATGGGTACCACCTCGCTCAATGCCGACGGTGTGAAGGCACTCGCCACACTTCCGTCGCTCGATGAGCTGCGCGCCAGGCTGGTTGGCATGATCGCCACGCCGGCAACCCGGATCGCCCAGATCGTCAATGCGCCTGCGGCTTCGGTCGCGCGCGTCATCGGCGCTTACGCCCGGAAGGACGAGGCGGCATGAGGCCGTTCCTCGCTATCACAAACACACGTTCGAACCTTATGAAGGAACATTGCAATGGCTGATCTGGCAAAGATCGTAGACGACCTTTCGAAGCTGACCGTCCTCGAGGCGGCCGAGCTGTCGAAGCTTCTTGAAGAAAAGTGGGGCGTTTCCGCCGCTGCTCCGGTGGCGGTTGCCGCTGCCGGCGGCGCTGCGGCCGCTGCTGCTCCGGTCGAGGAAAAGACGGAATTCGACGTCGTCCTCACCGAGGCAGGCGCTCAGAAGATCAACGTCATCAAGGAAGTTCGCGCCATCACCGGTCTTGGCCTCAAGGAAGCCAAGGACCTGGTCGAGGCGGCTCCGACGCGGGTCAAGTACGCCGTTTCCACGCCCGACGCGTAAAAGTTCACGGCCCAGCTGGACGCAGCCGGGGCCATGGTCTAACTGAATTATGCGTTTAGAACCGGCGGAGGGCGGCGCGCGGCCCGCCACTCCTTTCGCGTCGAAGGGAGGCTGCGTAACGCGAAGAGTGCGAAAACCTCTTTCCTGAGGGCCGCAAACCGGCCTTCAGGAAACGGGTTTTCTCCCGTTTCTGGCCCGCCGCCAAATTGGTGGTGGGTGAAAAGACAAGAAGCCGCCGACAGGCGGCGGGCAACAAGACAGGGCCGCCGAGGTGGCCCGAGATGCAAGGCGAGCCGCGGCGAGGCTCGTCCCGAGAATTGAGCTAAGGAGCGACGATGGCCCAGACCCAGACTTTCAATGGCCGCAGACGCGTACGCAAGTTTTTCGGAAAGATCCCGGAAGTTGCGGAGATGCCGAACCTGATCGAGGTTCAGAAGGCATCCTATGACCAGTTCCTGATGGTGGAGGAGCCCAAGGGCGGGCGTCCTGACGAGGGGCTGCAGGCAGTTTTCAAGTCGGTCTTCCCGATTTCCGATTTTTCCGGCTCCTCGATGCTGGAATTCGTGAAGTACGAGTTCGAGGGACCGAAATTCGACGTTGACGAATGCCGTCAGCGCGACCTGACCTACGCGGCGCCGCTCAAGGTGACGCTGCGCCTCATCGTGTTCGATATCGACGAGGATACCGGCGCGAAGTCGATCAAGGACATCAAGGAGCAGGACGTCTACATGGGCGACATGCCGCTCATGACCTTGAACGGCACCTTCATCGTCAACGGCACCGAGCGCGTCATCGTCTCGCAGATGCACCGTTCGCCGGGCGTCTTCTTCGACCATGACAAGGGCAAGTCGCACTCGTCCGGCAAGCTTCTGTTTGCCGCGCGCGTCATTCCCTATCGCGGCTCGTGGCTCGACATCGAGTTCGATAGCAAGGACGTCGTGCATGCCCGCATCGATCGCCGCCGCAAGATTCCGGTGACGTCGCTGCTGATGGCGCTCGGCATGGACGGCGAAGAGATCCTGTCGACCTTCTACAACAAGATCACCTACAAGCGCGCCGGCGACCATTGGCGCATCCCGTTCAACGTCGAGCGTTTCCGCGGCCTCAAGGCCGTTGGTGACCTTGTCGACGCCGACACCGGCGAAGTCGTCGTCGAGGCCGGCAAGAAGATCACCGCCCGCCAGGCCAGGGCGCTTGGTGAAAAGGGTCTCAAGGCGATCAAGGCGACCGATGAGGATCTGCTCGGCAACTACCTTGCCGAGGATATTGTCAACTACGCGACCGGCGAGATCTTCCTCGAAGCCGGTGACGAGATCGACGAAAAGACGCTGAAAGTGCTGCTTGGCACCGGTGACGATGAGATCAAGGTCCTCGACATCGACCACGTCAACGTCGGCGCCTACATCCGCAACACGCTCAACGTCGACAAGAACGAGAGCCGCCAGGACGCGCTGTTCGACATCTACCGCGTCATGCGCCCCGGCGAGCCGCCGACGCTGGAAACCGCTGAAGCCATGTTCAATTCGCTGTTCTTCGACAGCGAGCGCTATGATCTGTCGGCCGTTGGCCGCGTCAAGATGAACATGCGCCTCGAGCTCAAGGCCGAGGATACCGTGCGCGTGCTGCGCAAGGACGACATCCTGGCCGTGGTCAAGACGCTGGTCGAACTGCGCGACGGCAAGGGCGAGATCGACGACATCGACAATCTCGGCAACCGCCGTGTGCGCTCGGTCGGCGAGCTGATGGAGAACCAGTACCGCGTCGGCCTGCTGCGCATGGAGCGCGCGATCAAGGAACGCATGTCCTCGATCGAGATCGACACGGTGATGCCGCAGGACCTGATCAACGCCAAGCCGGCGGCTGCCGCCGTGCGCGAGTTCTTCGGTTCCTCGCAGCTGTCGCAGTTTATGGATCAGACCAACCCGCTTTCGGAGATCACCCACAAGCGCCGTCTTTCGGCGCTTGGACCGGGCGGTCTGACCCGCGAGCGTGCCGGTTTCGAAGTGCGCGACGTGCACCCGACGCATTACGGCCGCATCTGCCCGATCGAGACGCCGGAAGGCCCGAACATCGGCCTGATCAACTCGCTTGCGACCTTCGCGCGCGTCAACAAATACGGCTTCATCGAGAGCCCGTACCGCAAGATCGTCAACGGCAAGCTGACCAATGAGGTCGTTTACCTCTCGGCTATGGAAGAGGCCAAGCACCACGTCGCGCAGGCCAATGCCGAGCTCGACAAGAATGGTCATTTCGTCGACGAATTCGTCATTTGCCGCAACGCCGGCGAAGTGATGATGGCGCCGCGCGAAAACGTCGATCTGATGGACGTGTCGCCGAAGCAGATGGTGTCGGTGGCCGCGGCCCTGATCCCGTTCCTGGAGAACGATGACGCCAACCGTGCGCTGATGGGCTCGAACATGCAGCGTCAGGCCGTGCCGCTGGTGCGCGCCGAAGCGCCGTTCGTCGGCACCGGCATGGAGCCGATCGTCGCCCGTGACTCGGGCGCCGCCATCGGCGCCCGCCGCGGCGGCATCGTCGACCAGGTGGACGCGACGCGTATCGTCATCCGCGCCACGGAAGATCTCGATCCCGGCAAGTCCGGCGTCGACATCTACCGGCTGATGAAGTTCCAGCGTTCGAACCAGAACACCTGCATCAACCAGCGTCCGCTGGTGCGCATGGGCGACCGGGTCAACAAGGGCGACATCATCGCCGACGGCCCGTCGACCGAGCTCGGCGATCTGGCCCTCGGCCGTAACGTGCTGGTCGCGTTCATGCCGTGGAACGGCTACAACTACGAGGATTCCATCCTCCTGTCCGAGCGCATCGTCGCCGACGACGTCTTCACCTCGATCCACATCGAGGAGTTCGAAGTCATGGCCCGCGACACCAAGCTGGGGCCGGAGGAGATCACGCGCGACATTCCCAACGTCTCGGAAGAAGCGCTGAAGAACCTCGATGAGGCCGGCATCGTCTACATCGGTGCGGAAGTGCAGCCGGGCGACATCCTGGTCGGCAAGATCACGCCGAAGGGCGAAAGCCCGATGACGCCGGAAGAAAAGCTGCTGCGCGCCATCTTCGGTGAAAAGGCCTCGGACGTGCGCGACACCTCGATGCGCATGCCTCCGGGAACCTTCGGCACCGTCGTCGAAGTGCGTGTCTTCAACCGCCACGGCGTCGAGAAGGACGAGCGCGCCATGGCGATCGAGCGCGAGGAGATCGAACGCCTCGCCAAGGACCGCGACGACGAGCAGGCGATCCTCGACCGCAACGTCTATTCGCGTCTTTCCGACGTTCTCGTCGGCAAGGAAGCGATTGCCGGGCCGAAGGGCTTCAAGAAGGGCTCGAAGCTGTCGAAGGACACGCTCGACGAGTATCCGCGTTCGCAGTGGTGGCAGTTTGCCGTGGAGAACGAAAAGCTCCAGAGCGAACTGGAAGCCCTGCGTGGCCAGTACGACGATTCCAAGAAGGCGCTCGAGCAGCGCTTCATGGACAAGGTCGAGAAGGTGCAGCGCGGCGACGAGATGCCTCCGGGCGTCATGAAGATGGTCAAGGTCTTCGTGGCCGTGAAGCGCAAAATGCAGCCCGGCGACAAGATGGCCGGCCGGCACGGCAACAAGGGTGTCGTGTCGCGGATCGTTCCGGTCGAGGACATGCCTTTCCTCGAGGACGGCACGCATGCCGATATCGTGCTTAACCCGCTGGGTGTGCCGTCGCGCATGAATGTCGGCCAGATCCTGGAAACGCATCTGGGCTGGGCTTGCGCCGGAATGGGCAGGAAAATCGGCGATCTGATCGACGCGTACAAGACGGCGGGCGACATCAAGCCGCTGCGCAAGACGCTCGAGAGCTTCATGCCTTCCAACGACCGCAACGAGCCGGTCCGCGAATATGACGACGAGAGCATCGTTCGCCTCAGCGAGCAGATGCGCCGCGGCGTCTCCATCGCGACACCGGTGTTCGACGGCGCGCACGAGGCCGACATCAACATCATGCTGGAGCAGGCGGGCCTGCACACCAGCGGTCAGTCGCAGCTCTATGACGGGCGCACCGGCGAGCCGTTCGATCGCAAAGTGACGATGGGCTACATATATATGCTCAAGCTTCACCACCTTGTGGACGACAAGATCCACGCGCGTTCGATCGGGCCGTACTCGCTCGTTACCCAGCAGCCGCTGGGCGGCAAGGCGCAGTTCGGTGGCCAGCGCTTCGGCGAGATGGAGGTCTGGGCGCTCGAAGCGTACGGCGCCGCCTACACGCTGCAGGAGATGCTGACGGTGAAGTCGGACGACGTCGCCGGCCGCACCAAGGTCTACGAGGCGATCGTCAGAGGCGACGACACCTTCGAGGCCGGCATTCCCGAGAGCTTCAACGTTCTCGTCAAGGAAATGCGGTCTCTCGGCCTCAATGTCGAGCTGGAGAACACCAAGCTCGACGACAACCCGATCCGGCTGCCCGACGCGGCCGAGTAGGCAAGACGCTCGGTCGCGAGAGAGGGCTCTCGCGACCGGGGCGCACCCAAATTCTTCGGCCGATGGCCGATCAAGTCGGCGGGCGTTTGGCCCGCGCTAGATGCAAGGGGTTTTCGAGGACCCCGAAAAGGAGAACGGCATGAACCAAGAGGTCATGAATCTCTTCAATCCCCAGGCGCCTGCGCAGGTGTTCGATTCCATCCGGATCTCGCTTGCCAGCCCTGAGAAGATTCTGTCCTGGTCGTTCGGCGAGATCAAGAAGCCGGAGACCATCAACTACCGCACCTTCAAGCCGGAGCGTGACGGCCTGTTCTGCGCGCGCATTTTTGGCCCGATCAAGGACTATGAGTGCCTGTGCGGCAAGTACAAGCGCATGAAATACAAGGGCGTCATCTGCGAGAAGTGCGGCGTCGAAGTCACGCTGTCGCGCGTCCGCCGCGAGCGCATGGGCCATATCGAGCTGGCGGCGCCGGTCGCCCACATCTGGTTCCTGAAGTCGCTGCCGTCGCGCATCGGCACGCTGCTCGACATGACCCTGAAGGACATCGAGCGGGTCCTCTACTTCGAGAACTACATCGTTACCGAACCCGGCCTCACCGCGCTGAAGGAGCACCAGCTGCTCAGCGAGGAAGAGTACATGATGGCCGTCGACGAGTATGGCGAGGATTCGTTCACCGCCATGATCGGCGCCGAGGCGATCCACGACCTTCTGGCCGGCATGGACCTCGAGAAGATCGCCGGCGATCTGCGTTCTGAGCTGGCTTCGACCACCTCCGAGCTCAAGCAGAACAAGTACCTGAAGCGGCTCAAGGTCGTCGAGAACTTCATGGAATCCGGCAACCGTCCGGAATGGATGATCATGAAGGTGGTTCCGGTGATCCCGCCGGATCTGCGCCCGCTTGTCCCGCTGGACGGCGGCCGTTTCGCCACGTCGGATCTGAACGACCTCTATCGCCGCGTCATCAACCGCAACAACCGCTTGAAGCGGCTGATCGAGCTGCGCGCGCCCGGCATCATCGTGCGCAATGAAAAGCGCATGCTGCAGGAAGCCGTCGATGCGCTGTTCGACAACGGCCGCCGCGGCCGCGTCATCACCGGCGCCAACAAGCGTCCGCTGAAGTCGCTGTCCGACATGCTGAAGGGCAAGCAGGGCCGGTTCCGCCAGAACCTGCTCGGCAAGCGCGTCGACTATTCCGGCCGCTCGGTCATCGTCACCGGTCCGGAGCTCAAGCTCCACCAGTGCGGCCTGCCGAAGAAGATGGCGCTCGAACTGTTCAAGCCCTTCATCTACGCCCGTCTCGACGCCAAGGGCTACTCCTCGACCGTCAAGCAGGCGAAGAAGCTGGTCGAGAAGGAGCGTCCGGAGGTCTGGGATATCCTCGACGAGGTCATCCGCGAGCATCCGGTGCTGCTGAACCGCGCACCGACGCTGCACCGCCTCGGCATCCAGGCGTTCGAGCCGATCCTGATCGAAGGCAAGGCGATCCAGCTTCACCCGCTGGTCTGCACCGCCTTCAACGCCGATTTCGACGGCGACCAGATGGCGGTCCACGTGCCGCTGTCGCTGGAAGCGCAGCTCGAAGCCCGCGTGCTGATGATGTCGACTAACAACATCCTGCACCCGGCTTCCGGTGCGCCGATCATCGTGCCGTCGCAGGACATGGTTCTCGGTCTCTACTATCTCTCGATCGTCAATCAGAACGAGCCGGGCGAGGGCATGGTGTTTGCCGACATGGGCGAACTCCAGCACGCGCTCGAGACCAAGGCGGTGACGCTGCATGCCAAGATCAAGGGGCGCTTCCGCACGGTCGACGCCGACGGCAAGGTCGTGTCGAAGATCTACGACACCACGCCTGGCCGCATGATCATCGGCGAGCTGCTGCCGAAGAACCACAACGTGCCCTACGAGACCGCCAACCAGGAGATGACCAAGAAGAACATCTCCAAGATGATCGACACCGTCTACCGCCATTGCGGTCAGAAGGAGACGGTCATTTTCTGCGATCGCATCATGGCTCTCGGCTTCAGCCACGCCTGCCGTGCCGGCATTTCGTTCGGCAAGGACGACATGCTGATCCCGGACGCCAAGATCAAGCTGGTCTCCGACACCGAGGCTTTGGCCAAGGAATACGAGCAGCAGTACAATGACGGTCTGATCACCCAGGGCGAGAAGTACAACAAGGTCGTCGACGCCTGGGCCAAGTGCTCGGAAAAGGTCGCCGACGAAATGATGGCCCGCATCAAGGCGGTCGAGTTCGAGGACAACGGCCGTCAGAAGCCGATGAACTCGATTTACATGATGTCGCACTCCGGTGCGCGCGGCTCGCCCACCCAGATGCGCCAGCTCGCCGGCATGCGCGGCCTGATGGCCAAGCCTAGCGGTGAAATCATCGAGACGCCGATCATCTCGAACTTCAAGGAAGGCCTCACCGTGCTCGAGTACTTCAACTCGACCCACGGCGCCCGCAAGGGTCTGGCCGACACCGCCTTGAAGACGGCGAACTCGGGTTACCTGACGCGTCGTCTTGTCGACGTGGCACAGGACTGCATCGTCAACTCGCTCGACTGCGGCACCGACAAGGGCCTCACCATGCAGCCGATCGTCGATGCCGGTCAGGTCGTCGCTTCGGTTGGTCAGCGCGTTCTCGGCCGCACCTCGCTCGACGACATCACCCACCCGGTCACCGGCGAGGTTCTGGTCAAGGCCGGAACGCTGATGGACGAGCGTGACGTGGAACTGATCGAAAAGGCCGGCGTGCAGTCGGTTCGCATCCGTTCGGCGCTGACCTGCGAGGTCAGGGTCGGCGTCTGCGCGGTCTGCTACGGACGCGATCTGGCCCGCGGCACTCCCGTCAACCAGGGCGAGGCTGTCGGCGTCATCGCGGCGCAGTCGATCGGCGAGCCGGGCACCCAGCTCACCATGCGTACCTTCCACATGGGCGGCACGGCGCAGGTGGTGGATTCCTCGTTCCTTGAAGCCTCGTACGAGGGCAAGGTCGAGATCCGCAACCGCAACGTGGTGCGCAACTCCGACGGCCAGCTGATGGTCATGGGCCGCAACATGGCGGTGCTGATCCTCGACGAGGCCGGCAAGGAACGCGCCACGCACCGCGTCACCTACGGTTCGCGCATCTTCGTCGACGATGGCGACAAGGTGAAACGCGGCCAGCGTATCGCCGAGTGGGATCCTTATACCCGCCCGATCCTCACCGAAATCGAGGGCAGGGTAGCGTTCGAGGATCTGGTCGATGGCATTTCCGTTCAGGAAACCGCCGACGAATCGACCGGCATCACCAAGCGCGAGGTCATCGACTGGCGTTCGACGCCACGCGGCAACGACCTCAAGCCGGCGATCGTCGTCCAGGATGCCAAGGGCAAGGTCGGCAAGCTGTCGAAGGGCGGCGACGCCCGCTTCCTGCTCTCGGTCGAGGCCATTCTTTCGGTCGAGCCGGGCGCACAGGTTCGCCCCGGCGACGTGCTGGCGCGTATCCCGATGGAAAGCGCCAAGACCAAGGACATCACCGGCGGTCTGCCGCGTGTGGCCGAACTGTTCGAGGCACGCCGTCCGAAGGATCACGCCATCATCGCCGAGATCGATGGCACGATCCGCTTCGGCCGCGACTACAAGAACAAGCGCCGCATCATCATCGAGCCGCATGACTCGACGCTTGAGCCGGTCGAATACCTGATCCCGAAGGGCAAGCCGTTCCATCTCCAGGACGGCGACGTCATCGAGAAGGGCGACTACATCCTCGACGGTAATCCGGCGCCGCACGACATCCTGGCGATCAAGGGCGTGGAGGCGCTTGCCTCCTACCTCGTCAACGAAATCCAGGAGGTCTACCGACTGCAGGGCGTGTCGATCAACGACAAGCATATCGAGGTGATCGTTCGCCAGATGCTGCAGAAGGTCGAGATCACCACGCAGGGCGATTCGACCTACATTCCGGGCGACCACGTCGACGTGATCGAACTGGAAGAGGTCAATGAGCGCCTGGTCGAGGAAGGCAAGAAGCCGGCCGAAGGCCAGCCGGTGCTGCTCGGCATCACCAAGGCCTCGCTGCAGACGCCGTCCTTCATCTCGGCCGCCTCCTTCCAGGAGACGACGAGGGTGCTGACCGAAGCTGCGGTTGCCGGCAAGACCGACATGCTGCAGGGCCTGAAGGAAAACGTCATCGTCGGCCGGCTGATCCCGGCCGGTACCGGCGGTACGATGAGCCAGATCCGGCGCATCGCCACCTCGCGCGACGAGTTGATCATCGACGAGCGCCGCAAGGCGTCCGGCGTCGAGGTCGCCGAGCCGATGCTGACCGACATGGTTAACGCGGCGCAGTAAGCGCGCAAGCAAGGGAAGACAGAAAAGGGGCCTAAGTGGCCCCTTTTCGCATTTTGGTTCCTCAATCGGATCGGAGAGGAAACGATGAGCAGGAAGATTTGGGCTTCTGTCGACGACTACATTGTCGAAGCTCTTTTCGAGGCGGATCCCGCTCTTGATGCCGTTCTGGCGGCCAACCATGATCAGGGCCTGCCGCCTATCGACGTTTCCCCGGCACAAGGCAAGCTGCTCTCACTTCTTGCGCGAATGCAGGGAGCGAGGAAGGTACTCGAAATCGGCACGTTGGGCGGTTATTCGACAATCTGGATGGCGCGAGCATTGCCGATGGACGGCAAGGTCGTGACGCTCGAGCTTGATCCGCACCACGCCAGTGTCGCGCGGTCGAACTTTGAACGGGCAGGGGTGTCTGACCGTGTGGAACTGCGGGTCGGACCGGCGCTTCAATCGCTTGCGGCCTTAGGCGCCGAGAATGCCGGGCCGTTCGACTTCATCTTCATCGACGCCGACAAGCCGAACAACCCGCACTATCTGTCCTGGGCCATGCGTCTTTCGAGGCCGGGGACCGTCATCGTCTGCGACAATGTCATCCGTGACGGCGCGGTGGTGAATGAAGATGGTCGCGACGCCAATGTCGAAGGGGCACGCGCGGCGTTCTCGTTCATCGGCAGCGACAAACGTCTGGAAGGCACCGCGATCCAGACTGTTGGCGCCAAGGGCTATGACGGCTTTGCAATAGCGATCGTCAATTGATTTTGTGCGGTGCGCCGACCAGACCTGCGATCCGGCCGGCGCCCACTCGTCAATCGAAAAAAGCTTCCACCACATTGCGCTTGCCCAGCATGAAGGCGTCGGCGACGTGCTGCAGGGGCGCGAGATCGACGTCGGAGGTGCCGGCGCGCACGATCTCGGCGAAGCGCTTGTAGAGCATCGGATATTCGGCTTCCGGCTCCTCGTGAACGACGCGGCCATCGATGGCGAGCTTTGAGCCGCCGCCAGAAAGCACCATCGATCCGGCCTCGGTATCGGCCAGGATGTCCCAGCTTTGCGGGCCGGTCTGACGCCAATCGAGTTCCATCGTCAGCGGCAGACCGTTCGAAGTGCGGAAGGCGATATGGGCGGCGATCGGGGCCGCGCGGTTCTCGGGGAAATCGAGCTCTGCCGAGCTGATGAACATCGGCGGCAGGATGTGGGTAGCGATCGACAGCCCGTTGATGCCGGGATCGAAGACGCCAAAACCGCCGGGAGCCCAGATCCACTCCTGGTTCGGATGCCAGCGGCGCACGTCTTCCTTCCAGTTGATAGCGGCCGACCTGATAGTTGTCGATCCAAGGAATGCGCGCGCAGCTTCGACAGCTGGCGCATAGCGCGAGTGCCAGCTGGCGAACAGGCAGACGCCGTTCGCTGTCGCCAGCGTCTTCAGGTCTTCGACCTCGCTGACCGTGGCGCCGGGCGGCTTTTCCAGGAAGACATGCTTTTTCGCCGTGAGCGCCAAGCGCGCGGCGTCGTAACGAAACTGCGGCGGCATGCACAGCGACACCGCCTCGAGCTCCGGCACCGAGTCGAGCATCGCCTCGATCGTCGGGAAATTCGGGATGTCTTCGACTTTGCCATGCCGGCTCGCTGCGGCGACTAGGCGATAATCCTGGTCCTTCGCCAGCGCCGGCAGATGCTGGTCGCGGACGATCTTCCCCACGCCGACGATGCCGAGCTTGATGGGATTAGAGGACATGGGAGCTCCGCAGGTTGAGTATGCTTGGTTTTGCCAGAGGTCGCTTCTTAGCAGAGAACTTGTGCCGGGCAAGTCGCCGGGCTTGTGTCGCCGGCCTGCGAGATCGACCGCGATTCAGATCTCTTCAAATCTCTTCAAATCGGTACATCGAACGTCACGATCGACACTTCGCCTTCGAGCGCGCCCTGATAGGCGGACAGATGCGGCTCCTCGTCGGGCACGCCGTCCAGGTCGCCGATCTGGTCGAGCTCGGCCTCGGCATAACCTTCGGCGGCAAGCGATTCGAGAGCGCGGCGCACCGCCGAATCGTCGTCCGGCGCGACCAACATCACATGCACGCCTTCCGGCTTGCCGCCTTTGCGCTTCCACACCCGCCCGGTAATAATGGTGACCGGGCGCTCCTCATTGTCATTCACGGGTTCGTACCTCCGGGCGAGGGGGTTTGGGCTGCTCATGCCGCCTTTTCGCACGAAGCACGGCCTGGAAACAGCGGCAAGCCGGTCACTTTCTGCCTTCCTCTTGAAAAAGGCGCAAGAAAATTACATGCGCTTTTCGCATGGCTGCCACGCCTCGGGTTCAGCGCAATATTTGCCGCTCCGGGGTTGACGGACAGTGGCCATACGAGTAGAAGCCGCCCAGTCAGAACCGATGTGAGGCTCTTGCTTCCGAAGCGACACGCTTTGGAGTTTGCCTCAAACAGGGTTCGTTTTACGAGCGAAAAGACATTTCCGGCGTGCATGAAGCGGCTTCCGCTTCCTCTGCCATTTGTTCGGGCAAGACCGCGAGGCGCGGTTTGTGGCCCGAATTTGCGTATGGAAATGACGCTTTGAGCGGCCCTGACCGGGCGAGATACGGAATTGAGAGACAAGAGGGTTTAATGCCTACCGTCAACCAGCTGATCCGCAAGCCGCGCATTGCGCCGGTGAAGCGCAACAAGGTCCCGGCCATGCAGCAGAACCCGCAGAAGCGGGGCGTCTGCACGCGCGTCTACACCACGACGCCGAAGAAGCCGAACTCGGCGCTGCGCAAGGTGGCCAAGATCCGCCTGACCAATGGTTTTGAAGTGATCGGTTACATCCCCGGCGAAGGCCACAACCTTCAGGAGCACTCGGTGGTGATGATCCGCGGCGGTCGCGTCAAGGATCTTCCGGGCGTCCGTTACCACATCATCCGCGGCGTGCTCGACACGCAAGGCGTGAAGAACCGCAAGCAGCGCCGTTCGAAATACGGCGCCAAGCGTCCGAAGTGACCGAAGCGTAGCCAAGGTCGTTCCGGGCGGCGTCAAGCGACGATCCGGGATCCAGGCCACCGCGTAGAATTGAGGCAGAGAAAAAATGTCCCGTCGTCACAGTGCAGAAAAGCGTGAGATCAATCCGGACCCGAAGTTCGGCGATCTGATCGTCACCAAGTTCATGAACGCCGTCATGTATGACGGCAAGAAGTCGGTTGCCGAGACCATCGTCTACGGCGCGCTCGACCAGGTTCAGTCCAAGACCAAGCAGGAGCCGGTCACCGTCTTCCATCAGGCGCTCGACAATGTCGCGCCGCATGTGGAAGTGCGTTCGCGCCGCGTCGGCGGCGCCACCTACCAGGTTCCGGTCGACGTGCGCCCCGAGCGCCGTCAGGCATTGGCCATCCGCTGGCTGATCGCCGCCGCCCGCAACCGCAACGAGACCACTATGGTCGACCGCCTCTCCGGCGAGCTGATGGATGCGGCCAACAACCGCGGCACCGCCGTCAAGAAGCGTGAAGACACCCACAAGATGGCAGAAGCCAACCGCGCTTTCGCGCACTACCGCTGGTAAAGCGCGAACGAGACTGAAGAGGCACCTCCCATGGCCCGCGAATATAAAATCGAAGACTACCGCAATTTCGGTATCATGGCGCATATCGACGCCGGCAAGACGACGACCACCGAGCGCGTCCTCTATTACACGGGCAAGTCGCACAAGATCGGGGAAGTCCACGACGGCGCTGCCACCATGGATTGGATGGAGCAGGAGCAGGAGCGCGGCATTACCATCACGTCCGCCGCGACCACGACCTTCTGGAAGGGTCGCGACGGCAAGATGCACCGCTTC
The DNA here is from genome assembly GCF_040320905.1 of Mesorhizobium sp. M0590. Classification (NCBI taxonomy): domain Bacteria; kingdom Pseudomonadati; phylum Pseudomonadota; class Alphaproteobacteria; order Hyphomicrobiales; family Phyllobacteriaceae; genus Mesorhizobium; species Mesorhizobium sp. M0590. Next base: position 18,712 of record NZ_JAMYQN010000037.1, read on the forward strand.
AACATCATCGACACCCCCGGCCACGTCGACTTCACCATTGAGGTCGAGCGTTCGCTGCGCGTGCTTGACGGCGCCATCGCGCTGCTCGACGCCAATGCCGGTGTCGAGCCGCAGACGGAAACCGTCTGGCGTCAGGCTGACAAGTACCGCGTGCCGCGCATGATCTTCTGCAACAAGATGGACAAGATCGGCGCCGACTTTTACCGCTCGGTCGAGATGATCGGTTCGCGCCTAGGTGCGCATGCCGTCGTCATGCAGCTGCCGATCGGCGCCGAGACCGAGTTCAAGGGTGTCGTCGACCTCGTCGAGATGAACGCGCTGGTCTGGCGCGACGAGACGCTGGGCGCTGCCTGGGACATCGTCGAGATCCCTGCCGACCTCAAGGCTCGTGCCGAAGAATACCGCGAGAAGATGATCGAGGCCGCCGTCGAAATGGACGAGACGGCGCTCGAGAATTACCTCGAAGGCAAGATGCCGAGCAACGACGAGATCCGTGCGCTCATCCGCAAGGGCACGATCGCGGTGAAGTTCTATCCGATGTTCTGCGGCTCGGCCTTCAAGAACAAGGGCGTGCAGCCGCTGCTCGACGCCGTCGTCGAATATCTGCCGTCGCCGGCCGATGTCCCGGCCATCAAGGGCGTCGACGCCAAGACCGACGCCGAGATCGAGCGTCATGCAGACGACAACGAGCCGCTGTCGATGCTTGCCTTCAAGATCATGAACGACCCGTTCGTCGGTTCGCTCACCTTTGCCCGCATCTATTCGGGCAAGCTCACCAAGGGCATCTCGGTCGACAACACCGTGAAGGGCAAGAAAGAGCGCATCGGCCGCATGTTGCAGATGCATGCGAATTCGCGCGCCGACGTGGAAGAGGCGTTTGCCGGCGACATCGTCGCCCTCGCTGGTCTCAAGGACACCACCACCGGCGACACGCTCAGTGATCCGCTGCATCCGGTCATCCTCGAGCGCATGGAATTCCCCGATCCGGTCATCCAGATCGCCATCGAGCCGAAGACCAAGAACGACCAGGAAAAGATGGGTCTCGCCCTTCACCGCCTGGCCGCCGAGGATCCGTCCTTCCGCGTCAAGACCGACGAGGAATCGGGCCAGACGATCATTTCCGGCATGGGCGAGCTTCACCTCGACATCATCGTCGACCGCATGCGCCGCGAGTTCAAGGTCGAGGCCAATGTCGGCGCGCCGCAGGTGGCCTACCGCGAGACGATCACCCGCAAGCACGAGCAGGACTACACGCACAAGAAGCAGACCGGCGGTACCGGCCAGTTCGCCCGCGTCAAGATACTGTTCGAGCCGAATCCGGAAAGCAGCGAATTCGAGTTCGAAACCAAGATCGTCGGCGGCGCTGTGCCGAAGGAATACATCCCCGGTGTCGAAAAGGGCATCAACAGCGTCATGACCTCGGGCCCGTTCGCCGGCTTCCCGATGATCGGCGTCAAGGCGACGCTGATCGATGGCGCCTACCACGACGTGGACTCGTCGGTTCTGGCCTTCGAAATCGCCGGCCGCGCCTGCTTCCGTGAAGCAGCCCCCAAGCTTGGCGTGCAGTTGCTCGAGCCGATCATGAAGGTCGAAGTGGTGACGCCGGAAGATTACGTCGGCAGCGTTATCGGCGACCTGAACGGCCGTCGCGGCCAGATACAGGGCCAGGAAGCCCGTGGCGTGGCTGTGGTCATCAACGCGATGGTGCCGCTCGCCAACATGTTCAAATACGTGGACAACCTTCGCTCGATGAGCCAGGGCCGCGCAGCCTACACGATGCAGTTCGACCACTACGAGCCGGTCCCGACCGCGGTCGCCCAGGAAGTCCAGAAGAAATACGCGTAACTCGAAACGAGTTGCATCAGTAACTTAATTCAAGGCCCGCACGGGCTGGCAGGAATGGAGAGATCACATGGCAAAAGGTAAATTCGAGCGCACTAAGCCTCATGTGAACATTGGCACGATTGGTCACGTCGATCATGGCAAGACGTCGCTGACGGCGGCGATCACCAAGTATTTTGGCGAATACAAGCGCTACGACCAGATCGATGCGGCGCCCGAAGAGAAGGCGCGCGGCATCACCATTTCGACGGCGCACGTCGAATACGAAACCGCCAACCGCCACTATGCCCATGTCGACTGCCCCGGCCACGCCGACTATGTGAAGAACATGATCACCGGTGCTGCGCAGATGGACGGCGCGATCCTGGTGGTGTCGGCCGCCGACGGCCCGATGCCGCAGACGC
>NZ_JAMYQN010000038.1:0-20949 GCF_040320905.1 Mesorhizobium sp. M0590
ACCACCGTGCCATGGCCGCTCGCCCCTCAGAGCAAGCGCCGTTCTCTCTCCAAAACTTTTTGCAGAACCTTCAGCACACTATCGGATTTGGTGGGCTATAATTACCTGAGGAGAGGCAATCAGCTGATCCGGATCAGTGCGTGGGAGCGCGAGTATCTCGGGAGGTCGCTTATGATTACCTTATCATTAGCATTCCTCGATATTGCGGCACCTTTGGGGTGAGTTTGACAAGCTTCACACGGCGATCGCTTGGCAGGAAATCGGTCATGAGATTCGTGTCGGTTCAATGATGGGCGGGACCAACTGCGCCGAAAGCGAACAAATTCGAATACTTAATGTAAAGTCTTGGGTCATGCTGTCCGAATGCAGTACCGTGCGGGCGATCAGCCAACGATTGGCGAAATTTTGAACAGGCTACCATTACCGATGGCCTAGACACCGTTTTCGTCCTTCGTTGCCGCAAGAAAGGTATCGCCAACCGCCGGATCAATCCGATCAGCCTGTGGCAACGCGCAACGGCTCCAATGCTCAGCGTTTCGGGGGGCTGAAGAGGTTGATGACTGCCGCACCCGGAGCAGTTCGACGTATTTCCTTATTTCGCTTGGCCCGCTGAAATGCAGCCGCATCTTTAGAAGGAACGAACCGTCTGGCAGGACGGCGCAAGCAATTGATGGCAACGCCGTCGAGTGGATCGAGAAAGTCAGCGACAAACGATACCGCCGCTGAACGTTACCGGTCCGCAGCGTCTCGCACTTGGCTGCCAACTCACCCCAGCCAATACCTCGGCCCCGGCCCCTTGCGTCCTGCCATATCGGCAGGGTTCGCAAGGCTACACCGGTCGATCGACAGGCAGCCGCAACCGATGCACTCGGTAAGCCCCGACCTCAGGCGCTGCAACTCGGCGATGCGCTGGTCGATGCGCTTGGTCCACTGGCTTGACAACCGCGACCAATCCCGACGCGACGGCACGCGATCGGCTGGCAACTTGGCCAGCTCGGCGCCGATCTCCTCGAGCGTCAGCCCAATTCGCTGCGCGAAGACGATGAAGGCGATCCGGCGCAGCACGGATCGCGGATAGCGTCGGTGTCCCGAGCCGGCCCGCTCGGCCCCGATCAGCCCGCGCTCCTCGTAGAAGCGCAGGGCCGATGAGGCGACGCCGCTGCGCCGTGACACGTCGGTGATGGTCAGCATGGAATCCATGCATGAACGAAAGCACAATTCCCGCTTGACTTCAAGTTAACTTGAACTTGTAGCAAGAGGCATACGGATTAAAGGAGCACTGGCAATGCAGACGAATATCGAACTTCAGGGACTTCGCGTGGCAGTCACGGGCGGCACGTCCGGCCTCGGACTGGCGCTTGTGCGGCAGCTTGCCGCACAGGGTGCGTGCGTCGCCTTCGTCGCCCGGACCGCCGCGAATGTCGAACGCATCGCCGATGAGACGGGCGCGCACGGCATTGTCGGCGACGTCGGCAAGAAGGCGGACATCTACCCGATCGCGTTGCAGGTTACTGCCAGCCTCGGCGGGCTCGATGTCCTGATCAACAATGCGTCGAGCCTCGGCCCTGTCCCTCTGGCGCTCCTCGCCGATACCGAGTGCGAGGAGCTGGAAATGGCGCTCGCGGTCAATCTCGTCGGCGCCTTCCGGCTGACGAAAGCCCTGTTCGGTGCGCTTGCCGCGTCCGCACGCGAGGGCCGCGGCGCGCTGGTCATCAACATTTCCAGCGACGCCGCGGTGAACGCCTATCCCGGCTGGGGAGCATACGGCGCGAGCAAGGCCGCTCTTGCCCATCTGACGGCGATTTGGGACGAGGAGGCGAAAGCAGACGGCATCCGGTTCCTCGCGCTTGACCCCGGCGATATGGACACCCCACTGCACGCGCTCGCGATCCCTGATGCTGATCCGGCGACCTTGAAGCGCCCCGAGCAGGCAGCTGCCGAGATCATCAAAAAGATGCTCGACGCGTTGCCGGTCCGCTCTACCCTTCTGGCCGGAGCACATGGATGATTGCCGCCGATCGTCCCGATCGGCGCTCCGCCAGGCTGTTCGTCGTCGAGGCGGACGGCACGATGCGCGACCTGCCGCGAGCTGGACTCGCGACGCTGTTCAACCCCGGCGATCTGGTCGTCGCCAATGACGCCGCGACCTTGCCTGCCAGCTTGCACGGCACGCATGTCCCAAGCGGCGAGGCGATCGAGATCCGCCTGGCGGGCTGGCTGTCACTTCCCGATCCAACCCGTTTCGTGGCGATTGCCTTCGGCTCGGGCGATCACCGCACGCGCACGGAAGACCGGCTGCCTCCACCTCCGCTGTCACCAGGCGATCGCCTCCGGCTCGGCTCGCTTGACACCGTCGTCGAGCGCCTTCTCGACCATCCACGCCTTCTCGAGTTGCACTTCCCAGGCAACCGCGCAGCGGTGCTTGCAGAACTGGCGCAGCTCGGCCGGCCGATCCAATACGCGCATGTTCCCGAGCCGTTGGCACTGTGGGATGTTTGGACGAAGATTGCCGCCGGGCCGGTCGCGTTCGAGGCGCCGTCGGCAGGCTTCGCGCTCGACTGGCGCACGCTCCAAGCCTGGCGTCGGCACGACGTTGGCTTTGCAACACTCACGCATGCTGCGGGCGTCTCTTCTACCGGCGATCCCGCGCTCGACTCGCGCCTTCCCTTCGACGAGCCATACCGCATCCCTGGGCGCACCGCGGCGCAGGTCGCGCGGGCGAAGCTGCGCGGCAGCCGCATCATTGCGATCGGCACGAGCGTAGTGCGCGCACTTGAGGCAGCCGCCAATCCCGGCGGCAATGTGCGTGCCGGAAATGGCATTGCGACAGGGCGCATCGCGCGGGGCACGCGGCTTCGCGTGGTCGATGCGATTCTCACGGGCGTCCACCAGCCAGGCGAAAGCCATTTCGAGCTCCTGCGCGCCTTTGCCGACGATGCTCTGCTCGCCAAGGCCTCCGCAGCCTTCATCGCGTATCGATACCGCGCGCATGAATTCGGCGATTCCATGCTGCTCAATCGCCAACCGCCGCTTCTATCGCGCGAACAAAATCGGGGCGAGGGGCTCGAGACGAAGGCTTTACTCGAGGTGGGCCATGATGTCGGCAGGATCGGTGGTATTTCGTGCTCGGCGCGCAAGGAAGTCGGAGCTATGTTACAGCGGACCAAATTCGGCATTTGACCCAAAGTCGAAGTTCCGAAGCCCTCACATTGGGTCCGCATTGCGGGCGAAGCGGACAACATGGCTTGCCGGGCGTCAATGCTTCGATACGTGCCACGGCAGGCAGAGCCTAGCAGGGTCCCAAGAATCGCAGGATTTCGGCCGCGAGCGCATCCGGTGCTTCCTCAGCCATGTGGTGACCACAGTCCAGGCACTTCCCCTGCAGTCTCGCCGCCGTCCACGGTCGCCAAACTTCGAGAACATCGCCGTAAAGCCGCTCAAGGGTCCGAAACCGCTGCTCCTCTGACGCTTCTCCTTCGCACGGAGCTGTCGCAGCCCTCTTGGTGCGCGGACGCGCGGTGCGCACACAACTTGTGGCCCGATAACAGACCCGATAACAGACCCGATAACAGAGTTGACAACTCTCTGCTGGTCAAAAACCTTCAAAGACGCCATCATGCAACAAAAATTGCAAGGATGTGCATCGTGGACGAGAAGGTCGAGGCTCCCAAGGATTATGAGGATCTCATCCGCGTGATACACGACCGGTATGATGGGATGAGCAAGTCGTACCAGAAGATTGCGTTGTACCTCACCCAAAATCCGAATGACGTCGCGGTGCGATCGGTGAACTCGATCGGGGAAGGCAGCGGCGTTCACGCGTCCAGCTTCGTCCGATTTGCCCAAGCATTGGGGTATGAAGGGTTCAAGGACCTGCAGAGCCTCTTCCAGAAACGATTGTCCACCGCGGCTCCCGGCTTCGAAGCCCGCGTCAAGGCGTTGGAGAAGGAACTGGGGGAGCGGACAGATCGCAGCGAGATGGGATTGATGCACGACCTGGTCGTCCGTGACATCGCGTCCCTGAAAGAGATGCTCACCGATCTTCAACCCGAGGATCTGGCAGAAGCCGTTAGCCTGCTCGAGAAGGCCGACGTCATCTATCTGATGGGACAACTTCGCTCGGCACCGGTCGTCGAACTCCTTCGCTATATACTGACCATGCTAGGTAAGCGCTGCGTGCTCCTGGATCCGGGCGGCGGACTGGCCACGCATATGGCCCGCGCGATGCGGAAGACGGACCTGCTGTTTGCGGTGTCGTTCCGCTTCTATGCGAACGAGGTCGTCAATGTTGTGGAAGAAGCCGTGGGGAGAGGTGTACCCATCGTGGCGATCTCGGACAGCACGCTGTCTCCATTGGCCAAGAGCGCGCGCGTTCTGTTCGCCGTACCGGAGCACGAATACACTTTCTCGCGCTCGCTGGCAGCTCCTATGTGTCTTGCGCAGGCTTTGACCGTGGCCTTGGCGGCCAGGCTTCAGAACAACGCAGTCGATCCCCGCATTCCAACGGTTACCGAGCGGTAGGGACTGCGAACCGCGAAACCTGGCCTCATTGTAGCATTTTCGGACCGCCGGCCGTCGATTCTCAATCAGTGTCGGAAGGCGAGAGCGCCATCGCCTTTTCAGGCACGGCCATGGGGCCGGATGCGGCACCGAGGACTGTCTGGTCGTAATCCACCACCGCACCTGTCATGAGCCCGGCATCGTCCGAAACGAGGAAGTTGACGGTGCGGGCGGCCTCGGCCGGATCGACCAGCCGGCCGAAGGGCAGGTTCGCAACGGCTTTCGCTTCCCAATTGGGATCGCCCGTCTCACTCGCCTGCAATTCTCGCTCGTTATCAGACGCCATCCAGCCGACATCCAGCTGGTTGACGCGGATGCGGTTCTTCATGACGGAAAACGCCGTGTTGCGGGTCAGCGTCGCCAGCGCCGCCTTAGTGGCACAGTAAACGTTGATGAAAGGCTGGCCGGCATGTTCCGAGATCGAGCCGATGTTGCAGATGGCGCCTTCAATGCCGTCGCGGATCATGCGGCGGATGGCCTCCTGCATCAGGAAGTAGGGTCCGCGCACGTTGACGGCGAACAGGGCGTCGAAAAGTTCGGGCGAGGTATCGAGGATGGTGCCACGGTCCGTGCGGGCACCGGCGTTCACCAGCACATGTATCTTGCCATAAACGCGCTCGGCCTCCGCCATCACGCTTCGGCAATCCTCGACTTTGCCGAGATCGGCCTTGACAAAGTGGACAGGCACGCCGGTGTCGTGCGTGATCGCCTCGGCCGCGGCACGGCCCTTCGCCTCGTTGCGGCCGAGAGTGACAAGACCGGCAGCGCCGGCTTCCGCCAGCCGGCGCGCAATGGCCGCTCCCAACCCCTGCGTTGAACCCGTGACAACGCAGACCTTTCCATCCATGCGATTCATACTTCAGCTCTCCACAGTGTAGCCAGCCGCGGCCATGACGCGCCGCAATTCCTTATGCCCGATCTTCGCCATTTCGAGTGGCGGACTTTTGACGGGATCCTGCTCGGCTTCAACGACGAACCAGCCTTCGTAACCGTAGGAGGCCAGCCGCTTCACGATCGCCTCGAAGTCGAGCGAGCCGTCACCGGGTACGGTGAAGGCCCCCTTTACCACTGCGTCGAGAAAACTTTCCCGGCTGCGGTCGAGCCCGTCCACGACCGCTTGGCGGATGTCCTTGGTGTGTACATGCGAAATCCGGGCGTGGTGCTTGTCCACCACCCGCAGCACGTCGCCGCCGGCAAAGGCCATATGGCCGGCATCGTAGAGCAGGGGCAGACCCTCGCCGGAATGCTTCATCAGCAGATCGACGTCCTGTTCGCTTTCGATCGGCGCGGCCATGTGGTGGTGGTAGCAAATCGGCATGCCCTGACCCGCGCACCATTCGCCGAAAGTGGTGAGCTTACGGCCGTAGGCCTTGATCTGATCGTCGTCGAGACGCGGGCGCATAGCCAGCGGCGTTCCGCGGTCGCCCTGAATGGTGCGACCCGTCTCGCCATAGACGATGCAGGGCGCGTTGGTCGCCTTGAACAACTCCATCTGCGCGGCGATGCGGTCCTTCTCTTCATCGATATTGCCGACCAGCAAGCGGCCGGAGAACCAGCCGCCACAGACGCTCATGGCATGCTGCCTCAGGATGGGCTCAAGCACCGCCGCGTCCATCGGGAAGCGGCGGCCAGTCTCCATGCCGGTGAAGCCGGCCTGACGGGCCTGCCGCAGGCACTCCTCCAGCGAGACGTCGTCGCTCAGTTCGGGAAGGTCGTCGTTCCACCAGGCGATCGGCGCGATGCCAAGCTTGGCTCTCATCGTCATCTCCAATCATGATTTTCGAATGCTGCTGGCTGCCTGCGCAGCGACAAAAAACTGCCGGAACAATGCTCAGGGAGTTTTGCATCGTTCCGGCAGGGGACGCCCCCGCGCGCCCGAACGGTTCAGACACCCACGCGCTGCTTCTTGCGACCTTCGGTTTGCGCGGCATGCGCGTCGCGGACCTGCTGGCGCCCGCTGATCTCGGGCACGCCGACGTCCCACCATGCATCCCCGGGCGTCCAGCTGAAGGCGTCGGAGACGATGGTAATGACGGTGGTTCGGTCGGTGGTCTTCGCCCATTCGATCGCTTGGCCGAGATCGGCAAGGCTTTCGACACGCCGCGCCAGCGCGCCCATGGCTTCCGCGTGCTTGGCGAAGTCGACCGAGAACGGCTCCTTGACCCGGCAGTCCTTGATAAGGTTATTGAAGGAGGCGCCGCCCTTGGCGTTCTGCAGCCGATTGATCACCGCATAGCCGCCATTGTCGCATACCACGAGAATCATCTTGTGGCCGGCGAGCACCGACGAATAGATGTCGGAGTTCATCATCATGTAGGTGCCGTCGCCGATCATGACGATCGGCGTGCGGGTAGGGTCGGCCATGGCCGCGCCCCAGCCGGCAGAGATTTCATAACCCATGCAGGAGAAGCCGAACTCGCAGTCGAAAGTGTTGGGTTCCTTCACCCGCCAGTTCTTCATCACCTCGCCGGGCAGTCCGCCGGCCGCGGTGATCAGCAGGTCACGCTCGCCCGCCTTGGCGTTCACCACGCCTACGACCTGCGCATAGGTCGGGACCGGCTCGTTGGTCGGCTTCTGGAAGCCGTCAAGCATCGTGTTCCACTTGGCGAACTCGATGCGACCCTTGTCTGTCCAGGCCCTCTCCGCTTTCCAGTCGCCGAGGGCACCTTCGAGTTCGCTCACCGTCTCCAGCGCGTCGCCGACGACGGCGAGCGCCCGGTGCTTGGTGGCATCCCAGCGTGCGGCATTGATCGAGACGAACTTTGCGTCGGCCGAGAAGGCGCTCCAGGATCCGGTGGTGAAGTCCATGAGCCGTGTGCCGACGGCGATGATCACGTCGGCTTCCGCCGCCAGCGCGTTGGCGGAGGTTGAGCCGACGATGCCGATCGGTCCGACATGCGCGGGGTGGTCGTGCGTAACCGTGCCTTTGCCGGCAATCGTCTCCGCGAGCGGGATCCCATGCCTTTTGGCGAAATCGCCAAGAACCTTCTCGGCACCCGAATAACGCACGCCACCACCCGAGATGATCAGCGGCCGCTTTGCGCCTTTGAGGAGGCGCGTCGCTTCGGCGAGCCGGCTGCGATCGGGCCGGGGGCGCGGCACCTCATTCACCGTCTGTTCGAAGAAGGCTTCGGGATAATCCCAGGCGATCTCCTGCACATCCTGCGGCAAAGCGATGAAGGCAGGCCCGCAATCGGCCGGATCAAGCAGCACCGCAACCGCCTGCGGCAACGACGAGATGATCTGCTCGGGATGGACGATGCGGTCCCAGTAGCGCGTGACCGCCTTAAAGGCGTCATTGACGTTGATGGTCGGGTCGCCGAAGTGCTCGACCTGCTGCATGACCGGATCGGGCCGGCGACTGACGAAGGTGTCGCCTGAGAGCATCAGCACCGGCAGCCGGTTCGAATGGGCGACACCCGCCGCCGTCACCATGTTCAGCGCACCCGGACCGATCGAGGTCGCCGCAACCATGATCTGGCGCCGGCGCTTCGCCTTTGCAAAGCCGATCGCTGCAAGCGCCATCGACTGCTCATTCTGGCCGCGCCAGGTCGGCAGCACGTGCTTCACCGCCTCGAGTGCTTCAGAAAGGCACGTCACGTTGCCGTGCCCGAAGATGGCGAAGACTCCCGGAAAAAGCGGAACTTTCTCGCCGTCGACGACCGTGAACTGGTTGCACAGATAGCGCACGAGCGCCTGTGCCATGGTCAGACGGACGGTGGCTCTGGTCATCTTTGTCTCCTCCCTAACGACGGTCTTTCCAAATCTATACGGAATGCCCATTGACAAATCAATATGTTTGCAACGATCATTGCAAACATTCAAACCGGGAGGACTTCTTGCTCAGGATAGCTGTGCTCGGCTGCGGTCGGATTGGCAGGATGCATGCGGCAAACATCGCCGCACATCCTCGTGCGGAACTAGCCACCGTCTATGACATCGACGAATCGTCCGCGGAGACTGTCGCGGCGCGGCACGGCGTTCGCGCTTCGGGATCCGCGGACGAGGTATTTGCCTCGGCAGATGTAGATGCGGTCCTTGTCGCGACGGTGACTGACACGCATGCCGACTACATCGAAAAGGCGGTGGCCGCTGGCAAACCCGTGCTCTGCGAGAAGCCGATCGATCTTAGCCTGGAAAGGGTGAACCGTTGCGCCGAAGCAATTTTGTCCAAGGGCGTGCCGGTCCAGATCGGCTTCAACCGACGTTTCGACCCCGGTCATCGTGCGGCGTGGAACGCCGTACGATCCGGCGAGATCGGCGACCTGCACCAGGTTATTATCACCTCGCGTGATCCGGGCATGCCGCCCCGTTCCTACTACGAGGTCGCGGGCGGGCTTTTTCGCGACATGACGATCCACGATTTCGACCTGGCCCGCTTCATGCTGGGAGAGGAGCCGGAGGAGGTGTTCGCCATCGGTGGCCGGCTGATCGACCCGGCCATGATGGCGGAGCTGAACGACTACGACAGCGTCATGGTCGTGATGCGGACCAAAAGCGGCAAGCAGTGCCACATCAACAACTCCCGAACCTCCACTTATGGCTACGACCAGCGCGTCGAGTTGCTGGGCAGCACCGGCATGGTGATCAGCGGCAACAGGAAGCCTCACGAACTGCGCCGCTACTCGGTCGCGCAAACCGAAGCCGCCGCGCCTTATCTCGACTTCTTCATCGAGCGATACCGCGAAGCGTTCGATGCCGAGATCGACGCCTTCGTCACCTGCGTCGAGAAGGGCGAGCCGCCGCTGGTCGGTTTTGAGGACGGGCGCCGCGCCCTGATCCTGGCTGAGGCGGCGATGAAATCGGCGGTCGAAGGCCGCTTCGTGAAGGTCAGCGAGATCGGATAAGCCATGTACGCGAATTACGGACTGTTCATCGACGGGAAGTGGCGCAAGGCATCCGACGGCGGGACGGCGCCGGTGACGAGCCCGGTGACGGAAAAGCCGCTGGGCGAGGCTCCGGTCGCCACCCGCGCGGACACGGAAGAGGCGCTGGTTAGCGCCGCCCGTGGGTTTTCCGCATGGAAATCCAAGGGTGGTTTTGAGCGCGCGTCCGCCCTGCATGCTATCGCGGACGAGATGATCCGCCGCAAGGACGAAGCCGCGCGGATGATCTCCAGCGAGACCGGCAAACCTATTGCCCAGTCCGAGCGCGAATGGGGGCTGGCGGTCGATCAGTTCCGCTGGTACGCCGAGGAGGCCCGCCGGATCTATGGGCGCGTCATCGAATCGCGCGTGCCCGGCGGTCGTTTCGAAGTTCTGCACGAGCCTGTCGGGATCGCAGCCGCCTTCACCGCCTGGAACTTTCCGGCGGCACTGGTCGCCCGCAAGGTGGCGCCGGCGCTTGGCGCTGGCTGCTCGACCATCGTCCGGCCGTCAAGTCAGACGCCCGGGACGGCGATGCTGATGGTCGACTGCATCCGCGCCTGCAATCTTCCTGCCGGCACCGTCAGCCTGGTCGTTGGGCCCACGAGCACGACCTATGCGCCGATCATGGCTTCGCCGGCGGTGCGCAAGGTGTCCCTCACCGGCTCGACCCGCGTCGGCCAGCAGATGATCCGCGATGCTGCCGACACGGTGAAGAAGGTGTCTATGGAGCTTGGCGGCAACGCGCCCCTGATCGTCTTCGACGACGCCGATCTGGATGCCGCGCTCAACGTCTCCGTGCCGACCAAATACGCCAATTCCGGCCAGGTCTGCGTCACACCGGATCGTTTCTTCGTCCACGAAAGCCTGCACGACGCCTTCGTCGAGGGCTTTGTGCAACGCGCCAAAGCGTTGAAACTGGGCGACGGGCTCGACCCATCCGTGCAGATGGGCCCGCTCATCAATGCCGGCCGGCTTTCCGAGATCGAAGACATCGTGTCCGACGCTATGAAAGCCGGTGCGAAGCTCGTCGCGGGTGGCCATCGGGTTGCGGCGTTCAATGCCGGCCATTTTCATGAGCCCACGGTCCTGACCGATGTTGCCGACGACATGAGGGTCTTTGCCGAGGAGAATTTCGGGCCGATCGCGGCGATCACCCGGTTTTCCTCGGATGAGGAGGCGCTGGAGCGGGCGAATGCTTCGCCAATGGGATTGTCGGCCTATGCCTTCACGTCGAGCCCGAAGCGTGCGCGCCGCACGGTAGCCGAGCTGAAGGCAGGCATGGTGGGCATCAACAGCTTCGCTCTCGCCGCATCGGAAGCGCCGTTCGGCGGCACGAAATATTCCGGAATGGGTCGCGAAGGCGGCAGCGAAGGTATCGGTGACTACCTCGACACCAAGCTTGCGCAGATTGTGTTCTGAGGAGGCCGCCTTGATCAAGAACGAGCTCAAGCAGATCTGGGCCGAAGGGCGGCCCACGATCAATGGCTGGCTTTCGATCGGCAGTCCATTCACCGCCGAGATCATGGCCGCGCAGGGCTATGACAGCGTGAGCATCGATGTCCAGCACGGCGCGCTCGACTATTCGATGCTGCTTCCGATGTTCCAGGCGATGCGTGCATCCAGGGTGGTGCCCATGGCGCGCGTGCCGTGGCTGGAGCCGGGCATCATCATGAAGGTGCTGGATGCCGGCGCCTATGGCGTGATCTGTCCCATGATCAACACACCGGAACAGGCGGCTCAGCTCGTCAGCTACCTGCGCTATCCGCCGGCCGGCCAGCGCAGTTTTGGGCCGACGCGTGCCAACTTCTCGGCAGGTGCCAACTACGCGGCCGAAGCCAATGACGAGATCCTGGCTTTCGCCATGGTCGAGACCGCCGAGGCGATGCGCAATCTCGATGCGATCGCCGCAACGCCAGGGCTCGACGGCATCTATGTCGGTCCCGCAGACCTGACCTTCAGCCTGCACCAGGGGCGTCTCGCGCCGTCCTTCGATCGCGAGGAGCCTGACATGATCGCCGCTCTGCGGACGATCGTTGCAGCCTGCAAGAGGAACGGCAAACGCGCCGCGCTCCATTGCGGCACGGCCGACTACGCCGCACGTGCCATCGAATGGGGTTTCGACATGACCACCGTGTCAGGCGACTCCCGCCTGCTCGCAGCAGCGGCCCAGGCGTGTGTTGCCCGCTTTCGCGAATTGACCGGCGCGAAGCCCGCCTCTCTTGAAGCCGGCAAGGGAGGCTATTGATGCCGCACGTTCTGGTCGCCGGAAAACTTCATCCGAGCGGCATCGAACTTCTCGATGCGTCGCCCGGCGTCACCTACGACTATGTCGAAGATGTCTCCGAACCAAGCTACGCACCTCTGATCGGCAAGGCCGATGGCCTGGTCATTCGCACCCAGCCCTTGTCGGCTCCGACCGTCGCACGCGCCGAGAGGTTGAAGATCGTCTCGCGCCATGGCGTCGGCTACGACGCTGTGGATCTGCCTTCTCTCAACGAACGTGGTATCGCGCTGGCGATAGTCGGCGATGTGAACTCGGTGTCGGTGGCCGAGCACGCCATGATGCTGTTGCTGGCGGCAACCAAGCGGCTGATCCGAGCGGATCGTTCGGTGCGCGGTAACGAATGGGGTTGGCGCAACCGGCTGGAGCCAAGCGAACTCTCGGGCAAGCGGCTTCTGATCCTCGGGTTCGGCCGGATCGGCCGCCACCTGGCGCGCATGGCGGCGGCATTCGGCATGGACGTGCGTGCCTATGATCCATTCCTTGAGAGGCAAGGCTGGCCGGAGGGGCCGGTCGCGCCGGTGAGCGATTTGCAAACGGGACTCGCCTGGGCCGATGCGATCTCCGTCAACGTACCCAAGGCCGAGCGCCCGGTGATCGGCCCCGTGGAACTCTCGGCGATGAAACCGACTGCTGTTCTCATCAACACAGCGCGGGGCGGCATCGTCGACGAGGCGGCGCTGATCGCGGCGCTGCGAGCGGGGCGCATCGCAGCGGCCGGTATCGACGTCTTCGACGATGAACCACCCGCCGCGGACCATCCGCTCTTCGGCTTCGACCAGGTGATTCTGACGCCGCACATTGCCGGGCTCACCGCCGAGTGCGGCGAGCGCATGGCAATCTCGTCCGTGCAGAACGTGCTCGATTTTTTCGCCGGGCGGATCGACTCAGCGCTGGTGGTAAACGGAGCCGAGTTGAATGGCCGGTGAAAAACCTCAACTCAGAATCGGCCTGATCGGCACCGGCTTCATGGGCAAGACCCATGTGTTCGGCTTTGCTGCCGCACAACGTGTCTTCGATCTTCCCTACGAACTGGTGCTCCACACGGTTGCGGACAGAACCGAGGACCTCGCCGCGCAGGCGGCGCAGGCCTTGGGGTTCGCGCGGGCGAGCGGGGACTGGAGGCGTCTGGTCGAGGACCCGGAGATCGATATGATCGATATCACGGCGCCGAACGGCTTCCACAAGGAGATGGCGCTCGCCGCCATTGCCGCCGGCAAGCACGTCTATTGCGAGAAGCCGCTGGCGCCCCTTGCGGCGGATGCCCGACGGATGGCCGAGGCGGCGGAAGCGGCCGGCGTCAGGACGCAGGTCGGGTTCAATTATCTCTGCAACCCGCTGCTCGCGCTGGCGCGGCAGATGATCCGCGCGGGCGAGTTGGGCGAGATCCGCAGCTATCGCGGCATTCACGCCGAGGACTACATGGCGGATGCGGAAAGCCCATTTACCTTCCGGCACGATCCTGTCGGCGGTGGCGCATTGGCGGATCTGGGCAGCCATGCTCTGGCCACGGCGGAGTTTCTGCTTGGCTCGGTGGAACGGGTCCTCGGCGATTCCGTCACCGTCATAGCGAGCCGTCCGGATGGCCGAGGCGGGCGCCGGACCATCGAGGTCGACGACATCGGTCGCGCATTTCTGCGTTTTGCCAATGGTGCATCCGGCAGCATCGAAGCGAGCTGGGTCGCCACCGGCCGCAAGATGCAGCACGATTTCGAGGTTTATGGCACCAAGGGGGCGCTCGTCTTCAGCCAGGAGCGCTTCAACGAGCTGCATTTCTACAGCACGGCCGATCCCGGCGGCCGGCGTGGCTTTCGGCGCATCGAGGCCGGTCCGGATCACGATCCCTATGGACTCTTCTGCGTCGCATCAGGCCATCAGCTCGGCTTCAACGATCTGAAGGCTATCGAGATTGCGCGGTTCGTCGATGCGATCGCCGGGAAGCGAGACGAGTCTTTCGGCTTCCGGGCCGGCCAACGCATCCAGGAACTCGTGGAGGCAATTCAGGGCTCGGCCCGGGAGAGCAAGTGGCTGCGAACAGACTGATGCGAGGGAGAGTTGGTCGCCGCCCCGCATGCGTCTGAAATAAACATTGCATGTTTGTACATTTTGCAATATAGATTGCAGCCGGAGAGAGGTACGTCGGCTGAGTGCTCAAGTCGACGTCGCACAGGGAGGAGAATGTGTCTGTGCTGGACGTACGAAGCGTCTCGAAAAGCTTTGGTGCTATCCGCGCCTTGTCAGATGTTAGCTTCGCGGTTGCTGCCGGCGAGGTGGTTGGCCTGATGGGCGACAACGGTGCCGGGAAATCGACCATGGTGAAGCTGATTGCGGGGAACTTCCCACCCTCCGACGGCGAAATCGCGGTGGACGGCAAGGTTTGCCATTTCCACAAGCCGATCGAGGCACGGGGCGAAGGGATCGAGGTCGTCTATCAAGATCTGGCCTTGGCCGACAATCTGACGGCCGCCCAAAATGTCTTTCTCGGCCGCGAGATTAAGAAGGGGTTTTGGCCGCTCCGCGTGCTCGACAAGCAGGCGATGATCAACCGCTCGGCAAAACTGTTCGCGGAGCTGAAGTCGGAGACGCGGCCGCGCGATCTGGTCAAAAAAATGTCAGGCGGCCAGCGGCAGGCGGTCGCCATTGCCCGCACCCGGCTATCCAACTCCAAGCTCGTGCTGATGGATGAGCCGACCGCGGCGATTTCGGTCCGCCAGGTAGCCGAGGTGCTGGAGCTGATCCGGCGGCTCAAATCGCAAAATGTGTCGGTAATGCTGATCAGCCACCGCATGCCCGATGTGTTCGCGGTCTGCGACCGCATCATCGTGCTGAGACGCGGCTCGAAAGTGGCCGACAAGGCGACGGAGAAGACATCGCCGGAGGAGATCACCGGCCTAATTACGGGAGCGATCCGTGATGCATAGCCAGAGCGACATGCTGAAGGAAGGCCATGCGTCCATCGGTGATGTGGTCGGCATAATAGAGCAGAGCGTTTTCCAGAAGATGATCGCCAGCCAGGCCTTCTGGGTCGCGATCGCGCTTTTCGTGTTGGTGGTCTTCATGACGTGGCTGGAGCCCAGCTTCGGCACGGTCGACAACGTTACCAACACCACCCGCAATTTTGCACCTATCGCCATCATGGGGCTGGGCATGACGGTGGTGCTGATCACCGGCGGCATCGATCTGTCGGTCGGCTCGGTGATGGGGCTGGTCGCGATCGTCGCCGGCCTGCTGCTCACTTGGCACCAGCCTTGGTATGTGGCGTTTGGCGCGGGTCTGCTCGCAGGCATCGCCTGCGGAGCCTTTAACGGTTTCTTCGTGGCCTATATCGGCATGCCGTCCTTCGTGGTGACGCTAGGCATGCTGTCGATCGCGCGCTCGCTGGCGGTCGTGCTGTCCGGCAACCAGATGCTTTACCAGTTCGGACCCGATGCGCCGATCGTCAAGGCCATCGGCCAGGCCAAATGGCCGAGGCACACGCCTGACGGCTGGGTGCCTCATTGGATCCCGGAACTGTCCTCGCAGTTCTGGGTGATGGTGATCCTCGCGCTCATCGTCGGCTCCGTCTTCATTTTCACCGCCTGGGCGCGCCACCTCTTCGCGATCGGCGGCAACGAGAACGCCTCGCGGATGACCGGCGTCCCCGTCGACTGGATCAAATTCCAGGCCTATGTCTTCTGCGCATTTACCGCATCGATCGCGTCCCTGCTGCTGCTCGGCTACAGCGGCTCGGCCATCAACGCGATGGGAACCGGCTACGAGTTGAGGGTGATCGCCGGCACCGTCATCGGGGGGGCCAGCCTGATGGGCGGCTACGGAACCGCGTTTGGCGCTGTGATCGGTTCGGCCTTCCTCGAGGTCATCCGCAACGCGCTGCTGATGGCCGGGATCGATTCGAACTGGCAGGGCGCCTTTGTCGGGGCCTTCATCATTCTTGCCGTGCTTCTCGGCATGCAGACCTCGGGCAAGTCGCTGCGGGCGACGCTGGAGGGTATGTTTACCTGGAAGCGCAAATAGAATCCGGCGGCCGCAAGCCGTCGGGGATAGTGGACGTCAAAACAAAGTGGAGGAACAGGTGAAAAAATACATTCTGACGGCGGCCGTGGCGTTTTCCGCGCTGATGGCAGGGCAGGCCTATGCCCAGCAGAAATACGTCTTCGCCCTTGTGCCGAAGAACATGAACAATCCTTTCTTCGACCAGGCTCGTGACGGCTGCAAGAAGGCCGAAGCCGAATCCAGCGGCGCGATCGAATGCATGTATATCGGCCCCGGCGAGCATGGCGGCGGCGAGGAGCAGGTGCAGATCGTGCAGGACCTGGTGGCCAAGAAGGTCGACGGCATCGCCGTCGCCCCGTCGAACGCCGCGGCAATGGCCGTCGCGCTTCAGGCCGCCAAGGAAGCGGGCATTCCCGTGCTTACCTGGGACTCGGATGTGCTACCGGAGAACAAGGACCTGCGTGTCGCCTATATCGGCACGCACAATTACGAAATTGGCGTCAACCTCGCCAAGATCGTGCAGACCATCAAGCCGAAAGGCGGCACCATCTGTATCCAGTCGGGCGGAGCTGCCGCGGCCAACCACAATGAGCGCATGAAGGGTATACGCGATACGCTGGCCGGCAAGGAGTCGGCCGCCTCGCCAGGTGATGCCCTGACCGGCCAGAACGGCTGGACGGAAGCACCGGGCTGCCCTCTCTATACCAACGACGACTTCCCTCTGTCGGTTCAGCAGTTCCAGGACTTCATGGCGAAGACGCCAAACCTCGACGCCTTCGTGCCGACAGGCGGCTTTCCGCAATTCATACCGGATGCGAATCGCGCTGCGGTCGAGCCGTACAAGGATAAGATCGCCAAGAAGGAGCTGGCTCTGGTCGTCGCCGACACGCTGCCGGTGCAGATGGACCAGATGAAGGAAGGCCTGTCGCTCGGCCAGGTCGGACAGCGGCCGTTCGAAATGGGCTACAAGACCATGCTGGCGCTGAAGGACATCAAGGACGGCAAGCCCGCGCCGGCCGACCCGACCTACACCGGTCTCGACGTCTGCACCCCCGAAACCGCCGACACCTGCATCGGAAAGTAGGCGGGGGGCGCAACTCTGCGGCGGGCGAGGGATGACTCTTGCCCGCCTTTGCCCCTGAGAGGCGACAACAGACCCATCGAGCGACTGGCTCAAATCGACCGCTGCCGTCAGGCCTCAGAGACGCTCCGCTGGCCACGGCGTGACCATTTTTAGACGAGTGCCGGGAGTGATCCCATTCGGGAGGAGCAATTGAGAAAGATACGATATGCCGTGGTGGGCGCGGGCTGGATCACACAGGAAGCCTTTATGCCCGGTGTGTCCCAGACCGGAAACTCGACAATCACGGCGATCGTCAGCGGCTCGGCCAAAAACGCCGCCAAGCTCGCCGAATTCTACGGCGTGGAACACGTCTTCAGCTATGAGCAGTACGACCAGATGCTCGCATCGGACGTCGCCGATGCAGTTTACGTGGCATTGCCGAACTCCATGCATGCCGACTATGCGATCCGAGCCCTGAGAGCCGGCAAGCACGCGCTCGTTGAGAAGCCGCTGGCCACGACCGAGGCGGAATGCGAGGCGATGATCGCCGCCGCCAATGAGAGCGGAGCGTACCTGATGACGGCGTATCGGCTGCACAACGAGCCCGGCACTGTCGAGGTCCTGGAGCGCATCCGCAGCGGTGAGATCGGCGATCCCCGCATCTTTGCCGCGGTCTTCTCCTTCGTAGCGTCGTCCGACAATCACCGCCTCAAGGCCGCCTATTGGGGCGGTCCCTTGCAGGACATCGGCGTCTACTGCCTGAATGCCGCGCGCCATATCTTTGCCACTGAGCCGATCGAGGCAGTCGCGGTAAGGAGTTTCGGCAGCGCCTCAGTCGGGGAGGTAGAGGAAAGCATTGCCGTGACGTTGCGCTTCCCCGAGGGCCGGCTTGCGCAGTTCATTGCCAGCTTCGGCGCGGACAATTCGGATTTTTACCACGTGGCCGGAACGAAGGGGAGCGTAACGGCCGACCCTGGCTTCCGTTTCGAGACTGCCGTGCAAATGAAGCTTCGGCATGGCGACATCAGAACCGAAAAGGCGTTCCCGCAGACAGACCATTTCGCCGGACAGACCGCGTATTTCTCCGACTGCATCCTGAATGCACAACCGCCTGAAGCCGACGGTGGAGAAGGATTTGCCGACGTGCGCGCCCTGCTTGCCATTGAGCGCGCCGCCAGCACCGGTCAGCCTCAGAAGATAGACACGCCGGCACGGCAGGTTCATCCTACTGCGGATATGATCCGCATCTTGCCTACAACGGACCAGCGGCTGCTTCTCTGACGCGCTTTCGCCCGCGGAGCCGGCCAGGATTCATTGCGAGAAGCGTCTCACGAAACGGCATCGCGTACCGCGTTGTACCGTGCAACCGTTCATGCGGAGGCAGTCACGATCTTGTTTCCGAACGTGCTCGACGGGCTGCGCTGGGTGAAATTCATCCAGGCGGCCGCCGACTCGCACGAGGCCGGAAAAGCCCGGACAACCGGCTGGCTTGACTGAACGCATTGGAATAATACGGAGGTCAACTTGAGTATACGCGTTGGAATTATCGGCGTAGGGGTAATGGGTGCGGATCACGCGCGGATGCTCGCATCACCTCAAGCCCGGCTTGCCGCCCGACGGGAGCATTCCGCGCCCTTCATCGCTGCCCTGAAACCATGGTTCGAAAAGCAGCTATCGATGATCTCCTCCGGCTCTGGCCTGGCCGAAGACATCCGGCATGGGCTCGGCCACTGGCAAGGCCTGACCCGCTTCCTGGACGATGGCCGCCTGGAACTCGACACCAACCCGGTTGAAAACGCGATCAGGCCAGTATGCCTGACCAGAAAAAAATGCCCTGTTTGCAGGTCACGAAGTCGGGGCCGAAAATTGGGCGCTGCTCGCCTCCATCGCCACCTGCAGGCTCAACGACGTCAACCCGGTCGCCTACCTCGCCGAAACCCTCGACGCCATCATCAACGGCCATCCGCAGACCCAGATCGAGGAACTCATGCCCTGGCGATTCCGAAAAACGTCAAGCCCAAATCCACAGGCGATCCGCGAGGCGCTCACCCTAAGTTTTATCATTGACGGTCTGACTTGACGTCTGGCCCGAGGGCGGCGTTCGCTACTATTCCGAAACTTAAGGTTTCGCCCTACCGCGTAATTGGGGTCGGCTGTCTTAAGAGGGCCGCTGCCCACGGTGCCTACTTCTTAACGCATTGGCGGACTGGTGCGGCCGAGCAAACTTCGCCCACGCCGCAGTCCAGGTCGCGTGAACAAGGTTTCGGCATTTGCGGTGGCTCCAGCGTGACGAAGGGCGTCCTCGGCTCTTCCCCCGGTCTCGCCGTTCTCGGGAGGAAGGCGCCGGGATCACCGAGCGACTTCACATATCGATAGAATGACCGAATGTCGCTCTCCGGCATGACGCGAACGTTGTACCAAGGCATCGGCGGCAATGTGCGAAGTGTCTTGATGTAGGTTACATACCCGTCTTCGCTAAGGTCTTGCGCGCTCCATCTCAGATTGCTTGCATACGTTGTGCCCCACGGCCCCCGCCAACCTATTACTTTCCCTCTCAATGCCTTGGTGGGGTCGAGTGCGCCTTCGGCTTCCCTGTAGCCGTCAGTATGGCAGTCGTGACAGCTGCCGATGATGGAAACCAGCCGTCCTCTCTCGACAGACACCTCCTCTGCCGCAAACGCTGCCCCCGATGCTGTCAATATTGCTGAGCCAACCAGGAGCTTAATGAAGTGCATGGTAGCCTCCAGCGCCCTCACACCGCTCGCTCAAAGCCAATAACAACGTCGAGACTTTACCACAATTTTGAAAGTTGGGGTGGGGAAAGCAACGGATCGTTGGAGGCAATAGTCCCTAAGAGGCTCCTGGGACACTGTCGACAATCGCAGCACAGCACTACGTTCGACAACTGGGCGCTGCTCGCCTCCATCGTGGCCACCTGCAGGCTCAACGACGTCAACCCGGTCGCCTACCTCGCCGAAACCCTCGACGCCATCATCAACGGCCATCCGCAAACCCAGATCGAGGAACTCATGCCCTGGCGATTCCGGAAAACGTCAAGCCCAAATCCATAGGCGATCCGCGAGGCGCTTACGCTTCCACCGCAACGGTCTCGCTGCTTTCGCCCCTGCGCACCGAGATCAATTCGGGTCTGTCGCGAGGAACGGCCTATCCCGCGGACTGGCGTCCTCGCTTCACCGATGCCTATCGCCTGCAGGCCCAGGCCTGGATCCATTCAATACTCAGCGGAATTCCGGCCGGAGCAAGCTGCTGGACGGATACCGGGCTGCAATCGCTGCCGAGGCGGGTCTGCAATCACTATCAGAAGGGCGAAAGGCAGTTATTGGCGCAATGAGTAAGCCAGAACTGTACAAATAGCTGACGGCATTTGAATTCATAATGACCTCGGCAGCCGACTAATAATCTTCTTTTTCAGGCCCCTCCCGTCAGCGTGTTCCACGCAGCCGGTGCGCTGCTTCGGCTCGTCGCAGGGACACGTGCGTGTTCTGTAGGATCATTTCGCGAAAAGCCTCGTTTGATACTGCAAAGTTGTACCATCGTGTCCAACATCAGATGGGACGCAGTCCCAACAAACATGCAGTTCAGACAGTCGATTACGCGTCTTTGTTGAAGTGGTGCTGTACCAAATGCAGTACCGGCCTTGAAACGGTTGATCCAGTTCGTCGCTCATCAGGCCATAAGCCGCGGGCGGCTGTGTACGGCAGGGCTGAACGAAACCTCATTCACGCTCCCTCGCTACTCCGTGAGACCCGTCATTTCCTTTCTCGCAGCCTCAGTCCGGAACTCAAGGTATTTGGCCAAATCGGCGAGATGGACGCCCTTGGCACACTTCTGACTGTCCTCGATCCGCACGAGCGGAAGGGCAATTTCCCCCATGGAAATCTTTCGGACCAACTTCGGCGGCGTCAGGTGGGAGAAATAGTCTCGGCAGACCTCATCGATCGGGATGATGGCCTTGCCACCATACTGAGCCATCAAAAGCAGTGCTGTGTTCATTCCAGGTTGCTATCCCTGTTAGGAGCTTGGCAGACTAGCAAGCCGCCCAACGGGTTCAACGGCCGGGCAGGGGGGCGCGTGCAAAAAGTTGTGTGCGTCAAGTTCTGCAAAATGGCGTGGCATTGCGGTGACGTCGGCGTGTCCGCCGCGCAGCCCCCGTGTTTAGCGGA
>NZ_JAMYQN010000039.1:0-19909 GCF_040320905.1 Mesorhizobium sp. M0590
TATTATGTGGCGGAGGCAAGCTGGGTTTGGCTGGCCCTGACGGGCGTCAGGGCGGCTCCGCCACATAATCTCGCCCGACGCATAAGAACGGATCGGCTCCCATCGTCTCTCGCACCAGCGCAGCCAATCCCTCCGCACCCTTGCGGAAGTCGACCGGCTTCGTCGCCACCATGACCTTGACCGCACCCGTCGGCCCGATCACGACGTTGCCTTCAGCGCGCTGATTACAGCAGCCACCCTCTTGGTATCGGCGCCCCGGCCGACGCGCATCGCGATGCCGTCGATCTCAAGCTCGATCATGCCCGCATCTCGGGTGGCTTGCCGTTTCCGCTGCTTCAGTGAACGGCTGGCTACAGGCTCCGCCGCCGTCACAACCGCCGGCAGAAAGGCAGGAGAATCTTGCTGCACCGAAGCGGCCTGTTTGCGCGCTTCGCGGCGCCAGGCGAACACCTGCTGCGGCCTGAGACCATAACGCCGGGCGATTTCGGAAACGATTGCGTTCGGTTCCAATGTCTCCGCGACAATCCGCGCCTTGTCGTCCATCGACCAGTGACGCCGGCCGCCGGCACCGTTGATCACCTCGAAACGCCGAGGCTGCCGCTCCGGGTCAAGCGTAAGGTCAAGTCCAGACACAAGCCGATCTCCGATCCCAATACAGGATCGGCAACCTCACAGATCGCGACCACTCCCAAAAGGTGGTCCCAAAAGCGCTTACGATGGAGACACCGCCGGGCCGGTGATCACGGATGTAGTCCCGCTTCTCGGACGTGGTGCGCTTTTCAGAGCCCCCTTTAGAAACTCAATTTCCAAGGCTTGCCGGCCTACCAGCCGCTCCAGCGCTGCGATCCGCGCCTCATAGGTCTGCATCGTGTCGGCCGCCGCCACGTCTTCGTCGAAGGAGCCGGCCTCGTGCTTCTGAACCCAGATGCGGATCAGGTTACGCGGCAGTTCGTGCCGCTTGGCGAGACCATGCAGCGTCTCGCCGGACAGGAACTCCTGCACTACCTGACGTTTGAACTCGATGCTGTGCGTGCGATAAGTCACCATGGGCTTCCATCCTTCGAAAGCCCGGCTTCCAAGTCAATTCTGCTTGTTCATCCTGTCCGGTCCGAGGGGCGCACTCCACGTCAGCGAGCAGTTTGCGCCGTTTTTCTCATCGGCGAACCCCGCGACCGTCTGCCGAGCGCTGTACATTCTCCATTGCCTTCTGATTCACTAACGCCGGCCGAGAGTTGTGGCTGTCGTTCTTAGCGGCTTAGTTCAATCCGGCAGAGGGTCCCGCAAATGCGTGGAACCGGCCGCGCCGTTTCAGCGGTCATTGACATCCTTATTTGGGGCTACCTAGGTCCGAACAGATCCTCGGCCACAGGATTTGATAAGTTGAGTCAACGACTCTAGCTCAACATTGTGCCGCGACCTCGGCCATCATTTTCACCAGGGGGTCACTGAAGCCGGGATCGTAGGCGCTCGCGTTCTCGAGCACGCTGAAATAGACGACGACGGTGCCGGTGTCGGGATTCGCGAGCATAAACTGGCCGCCATAGCCGCCGTGCCCAAGCCAGGTGCCGTCGGTATTCATTTGGCGACTATACCGTGTGCAATCGCCCGGCTTCGGCCAGGAAGGGCCTGGATTACGGCGCGTGTCTTCGATGAAGGCTGCATCGCCGACACGGCGACCGTCGACACCCTCGCCCTTGCGCGCAAAGAGCAGCCCGTAGCGCGCCAGATCGCGTGCGGTGAGAAAGGCACTGCCCGGCACGCCCTCGCGGTCACAGGCGATGTGGAAGCATCCCTCGATGCCGGCCGCCTCGACGATCTCGATCAGCCAGTCGCGCAGAGGTCTGCCGCTGGCCCGCTCGATTATCCAACGAAGGACCTCGCTGTTAGCCGACTTATAAAGCACCTCACCGGTGCGGTTAGTTAGGTCGCGGCCGGTGATGCCGCAGAGAAAGGAGTGAGTCGTCTCCTCCTTCTGTCCCTCTCTCGGGAGGCGCCAGCCTAAGGCGGCCTCTAGGTCGAAGCCCGTAGAGTTGGCGTCGGTGTAGTCCTCGGTGTAGTCGTTGGCAACGTTCATGTCGGCAGTCGCCTTGACGGTCGCCTCGGCATAACCTGTTCCGATCTCTGGGATGTAGTCCTTCACCGGACGGTCAAGGTCGACGAGGCCATCAGCGACGCAGCGGCCAAGCATCAGATTGATTGTCGTCTTGGTGATAGACATGATTGTGTGGGGCCTGTCGGGCCCGAAGTCCGCCGCATAGGCTTCATAAAGGATGCGATCATCGCGCACCACGACGAAGGCCGAAAAATGCGACATGGCAAGATAGCGTGCGACCTCGGGCCGATCGCCAACGGTCCAGTCGATCCCTTTCCTGAGTGGCAGGATGCGGGGAGCGCGCAGCGACATCGTATAGCGCATAGTTGTATGTAGATTGTGGAAGCCGTGGCGGCGGAAGTCTGGCAGGTTCCAGCGCGGCTTGTTGTCGAACAGGACTTCAAGGTCTGGATTGGCGATCGAGGGGACAGTCATGCGGCAGGCCTTTCAAAGTCTGGGTTGTTCGGAATAACTCATGAACTGTGCACAGCGTGTGCCTTTCAATCCAAATTTGCGGGGTGCTGGCAAATCACGAGGTCCGAACTTTTATCGATGTTGAGTTCGCTCAAGGCGCAGTCAAGCGCATTTGTTTGCGAGTGCCGCCCACGCTAAAGTCGAGCACGAATTGGTTCGTGTCCTTACCTCGGGCCGACGTAGTACTCGTCGGGCGCGCCGCTCGTTTCGCGAGCTTTCACCGTCATGTTGCTGGATGCAGTGCTCATACTGATGCTCCTTCAGTAACTCGCGTAACAATTACAGCGCTGTCCTAAAAGAGGCAGAAAGACGAAAAAGACATAGATACAGATTGCCATAGCGGCGATCAGGTTGAGCGCGCCGCCCGCATGATGCAGACGAGTTTTGGCAGTCCACCAAGCCCTCTGATCGAAATGCGCAGTGGGAAGACGCCTATGGTGAACAGACTGGCTACGGCATCGACTTGACGGGAGTTCCATGTGACAAAGCGGGAGGGTTTTCAACCCAAATTTCTCGCTCAGGACTGGAATTACAATCAATTGCAACGTCAAGCCCATAGGCATTGACGAGGTACCTGGCACTTGACATAGGTGCGACCCGCAGGCTTGCTGTCATGCAAAAAGCCTAAAAAGAGAATCATATCAGCACAGATCGCGCAATGCACCGATATAAAGAGGTGGCGAAACTCATTGGAGAATGGATTAGCCTCGGCCCTAATCAAACCAGGGAACCGGCTCCCATCCGTGCGTGAGATGAGCAGACAGACTGGTTACAGTATGGCGACCGTGCATCATGCTTACTCAGTTCTTGAATCTGAAGGCGTAATAGAAGCTTGACCGTAAGGGTTGTTTTGCGGCCACCTTCCGAATGATGCTGTGATCTGCAAGTCTGCGGTTTAGGTTTTGACCGTTGGGCTTAGAATGAGCACAGTGTATGATGCTATCACTCAGCCGGTCCATCGATTGGAAATCTTCACCGGCGCGGGCCGGCGGCGGACGTGGAGCAAGGCTGACAAGGCGCGGATTGTTGCAGAGATCGCATGGAGCGGTGACTCGGGGTGCCGCGCACGATTTTGCCATAACGTCTCTCCGTAAGCAGCTAGACAGGCCCAGATCTTATGCGATTGTCTGATCCGAGAGAGTGGCTACGACTTATGAGATATAACGCCCCCTACGGTAATCGTATCCTAAGGTGGATTGCGGCGCGGCCCTCTTCGACCGGCCGATAAAGAGATCCGGCATACCTGTGGACGTGCGTCCTATTGAAAGTCGTCTGGGGCGCATCATCTCGGTCCGCCATGATAATAGTCGTGGGGGGTTCACAGGCCGGGACGGAGTTCCTGCACAAGAACTCGGCACGGCCTGGGTTTTGAATCTCACCGTTGGAGCATTATTGCCGAGAATGCGGGCGCGCCAAGGGCTCGATCATCGTCAGCATGCTGACATCCGCGCCGCACTTTCCGGCTGCGCGGCAATGGTGGTCGATTTTGACTGCCGGCACCGAAGCAGTCGCTGCTGGAAGCTATGCAGATGTGGGACAGCAACGCGCAAACGGCAACCGCCATCCCCACTGGCGAATGGCCATTCCCGGATTGCGGCAGCTTCACGCCAATGACTCGGAGGCTGATATGACCCGTTCCGGCGCCGACACATCCGACAGGCGAGTTCCTTGCCACTCTGCACCAGCGGCAGCGCGCCGAGGGTCGGCGCAACGCTGGAACGACGCACACATCTCGTCGTCGTCGACACCATCAGCGCGCCCTTTAGAGCCAATGAAATGCTCGACGAGGTGATGCCCTTGTCGACGACTGGGGCCATCTCGTCGAACCTGCTTGCCCCCCAGGTGATCGCCACTTGGAAGGAATAGTCGCACGACGCCTTCGTCTTGTTGTCCCGATATTTGCATAGCTTCCAGCAGCGACTGCTTCCGTGCCGGCAGGCAGAAATCGACGACCATGGTCGTGCCGCCGGCAAGGGCCGTGCGCGTGGCGGATTCGAAATCGTCGGCCGAATAGGTGCCCATGAACGGCATTTCGAGATGGGTGTGCGGGTCGATGCCGGCATCACATAGCAGCCGGTGGCGTCAAACTCGTAGTCGCCATGCAGGTCCGAACCGATGGCGACGATCCTGCCGTGCTGCATCAGCACATCGGCTTTCCACGTGCGGCCGGCGGTAACGAGGGTGCCGTTCTTGATGACTTTGGTCATTTTGTTGTTCCCTTGTTCTCTTCGCGCTTCTTGTGAGCGGCGTTTGGAAGGTACATCTGTAAACTCACTCCACGATGACGGCCGTCTCCACCACTGCGTGGAACAGCACGTCGGCGCCGGCCGCTGCCCATTCCTTGGTGATTTCCTCGGCCTCGTTGTGGCTGAGACCGTCGACGCAGGGGCACATCACCATTGCGGTGGGTGCGACGCGGTTGATCCAGCAGGCGTCATGGCCGGCGCCGGAGACGATGTTGCGATGCGTATATCCCAGGCGCTCCGCCGCATCCCGCACAGCCTTGACGCACCCCGGATCGAAAGTGACCGGATCGAAATGGCCGACCTGCTCGATTTGATATTTGATGTCGAGCGCGTCGCAGATCGTGTCGATGCCTTCGCGGATGCGCCCGTCCATGGCGTCCAGCACCTCCTTTTCCGGCGAGCGGATGTCGATGGTGAAGACGGTGCGCCCGGCAATGATGTTACGCGAGTTCGGATAGACCTCCATATGGCCGACCGCGCCGACGGCGTCGGGCTGATAGTCCATGGCGATCTCGTGCACCAACTCGATCACCCGCGCCATGCCGAGCCCGGCATTGCGCCGCTTGGGCATCGGCGTCGAGCCGGTATGCGCCTCCTTGCCGGTCAGCGTCACCTGCAGCCATTTCAACCCTTGCCCATGGGTGACGACACCGATGTCGATGCCCTCGTCCTCGAGGATCGGGCCCTGCTCGATATGCAGCTCGAAAAAGGCGTGGATCTTGCGTTCGCCGACCTTTTCGGTGCCCTTCCAGCCGATCCGCTCGAGCTCCTCGCCGAATTTCTTGCCGTCCTTGTCGACATGTGAATAGACGTCGGCCTGGTCGAGCACGCCGGCGAATACCCCGGACGCCATCATCGCCGGCGCAAAGCGGGCGCCTTCCTCGTTGGTCCAGTTGGTGACGACGATCGGGTGCTTGGTCTTGATGCCGAGATCGTTGAGCGAGCGCACGATCTCCAGCCCGCCGAGCACGCCGAGCACACCATCATACTTGCCGCCGGTCGGCTGGGTGTCGAGATGGCTGCCGAGATAGACCGGCGGCAGGCTGGGGTCGGTGCCTTCGCGACGGGCAAACATCGTACCCATCTCGTCGACGCTCATTTCGAGCCCCGCCTCATCGCACCAGCGCTTGAACAGATGCCGCCCTTCGCCGTCCTCGTCAGTAACAGTCTGGCGATTATTGCCGCCGGCAATGCCGGGGCCTATCTTCGCCATCTCCATTATCGAATCCCACAAACGGTCTGAATTGATTCGCAGATTCTCGCCGGGGGCGGCCATTTGCGGTTCCCATCTACCAGGAGTCTTGTCGCCCCTTGAGTGATTTGCAGCCTGACCGTATGGTCAGCTTTCAGACTACACAACCTGACCAAGCGGTCAACTAGAATCTCGGGGGAGACATGGCGGAACCCACCCGCCCCATGCGGCGACAAGACATACGGCGAGAGAATGAAAAAACCATTCTGCTGGCTGCCGAGAAGGTGTTTGCGGAAGCAGGGTTTGGCGGCGCCACGATGCAGCTGATCGCCGATCTGGCAGGGCTGCCAAAGGCAAATCTCCACTATTACTTCGCCACCAAGGAAGAGCTCTACCGTTCCGTCGTCCAGAACATTTTTGAAATCTGGCTACAGGCGGCCAATTGCTTTGATGCGGCGCGTGGGCCGATAGACGGCATCAGTGCCTACATCGATGCCAAGATGGAAATATCGCGCCGCCACCCGGACGGTTCGAAGGTCTGGGCCTCCGAGGTCATGCACGGCGCGCCGGTGCTTCAAGAATACATGGAATCGACGCTGAGTGAATGGACCGACGGGCGCGTCGAGATCATCAGACGCTGGATCGAGGAACGCAAGATGGACCCGGTCGACCCGCGTCATCTGCTTTACATGCTTTGGGCCACGACCCAGCATTACGCCGATTTCGGCCATCAGATCGAGACGCTTAACGGCGGCAAGTCTCTGTCCGACCGGCAATGGCGGGAAGCCAAGGAAAATATCAAGCGGGTGATCCTAAAAGGGATCGGCGCGTTGCGCTGACTGTGACCGCTCCTCGCAGCAAAAGACTAGGTGGTTGGCACGCTGCCGCGCCGACTCCCACCGCTCAGCGGCCACCCTCCCCGTTGTTTGGACCGGAGACATCGCGAACAGGGTGTGCGAGGACATCGCGAACAGTTTCACTTATCTTTTGCTTGCGTTGAGGTCGATGGTTTCTATTTTCTGGTGCCTGAACCAGGCGTCGAAGAGGCCGTCCTTGGCGGTCGGACGGAAGGCAACGGATTTTCCGGCGAAGGCTCTGCACAGGCGCAATTTGCGGCCGAGAATAGAGACGAAGCCATGCTGCTGAACGCGTCGGATAAGATCGCCCTTGGCGTATTCGAACGGCTCGACAGTTTCGCGATACTGACGCTGCGAAGCCCGGTAGCGGTCGAGCGGCACGCCGCCGTCCAGCGCGTCGTGGGGACGCTGGGCGTTGTTGACATGGCCCCAGCGATCGAAGGCATCCTGGGCCTTGGCGAGATCGGCGAAGGGTGGCCACTGCTGCGCCTCGGCCTTGAGCGAGTGATGGAAGCGCTCGTCCTTGCCAGCGTCTGCGGATGGCAAGGCCTGGAGTGGCTGACGGCGACGCTGGCCTCGATCAGCCAGACGGTGAGCAGCGTGAAGTTGTTGCGGCCACCATCGCCCCATGGCGAGCCATTGTCGGTGGCGATGCGCCACGGCAGACCGTAGCGCCGGAAGGCCGCGATCAGTCGCGTTTGCACGGTTTGGGTGGTCTGGTCGGGGCAAGCTTCCAGCACCAGCGAGAACCGCGAATAATCGTCGAGCACGGTCAGCGGATGCAGCCGGCCGGCGCGCACATGGCCCTTGAAGTCCATCTGCCACAGGTCGTTGGATGCAGCATGCTCGAAACGAATGAACGCTTTGGCGCCGCCGCCGAGCGCACCCAGCTCGACGCCGTTGCGGCGCAGGATGCCCGTCACTGTCGAAGCGGCCGGATGGCCAAGCCCCTGGCGCGAAAGCACCCGCGCGATCTTGCGCCCGCCCCACGCCGGATGCGCCGTGCGCATCGAAAGCGCCGCCGCTTCGATCTCCGGGCGCTGCGCCGTGGGCTCGAGCGCGGCTGGCGCGAGCGCTCCACAAGCCCGGCATCGCCTTCCGCTCGATAGCGCGCGAGCAACTGTGAGCCAACGTTCGGCCGACCCCGAAGCGCACAACGCGCTCACATTCGCCCCCGCCGCGCTCGCCAACATGACGAATTCCAGTTTCTGTTTCATCGCGCTGTTGTCCCCGAATGGCATCCCGAACCCCTCGCGCAAAACGCGCAAAACTGTTCGCGATGTCCTCGCACACCTGTTCGCGATGTCTCCGGTCCAAACACCCAGGTGAGGAAAGGAAATGGCGACGTTCGGATCTCAATCTACCGACCTCAGCACATCCCGCACATGGTCGACCAATTCGTTGATCTAGCCTTTGGTGATGATCAGCGGCGGCGACAACGCGATGATGTCGCCAGTGGTGCGGATCACCGCGCCGCGCTCGAACGCCTTTACGAAGGCTGAGAAGGCTCGCTTGGTCGGGCTTCCGGCGATCGGCGCCAGCTCGATCGCGCCGATCAGGCCGATGTTTCTGATATCGATGACATGCGGTTCGCCCTTCAGCGAATGCAGCGCGTCTTCCCAGTAAGGCGCGAGCTCCTCGTCGCGCGTGAGCAGGCCTTCGTCCTTGTAGGTGTCGAGCGTGCCGAGGGCCGCGGCGCAGGCGATCTGGTTACCCGAATAGGTGTAGCCGCCGCTTCGGAGGGTATGTCCCGAGCAGATGCGGGCTTCGGCGGAAGTGGGCATCAGCGCGCGGCTGGACGAGTTCCCCTGGAATGTCAACTCAACCAAGGTGTTGTAGATTGATCAGCTGGACGTGGGAGATATCGCTCGAATGCAAAGGGAGCAGCTTGACCTCTATGCAGCTTGACCTCTGTACGGAACAGGCCGATTTCGGAGCTCAGCCGAGCGGTGGACCATTTGCGCCACCAGGGACTGGGCTATTCCCGACCATGTGCTGCGTCACTCCGCTCGGGCGGCAGAATATGGACCTCACGGGCATCTATTCCTGGGGCGAAGCCGGCAAGGCTTCTCACTCCAGCCTTCAAATGAGCACTGCATGCAATAATTGTTCCTCTGGCTATTGACATTGGATCTCAGAGCTAACAAAAGTCAATCGGAGTTTCGTCACAGGCAAATCTTTTTCTGTTGAGGAAATCATGCTAAGGTAATCCTACAATCGACGACGGCTTATCAGCGCTTCCCACTGCGTTTATCAAGCTGCTTCTGCTTCATGCGGGAACTCGAATTGAAGCTGATGGGGCGCTTGAACAAAATCGGTCTGCAGTGAAAGGAGAAGGCGAAATTGGGCATGGGTCAGGCCTCGCCTGTTCTTGTCTTGATCATTTTGCAATCTGCTAGCCTTGGCACCCTTTGGGCCAAGTCACCTAGCAACGACAACTCTTACCCGGGCGTACCAACCTTGACACAATCCATGACAGTTGCCGATTTCCCTAAAGATGAATATGCGAAACGATGTAAGCGTGCTTGGAGGCTCATGCGCGAACATGGCATCGAAGCGCTCCTGCTTACTGGAGAGTCCAATCGTCGTTATTTTACTGGCCACCGCACGCAGCTATGGGTAGGTAACGCTCGTCCTATGTTTGCGATATTGGCGCAAGGGAAAGACCCGATAGTTATCGTTACGGAGGTCGAAGGCGATGTTGTTCGCAGTACTTCGTGGGTTAAGGATGTTCGTACCTGGATCGGATTTGCAGATGATAGCCTGCCGCTCCTCGTTGATATTCTGAAAGAGCTTAAGCTTGAGCGCAGTACGATTGGGGTCGATTACGGCAGTGAAATGCGATTGGGCATGCCGGTGCCGTCCTTCAAAACGCTGCAAACGCTCGTTCCTAAGGTCGCTTTTGTCGATGGCTCACCCATTCTTTGGGCCGCTAGAATGATAAAGTCCGAGAATGAAATTGAATATATCCGGCAAGCATGTTCGGCCAACGAAAACGGCTTTCTTGTAGGATGGAGGGTCGCCCAGCCGGGTATGACCGAACGGGATCTGCAGCGCCGCATGGCTATTGCTATGCTAGAGGGCGGAGCAGATAGAGTGCAATGGTTGCCTCTGAATTCCGGCGAGGGAAATTACCACAAAATTTCGATGGAGCCCACGGAACGCAAGCTTCTAGTGGGGGACACGATTTGGTGCGATGCTGGCGTGACTGTCCGAGGATATTGGTCTGACTACAATCGCGTGGCGGCTGTCGGCCGGGCAAGCGAGGAGCAGAAGTCAGCCTACCGGAATGTTTGGGATCTTACGCGCGAATGTATCGAAGCGGTCAGCCCCGGTGTTCCATTGGCTGCGATCTCTGACATAGCGAAAAACGCATTCAAAGGTCCTGGTCGCATCGGCCATGGATCCGGCCTCGACATAACCGAGCCACCCTCGATCAGATCAGAGGATGACACGGTAATCGAACCGGGAATGATCCTACATATCGAACCACGGGTCGTGCTGCCGTTCGGATGCTTCCAGCTTGAAGAGGTCATAGCAGTTACTGAGCGCAGTTACGAGTTTTTAAGTACTCCTGCGCCTCAGGAAATCCCAGTTACCGGGCAAATCTAAACAGATCAGAGGATTGTCATGTCGAATGTTTCGAAATTGCTTGCGGAGTTGGTTCAAATTGAAAGTATCAATCCAAACCTTTCCTCTAAAGGCAGTGGTGAGGCAGCTATTGCTGCTTACGTTGGGAAGTTTTGCGGCGACCAAGGAATTGAATTCAAGTTCCAGCCCGTGAGCGAGGGGCGCGATAACGTTCTCGCTTGGGTGCGCGGAACCGATCCGGACAAGCGTATCGTCTTTGACGCGCATCTGGATACTGTACCGGCGGATGGATGGGAGCGAGATCCATTTGCTGCGGAACGTGATGCCCGCCGGATGTACGGGCGGGGGACATGCGACACCAAGTCTTCACTTGCTGCGATGTTGTATGCTCTTGTCGCCATTAGAAAAGATAAGCCGCGAGCAACTGTATTTGTGGCTGGGACGGTTGACGAGGAGTATCGAAAGGCCGGGGCTCGGGCATTGGCACAGTCGGGTATCGGGTTCGAAGCAGCAGTTGCGGGCGAACCCACCAACCTTGAGGTGGTGGTTGCGCACAAGGGATCCGTCCGCTGGTGGATTGAAACGATCGGCCGGGCCGCGCATAGCTCCAAACCTGAACTTGGGCTGAATGCAATAGCGGGCATGGCGCACGTCATCCCCGAGCTTGTACGCCTCGGCGACAAGTTGCGTACCAGCTATGAACATTCGTTAGTGGGTGCGCCTTCGCTGACAATTAGTCTAATTCAAGGTGGGAGCGATATTTGTACGGTGCCGGCACGTTGCGAGATTTTTCTGGACCGAAGGTTGGTCCCACAAGAGACACCGGCTGCTGCAATTGAGGAGGTGGAAAAAGTTCTCGCCGCTTTGCGTAAGAAGCATCAGGACCTGCAGGTTCGTTCGGTTTTTCCTGCCGTTGAGGACCCTCCGCTTGAGGACGCTACCAGATCGCGCATCGCGGAAGTCGCCGCGGAAGCATGCCGCAATGTAGCAGGCACAGGGGGAACATTCCACGGCGCACCTTGGGGTACGGATGCAAGCCAGCTCCAGTTGACCGGAGCCAAGTGCATAGTACTAGGGCCCGGCGACGGTGCTCAAGGGCATACGATCGATGAGTATGTGGATTTGGATCAAGTCGATAAGGCAACAGAAATCTATCGGAGAATCATGAAAAGCTACTAGCGAGAGGTTGCGTGACAGTGGGCTATATGAGCGCCCGTAAGACCTCACAACTAGGCTGCTTAGCGTATCGCACCGCCAAGAGAGACATCAATGGTTGACCGCCTCCTCATTTGCCGATCCTGCGGCGCGCAGTATCCCTTCGCTCCGCGCTTCAAACCGTGCGATGCATGTCAAGGGCCGCTGGATGTAGATATAGACATTCGGGAGGCCCTTAAACGCGTGCCGCCGAGCGCCTTTGAACAATCAGGCGGGAACATCGCGAGGTTCGCGCCATTCTTCGCGATCTCGAATGCCGATGATTTCGTAACACTCGGTGAAGGTGGGACGCCGCTCTTTCGTCATGCGCGGTTAAATACATTGATCGGGATGCCGAACCTATTCATCAAGAACGAATCAGCCAATCCAACTTGGTCTTTCAAAGATCGGTTGAACGCGGTGAATGCCAGCCTTGCGCGCGAATTCGGGTTCACTAACCTGGCTGCAGTTTCAACCGGCAACCACGGGGCCTCGGCGTCGGCCTATGCATCGGCTGCCGGGTTACGGAACATCATTTTTTTGTCAAACGGAGCGCCCGATATCTACGGCCAGATGATCCAGGCCTACGGTGGCGCTACAGTGTTCACCGACTGGCATCGATCCGCCGGCCTTCTTGCTCACCTTGTTAATGAGAAGGGCTGGTATCCGTCGAAGAGTTCCCTGCCGACACCGATCAGTAATCCGTTTGGCTTGCAAGGCTATAAGTCGATCGCTTTCGAAATAGCGATTGCTTTGCGCCGTCGAGTGCCAGACTATCTATTGGTTCCTGTCGGCAGCGGCGACGATCTTTATGGGACGTACAAGGGCTTTCTGGAATTGCGAGAGCTTGGAATTGTTGACCGTATCCCTGTCTTCGTAGGCTGTGAGTCAGCGACTGCAAATCCATTGGCGCGCGCGCTTGCGGCCAATTCAAACCATGTCGGCAAGATGGAAGCTCCACAGACTATGGCAGTTTCGATCGGCGCGGGCATTTGCAGCGATCACGCGCTGCGCGCGGTTCGGGGCTCGGAGGGATTTGCATGTTCCCCGACTGATTCAGAGATCCAAGACGCCATGCAACTGTTCGCTTCCGTGGGTCTCGTAGCGGAATCATCATCATGCGTTTCGCTTGCGGCGGTGCGGCGCCTCCTTGCCGAAGCACGCATACGTGCAGATGCTACGGTGGTCGTTACCTTGACCTCAGCTGGGATCAAATGGGCAAACGAAGTCGCCTCGCTTGGTAAGCCCCCAGCGTTGATCGACGCTCGAACGGACGCACTAGATGCGTTGATAGCCGGCGGCCTATAACTGCGCAGACCTGCAGCCTGACGCCATTTGTAATGGCAAGGACGCTGGTTGAGTTTTCGCGAGCCAAAGTCGATGCGGAAATTATTTGGGCGATGCTACGACCGCAGAAGTCTTGATTGATCGAAGTTGAGCCACTGGAGCTACACGGGTGGGGAGTTTCCTGGCCGGCAGCATAAAGCAGAAGGTCAATAGCAGCGTTAATGGGCCTCGTTCGAAAAAGTAAGGCACGGCCTCGTGTGCTCGTTGAGAACGCCCCCAACGGGAGCTATGTCAAGATTTGGAGATTTGGGTCACATGAACACTATTGATAAGCGATTGGCGGCTCTGGGCATAACAATTCCTTCGGTTAATCCACCGCACGGCAATTACCTGTCTTACGTTCGTGCAGGCTCGTTGATTTTCGTGGCCGGGCAAGGCCCCAGGAAAGATGGTCAACTCGTATATAGAGGAGTTGTAGGCGGAGATTTGACGCTTGAGGATGGCGAGAACGCCGCCAGGATTTGCGCTGTCAATGTATTAAGCCAACTCCTTCACGCATGTGATGGAGATCTTAGCAACATCAGACAGATGGTCAGGATAGCCGGGTTGGTGCGCTGCACAGAGAGTTTTGAAGATCAGACCCGGGTGCTGAACGCAGCATCTAACCTGATTTGCGATATCTTGGGTAACGCGGGAAAGCACGCTCGAATTGCGTCAGGCGTGCAAGCGCTTCCTTCAGGCATGGCGGTGGAAATCGAGGCGGTAGCAGAGATCAGCTAAGAGTTCGTGTGAGAACTGGTTCAATGGCTAATTCTGCGCATCAAAAGGCTGTCCATGACCACATGGATCATGGCTTCGGAGATCGATGCGTCGTTTGTAGTCGCGCATGAGGCGGCGCCAGGTATGAGCCAGCCGAACGTTCTTTCAACCATCCTACGTCTGTGACGTTGCCCCCAGTTTCTATCCAGTTTTGAGTTCATTTCCGGCGTGGGTTGTGCCCTGCTGGGCGGGTGAAGCGACGGGCGCTGGCGCGGAGCCTTTGGCATAGTGCAGCGCGAGCGACCGTCGCGGATTGAAGGTGGTGGCGAACTCGGCCGGTGTCTGCCAGGCGATTTGGGAATGCGGCCGCGCGGTGTTGTAGTCGGCGCGCCACAGGGCGATGGGGACCACAGCGTCGTTGAGGCCGATGCCGCCGAGGCCGAAGACTATCGCCGTCGCGCCTTGCTCGACCTTGGCCGTGTTGATCACAGCGCCGATGCCGGTGGTGACGCCGCAGCCGATGTAGCAGATCTTGTCGAACGGGGCGTCGGCATTGACCTTGGCCACCGCGATCTCGGGCAGCACGGTGAAATTGGAAAAGGTCGAGCAGCCCATGTAGTGGAACAGCTTGTCCTTGCCGATCGAGAAGCGCGAGGTGCCGTCCGGCATCAAGCCCTGCCCCTGCGTGGCGCGGATGGCGGTGCACAGATTGGTTTTCCGCGACAGGCAGGACGGGCACTGCCGGCATTCCGGCGTATAGAGCGGGATGACATGGTCGCCCTTCTTGACCGAGGTGACGCCCTTGCCGACGTCGACGACGATGCCGGCGCCCTCATGGCCGAGGATCGCCGGAAACAGGCCTTCCGGGTCGGCGCCCGACAGCGTGAACTCGTCGGTGTGGCAGATGCCGGCTGCCTTGATCTCGACCAGCACCTCGCCATCACGGGGACCGTCGAGGTCAACCTCCATGATCTCCAGCGGCTTTCCGGCGGCGACGGCGACAGCCGCGCGCGTTTTCATGATATGTTCCCTCGGTCGCGGGGAGGGGGGGGCATTCGCGCGACTAGACAGATATCTGGCGGCTCGAACGGCGCCCGCGCGCGGCTGCGGAAGCGCGAACCGCAGACTTTTCGCCGACGAAAGTTCCACGTCAATGCTATCCGCCGGGCAGGTCGAAGTGGAACAAAATTGAGCATCGACTGTTCTGCCGTCACGCAGAAAGGCGACTACGAACCCATTCTTGAAATGCCAGGACGTAATTTTCAGACGGCATAAGCACCCCGCTTTGGAACTCCAAAGAGCGCAATCCCGCTTGATTGAGTTCGCATACTTTAGCGTCCTGTTCCATAATTCGGCGAGTAAATTCGATATTACTTTTTGGGTCAAATTCCGGGTTTGCGAGATTCTCTTCAGAAAAAAAGTACTCCACGCTGACCTCCGTTTCCTCTGTACCGAGCGGACGTACCCTGTGCGTGCGTACCATATCGATATTGGCCGCAAACACTACTGATGGCCAATTTGTTCTAATGCCGAAGCCAGTACGCAAATCCTCATCGGTGAGCCCAGGAAAGGACGATCCCTTAGTCTGCCCATCATCTATCGAATAGGTCATCACGCCTTCTGCAATTCCACCTTGAAAACGCGGATGTTGCTTATGCTGATTCTCCTGCCAGTTGGGATCTTGGCGCAACTCCAGAATCCCACGCCCAACCATCGGCACCAATTTTGAAAGTTCCGGATGCACGCCGGGACAGTGATAACATTCAGACGAGTTCTCCCAAAAAATCTTCCAGTTGCATGCCACGTTTAAGCTGAATGAGTATCCTAACCTAAGCTCTTCTAGCGGCCAATTCGCGAGGGAGGCCACCCGCGCACCGAAGGGCTCGAAGTTCGGCACGGCGGTGGGGTCCAAGTTAATGAAGACAAACCCGCGCCATACAGAAACCGCGACGGGAAAAAGGGAGAATGATGCCTTGTCAAAATCGGGGGGCATTGCAAGGCCGGGTACTCCCGTAAGTTTACCGTCGAGCGCATAGGTCCATGCGTGATAGGGGCAGACAATGCTCCCGCTATTCAAGCTGCCCTCCTGTGCGGTGCACAGCCTCGAGCCACGATGTCGACAGGTATTATGGTAGGCATGCAGGTCGCCTTGCTCGTCGCGGACAATAAGGACGTCCTGATCTCCGATCGCGTGCCGCCGGAACGAGCCCCTGTCGATGGCCTCGGAACGACAAACGTAGTTCCATTCCTTATACCAAATAGCCTTCAACTCGCGATCGTACTGAGCCGGATCAAAATACGTCGACTTAGGGAGCGACTTCTCCAATCGGCCCAAACCGACGTAGTACTCGTCGGGCGCGCCGCTCGTTTCGCGAGCTTTCACCGTCATGTTGCTGGATGCAGTGCTCATACTGATGCTCCTGGGTCGCTGATGAGAGGGAATCTAACTAGGACGACGCTGTCCTAAAAGAGGCAGAAAGACGAAAAAGACATAGATACAGATTGCCATAGCGGCGACTAGGCGGATCACTGCGCCGGTAACGCGATTCCTTCGACGACCTGACAGGTAAACCTCAGCGAGGATCGCGGACAACCTACAACGAAAGGCAATTTGTGGCGGCCTCAATAGGCATGTGGCCGACGCCAATTATACCTGTGCGGCAGATTGGTGATGACTCGTCGGCTCTTCAATCTGAGTTTGGAGGGGCTGTCGAGCATTCTTGTGGATGTTCATCTAGTCCTTGGTAGGCCGCGGAAAACTCTACTTTCGAACGATCTAGTTTCAGGGGGTCAGAGCAAGCTCAGATCCAGAGCGCTTTCGCGCGGCTCGCTCAGGCACCTTGGGAGTTGACATGGGTGGATCCCAACATTAGTTTCGCTGTCATGCCACGAGCATAAAGTGGCTAATCGTGTCAGTACAGATTGGGCGATGCACCGGTATCAAGAGGTGGCGAAACTAATCCAAGAATGGATCAGCCTGGGCCTAATCAAGCCCGGAAACCGGGTCCCATCCGTGCGGGAGATGAGCAGGCAGACCGGTTTCAGTATGGTGACCGTGCATCATGCTTACTCGCTTCTCGAATCTGAAAGCGTCATAGAAGCTCGACCACGTTCTGGCTTTTATGTTTCTCGCATCGACCGTGCCCTGGCAAACTTTCCGGAAATGCAAGATGAACTGCAAATCGCGCGTAACGCCTCTCCCACACAAGCACCGAGCCTCTACGAGCTGAACAGCGGGTGGCGACAGAGCGGTGTCACAAATTTTGCCAATCTGCATTTGAGCAATGATCTGATCCCTACGAAGCAAATCAATGCGCAGCTGTTGCGCACCATTCGTGAGGACATCAGATACCCAAACTCTCCCGAGCCATTGGAAGGGCATTCCGAATTACGGGCGATCGTTGCAAAGCGACTCGGTTTGCGCGGTGTGCTTGCTCGCGGCGGCGACATCATCCTTACGAGCAGTATCGCTAAAGCGATAGAGATGGCTCTCGATACCGTCACGAAGCCTGGAGACACAGTGCTGATCGAGACCCCTACCTATTATCCTCTGTTTGCAGCCCTTCAACGGCGACAACTTCGACATGTGGAGATCTACTCCCATCCGAGGTTCGGTTTGGATCCCGCGCAATTCGACTACTTGCTGGAAAACAATACGATTGCCGCGTGCATTTTGATGCCCATCAGTCATTTTCCAACCGGCACAACGTACTCGGACAATGTGCTCAGAAATGTCGTCGAGAGCGCGACTAAGCATGGAGCTCGCATAATCGAAATTGATCTCTACGCAGAGTTGTCGCATAGTCCCCAAACTGCGTCGACCCTGAAGAAATATGATGTGGCTGACATTGTTACGCAGTTGGGCAGTTTCTCCGCGGGCTTAGGGCCGCGATTCGGGGTCGCATGGGTGCACGACCGGAGGTACCGCCGCGAGATGCTGGAAACGCTCTACTCTGAGGGCGCCGAACTTGGGAACGTCGCTGTTCAGCGTGCTATCGTGAACTACATCAACTCGGGCGGCTACGATCGCCATTTGCGCCGCATTCGCGAAGAACTCGGAAAACGAGTAAGGCGCGGCCTATCGCAAATATCCCAGACGTTTCCCTCCACCTGCTCCATCTCCCACCCCTCTGGTGGTTTCATGTGTTGGGTTCGATGTCACCCGGGCTTCGATTCGCTCAAAGGCGCAAGAAAAGCTCTGGAATACCGCATTGGCATTTCACCCGGCAGCCTCTTCTCTGTGGCAGGCTCATTTCGCAACTTCTTGGGCTTGAATTTGTCCACGCCAGCAGACTTGCATCGCGCGCATATGTTGCAGGTTGTGGCGAAGCTCATTGAGGTTTAGGGCTACCCGATGCGAATTGATTTCCGGCCAATCGCAAAACAGCCTTACGCGCTAGAATAAAAGTAATATGGCCGCAAGACTATCGCCAGCCGGGCGGAGGCCGTTCGCGGCAGGGATTCCCCGGTCGCAGCGATATGCCACGTCGGCGGATGCGCAGCCCATGGCGACCGGGTCAGCGGCTTCGGCTAGGCGCTTCAGTTCCATGGGAGCTACTTCGCCGGCATTAACAAGTCGGCTGTGAACTATCCGCAAGCCATTGATCTGACATCCTGATTAAGGCGGACGACGGCTTGGAATTGCAGGATTTGCGGTGTTTTGGGGCTGTTCTCCTGCAATTCGATTTGCGATTGTGCTGCGGAGCGTGATTGACTCGGTTCGGCGGCGGCGCACCGAGGGGACGGCGAGCGTCCAGGCTACGCGAGAAGCGCGAGACGGGAGAGCAGCACCTATTCCGCTCCAGACTCGATCAGATCATGAACATGAAGCACGAGCTGGTGCGGCTCGCGCAGGCGATCGACTGGCCGGTTCTGGAGGAGCGTTCTGGCGCCGTCTATTCGGACGGCCCGGGCATGCCGCCGCTGCCGACCCGGCGATCCTCAAGCACACCTTCAACCTGTCGGACAAGGTGCTGTGCGAGCGCTGGGTGGAGAACCCCTACTTCCAGTATCTCACCGGCGAGGCGTTCCTCTGCTGCGTGTTTCGGTAATTCCCAGACACCCCTTTCGCTAAGTCCCGAACAGGTATGTCCGCTAAGTCCCGGACAGTTTCCGTGGCGGATGTGACGGTCGGTTCTCGGCTGCGCCGTTCTGGCATTTTGGCCTCTCACGATGACGTTGAGAGGGGCCATGCCAAGACGGAAGCAAACGAGACAAACGACGGTGAAGGACCATCCGAACGATCTTGCGCCTGACGCATGAGCATGGCTTTCGGTGCGTGCGGAATCGGAACGGCTGAAGATCAGCAAGACGACGGTTTCGACCTATCTGTTACGCGCCAGCGAGGCGGGGCTTACGCGCTGGCCGTTGCTGTCCATGCGGCGCTCGAGCGGCTTCTGTTCCGCCGGATTGGCCGGCCGCCACAGGATCTGAGTGAGCCGGACTGGGCGCTGATCGCCCGGGAGTTGAAGCGCAAGGGCCTGACGCTGACGCTGTTGTGGCAGAGTATCGCGCTGCCCATCCCGACGGCTACGCCTACACCTGGTTCTGCGAGCACTTCGCCGCGTTCGAGCGCCGGACGAACACGACATTCCGCAGCCGCACGAGGCCGGCGCGGTGATGCAGACCGACTATGCCGGGCACACGGTGCCGATCATCGATCCTGTTACTGGCGTCATCCACGCCGCCCAGATCTTTGTCGCGATGCTAGGCGCCTCCAATCTCACCTTCGCCTTTGCCAGCTCCAGCCAGAGGCTGCCGGACTGGATCGAGGGCCAGGTGCGGGCGCTTGCCTTCTTCGGCGGCGCCACCAAGTCGATCGTCTGCGACAATTTGAAGGCGGGTGTGGCCAAGGCGCTGTGGTTCGAACCGACGCTGAACACAACGTTTGCCGAGATGGCCGAACATTACGAGTGACGATCCTGCGGACCCGCAGCCGCAAGCCGCCAGATAAGGCGAAGGTCGAGGGCACGGTGCTGATCGTCGAGCGCTGGATCCTGGCCCGGCTCAGGAATCGGACTTTCTTCTCGCTCGCCGAGTCTCAACGCAGCGATCGCCGAACTGCTGGAGGAACTTAACAACCGGCCTGCGCCATGTCGGCCAAAGCCGGCGCGAACTGTTCGAGGAGATCGAGCAGGCGGCGGCTCGGCACCCTGCCGGCGACGCCGTTTGAATACGCTGAGTGGAACCGGCGAAGGTGCATCCCGACTATAATCAG
>NZ_JAMYQN010000040.1:0-17536 GCF_040320905.1 Mesorhizobium sp. M0590
CAAACGCAGCGTGTCGAATTGCGCGACGGCAAAGCTGGAGCGTTTCGGCATCGCAGCGCGCAGGCCCCACATGAGCCAGTAGGCGTCGAGGTCTCTTCCAAAGACACGGCAAATCCGGCAAAATACTTCATGGCTGCTCCTTCCCGATGTTTGTGGCGCTCCAAAGCGACCACGTTCTAACATCCCGACAGGAGCAGCCTCCCTCTTTCGGCTCGGCAGAGACCCCAATCACCCCATCTGACTCGAAACTCGGTTACGCACTACGCGGAGCTGCCATGCGGCGAAGCATGAGGCGGATCGAAGCGAGATCCATATGTGGACGGCGCCCTGCCTGCAACGGTCGTTCTGGGGTGTTTTCGATCGCTTGCGTCCATATTGTCAAACGGCTTCCAAAACTGACCCCCGATCGGCGTCCAATTTTGCACGCCGATTCACACGCAGGACGGGCAACGGACTGCCAGACGCCGATGGCGCTCAATCAAAGGCCTGATCGCGGGATGCTCAATCTTGTCGTGCTCGCTGACGGTTCGGCAGCAAGATCGCTCGATAGGCTGGCGCGGCAGCAAAGGCATTGGTCGGGATGATGATCGATGATGGGATCGGCATCCTCACGCATGGCGGCTGTGACCTTCATGACCCGCCTTGGCACCGCCAGACTTTGCCCTGTCCCGAGCTCCTTGCGATCACTCGAAGGTGGCTTGGACGACGTGCGTGATGTCTTCTCTGGCCGCTGCATCGCTGCATCCGCAGCACCAGATCGATCAACTCTTCCTTCGTCAGACGCTGCAAATCAGTGCGATCCATATCCCCATAGATTCGTAATCGCTCATTGGTCCCCTCAATTTCCGACCTGCTCGGCCTGACCTGACCATGCGAAGATGCGTCCGATATGGACGGAGTCCTGTGGTGGCAAGAGACGGCAAAATGGACGTCCAGTTGGACTTCCCAAGTGAAGGCTATGGCGGTCGGCTTGAAGTGATCGAAGGTCCGACAGGCCGGCGGCGGCGCACAGAGGCGGAGAAGGCGCGGATTGTGGCGGAGAGCCTGATGCCCGGTGTCGGGGTGGCGGAGGTGGCACGCAAGTACGGGGTGACGCGCTGGCAGGTCTATGACTGGCGCAAGCGGCTGCGGCAGGTCTCTGACGCTGCCCGAAAGCATGGCCGCGGCCCCCGCCTTTGCGGCACTGCTGGTCGAAGAACCGTCTCAGCCGAGGCAGGCGAACGCCCGCATTGACGTTGTCATGGGTGATATCGTGAT
The DNA here is from genome assembly GCF_040320905.1 of Mesorhizobium sp. M0590. NCBI lineage: Bacteria > Pseudomonadati > Pseudomonadota > Alphaproteobacteria > Hyphomicrobiales > Phyllobacteriaceae > Mesorhizobium > Mesorhizobium sp. M0590. The sequence continues at coordinate 1,258 of NZ_JAMYQN010000040.1, forward strand.
CCGGGCCGGGGCAGGATGCCGATGAGAGGCATCTGTCGCGGGTGATCCGCGCAGTGCGGGCGGCGATATGATCACGCCTAGTGCGCAGATGAAGGTCTATGTCGCGACGCGGCCGGTCGATTTTCGTAAAGGTTCACGACGGGCTTGCGGCTGCGCTGCAAGAGATGATCGGGCTCGATCCATTCTGCGGCTCGGCCTTTGTGTTCAGATCGAAGCCGGCCGACAGAATCAAAATTTTGGTCTGGGACAACTCGGGAATGATGCTGATCCACAACTAACTGGCTTCATACTACAGCCCTTTCCTTGAGATCGGAGCATTTTGAGGAGTTGAGTCGGCGGATGGCCTCTGCCCGATGGGCAAGCTGGTTCCATCGGCTGCACTGTTTGGCTGGGACGTGCGGTCCTGGCAGTTCATAGAGGCCGATATAGCCGTTGTAGGCATGTCTTTTCACGATGCCGTACTTCGCCCATCTGACCAGGTTACATTCGGTAATTCCGAGTTTTGCGCAGGCTTCTGCTTTTGTCAGCATTCCCCGCTCGCGCAGCCGGTCGTAGCGCGAGCGCAGACCATATTGCTTGACGAGATAGATGAGCGCAAGTCGGTGAACTGGGCGTCAGCCTTGCCGCGCCGCGCTGAGCCGCAGGGACAGATTCCCCTTGCATTCAGGATGTCAGCGATTTCAGCGCAGATATGATCGTCCAGAAGCTTGTCGACCAATTCGACCACCTCGGGCCGGGTCTTTACCTGCTGTGCGGAGGATTTCGGGTTCTGGGTGGTCAATGTTTCGGTCCTTCCGCCTCTGAAGCGGATGTGGATCCGGGTTTCTCCCTCGGCCTGGAACTTGAGCAATGTGACGTCTTCGACGAGAGTAGGCAAGGAGCCGCTTGCGTTCTCGGTTCGGCAAGGTGGGGTCGCACCAGACCGTTTGGAAGTCGGCCGTCATGGCGATCAATCGATCACGGATTGGTGAGATGCTCGCGGAAGAGCCAGATCGTCTTTGCATCCGGGACCCGGTCGCCGAGTCCCAGCCCGAGGAACCGCATAAAGGAAAGTCGGTTCTGGATCTGGAATTCGGCCTGGTCGTCGGACAGGCTGTAAGGCGCCTGCACCATCATGATCCTGAACATCATCACCGGGTCGTAGGGAGGGCGTCCGCCCTTCGCGCCATCCGAGCGCTTCAGCGCCTTGGCCAGTGGTTTGCGGAAGACCTCCCACGGCCCACCGCGTTCAGCTTTTCCAGCGGATCGCCCGCCTCGCTCAGCCGGACATAGCGCTCCTCAATATCCCAGAACCCCGCCTGTCCCCGCATCGATCGCCTCCATGCAAATCACCAGCGCAGTGAATCAGAAAACGATCGAGTTGGGGAGGTTCTTCGAGGTGTCCAGCTGGAGGCCCGAGCCAGCAATCAGCGACACTGGAATTAACACCTAGTGTGGGACTAAAGGCACCTACGCATATTGGTAGGTGTGACGAGCATTATGGCGAGATATATTCGTTATCGAAACAGACTGTCGGAACATCCCTTGTAGGCGAGCGGAGATCGACGCCCGCCGTCGACTTCTTTGAAGTCAGCATATTGGTGAAGAACGGTCGCTTGACCTCTTCAATTGTGCATACATTTAGGAAACGCTCCATGCTCATTCCAAAGGAAGCGAATATGAAGTTCGGCAAAGTCTTTGACCGCACCAGCGCCGTATATGTCAAAAATGTTCCTCGAAAAGGACGCGGCGTATTTGCCAATGTAAAATTCAATGTTGGAGATATAATTGAGCGTGCTCCAACATTGGCATTTGATGGTGTGGAAAAAAACCTGTTAGATCGCACCGGATTGTTTGAGTACTATTTTATACGTCATGATTGTAAACTCAAAACAGATCCCGCAGCTGGCTACGTTGTTTTCGGCATAATCTCAGTAGTGAATCATTCTTTTGACCCAAATGCTCAGATAGTTTGGACTGATGAGGACTCTGGTGCGTGGGCTCGCATTGTAGCGATAAAGGACATAAACGTGGGCGAGGAAATAACACACCGATATACGAATATCTCTGCTTATCCAGATACTATTGATTTCGTTTGAATAACTATCAAAGACGATTATGTGTTGCGATATGGAGCGTTTTGACTGCCTAGGTTCAACGTCTCGCGTTTTCCGGTATCTGAACCTCCTGCAGATATGGGCAGTTTGAATCACGCAAGCGCCTAACTAGTTTCCGTCCATAAACGTGCGTGTTTCACAGCCTTTACAATGAGTTGTGGGCGATTGAAAGCACCTTGACGGGCGTGGAGGGGGGAAGAGCGCTGTTTGTCGCCAAAATAGTGTCACCGGCGCGCGCGGTGGCGGCCTGCATGGGTCGGTGCGGGGCAACTGCGATGCCAGGGTCAGTTCAGGTCGGCTTGAGACGTCGAAGAGGACGAGATTGTAGGCGACGACCGAGGACCAGATGTAGCTCTTGAAGTGGTCGAGCACGCGCCAGGTGCAGCGCCCCAAGCCGTAGGCGCGTTTCAGGCAGGAGATGCCGGCCTCGATGCCGGCACGGAAGTTGCGCAGCTTGCGGTAAACCCAATTGCTTTTGACCATGTCTTCGACCTTGAGACCGCTCTTCTTGTGGAAGGTCATGTCGCGCACGCCGCAGGCCTTGGCCCGGCGCAGATTTTCGCGGCTGGCATAGCCGCCGTCGGCCACCGCCTGCCGCGGCGCGCGACCATAGAAGGCGATGTGGCGTTCCAGCATCGACAGCAATCGATTGCTGTCGCGCGGATTGCCCGGCCTCGATCACCAGATCGAGGATCATGCCGCTCCTGCCGGTGGTCAGGTTGAGCTTATATGAGGAAGGTAAAGACGGAACGGGTGTGTCAGGGCAACATTTCTTCACCTTCTCGATGTGTTGCGGAATCCATGGTCTGAGCCCGATGGCATGACGCGGCCCGTTTATCCGAGCCCAATCCAACTTATATACGGTCGCTGCTCGAAACAGCGGCACCAACATCCCGCTTGCGGCGGGTACGGGCTCAGGAGGACGGGACCATTCTTGTGGCGGGGCATTTAAGGCCATCCCAACCTTCGGTTCGTCCACCTGGATCCGCCAGGACTGATCAGGCCCTGGAAGAAGTGCTTAGTTCACATTCCATGGGTGAGCGGCAATCGGCATCAGGCGCTCTTCATGACCGCCCCCTCGATGACGACGCCGGCGTTGACGTATTTCCACAGCGCCACGAGTAGCTTGCGGGCGAGCGCCACAATCGTCGCCTTCTTGAGGCGCCCGCCGTTCTGCTTCACCCGCTCCTTGAACCACAAGGAGAGCGCCGATTGCGATTGATGGCGCAGCCATAGCCACGCGAGCTGGATCAGCGTAGTTCGCAGCCTTGGATTGCCGGATTTCGAAACGCCCTGGTCGTGTGAGACGGAGCCGCTTTGCCAGGGGGTCGCCGCCAGGCCGGCGTAGGCGGCCAGCTGTCGTCGGTTGTCGTAGTGCCGCGACAGGCCCTCCGTCCACAGCACGGCGGCAAACTCCTGCCCGATGCCCTTCAGGTCGAGCAGCATGGCCGGGGCTGGCGAGGCACTCTGCTCGGTCGCAAGCATGGCGTCGCGCTCGGCCTCGACCGCCTTGATCTGTTCCATCAGCAGCTCCAGCCGTTCGAGTTCGCGATCAATCTGCTGCTTCAGATGGTCCGGCAGCGGATGCCCGTCGCCGGTCTTCAGCGCCTCAAGGCACCTGCGCCGATCGCGCCGCAACGGCTCGTAGCCGGAGACACCCTGTGCAAACAGCAGGCCTTTGATGCGGTTGACATGGCGGGTCCGCTCGTTCGTCAAGGCCTTGCGCTCACGCGAGAGGCGGCGGCGGTCCTCTTCCTCGGGGGTGGGCACCCGCAGCATGGCGCAGACGCGCGGCTCGCCCCTCTTATAGGCGAGCAGCGCGCGCACCAGCGCCTCGCCGTCGATCTTGTCGGTCTTTGCCTGACGCCGCCGGCGTGAGGTGGCAATCGAGGCCGGATCGACGACGTGGCTTTCGATTCCTTCGGCCTGCAGCACCCTGTGGATCCAAAAGCCGTCGAGCCCAGCCTCTTGGACGACTATGATCGGAAAGCATTTCCCGGTCCGCGCCTCGGCCTTCCGGTTGAGCTCGGCAAACCGCGCCAGCATGCCGGCCACGTCGCCGGCCGCCACTGCGTGTTTCGACATCTTCTCGCCAGCGCCCGGCGACAGCGAGGTGATCAGCCATTTCGAGCGGCTGAGTTCCAACGAGACGAAAATTGCGCCAAGATCAGTGCGGATGGCGGTCAACGCATCGAGTCGGTGTGCTGCAACGGGCATGCTCGGCCTCCAAGGTAGGATGTCTAGGGTTTAGCAACCTCACCTTTGCCACAGCGCAGGTCGCTATCCACCCTCCTCATAGGATCTTGTGGCCATATTCGGTGTCGCGGCTGCCTTTGACGATGATATCGGCATGCGGCTCGAACAGGCTGACCAGCTTGTCGCTGGCCGGCACCAACTCGCCGGCCAACTCCCGCCGCTCACTTTGTGTGATGATTTGCTCGATCAGCGGCCGATAGTGACAGACCTGGGCCTGCCAGAGTTCGATGAGTGGGTTGGCCGCCACGGCCAATTGGGCGCCGTCGCCTGCCGCAGATAGGCCAAGGTGGCGTGGGTGATCCCGATCAGTTCGTGGTAGAGCAGAACCCGATTGGGTCGACCGCGTGTGAACTGGATCTTGCGGGCGCGCTTCTTGGCCGCGCGGCAGTGATCGTGCCATGCCAAGCCGGCGCCGGCCAAGGCATCAGCCTGCTTCAACAGGCGCACCATGACCCGGACGGCATCCCACGATAGGCTGCTTCTCTATTCGGCGTGTGGAAGTCAAGCGGTTTCGAGCTTTTCCGCTTTACTGGCATTTGATGTCTTTCGCGGGCTCTTGCTTCTCTTCGGGATCGGCGCCTTGGGCCCTCGCAGTATGGGGAATCCATAGAACGAGGTGGAACAATCTGTCGCGCGTCCTGATCGCGATGATGCGATCGGAACAAGCAGCCTGGCGAACTCACCTCGCCATCGCCCCGCGAAGGACATCCTTCCACCAGCGAGTGGAACCTTGTTGTCTCCGTGCAAACTCAATGGGGCCGGTCAGACGGCGACCGGCATGATTTCCTTCCTGGTCCAGCGGAACTGCGTGCCATCACTCCAGAGGCGATGCATGATCACAGCCAGCCGGCGGGCGGGCGCGACAATGGCTTTCTGCTGGCCGCTCGCTTGGCGACGTTCATCGCCCAGGCCTTCAGCCATGACCATTTTTTCACGTTGGTCAGCAGGGTCTTCGCGGCTTCATAAAGCAGCGTTCGCATCATGCCATCACCGCACAGCGAGATGCGGCCGATACGGCGGCTTTCGCCCGACTCATGAAGCACCGGCGTCAGGCCCAAAATCGGCCCGATCGCTTTCGAATTGCGGAAGCGGGCCGGAATGTCGATCGTCGCGGTGTAGGCCAGCGACACCACTGGGCCGACACCGGGGATCGACATCAGCCGGCGGCAAACCGCGTCATCCCGGACAATCGCCAGAAGCTTGCGGTGGAGGGTGGCAAGTGCTGACGCAGCTTGCCGCGCGCATCGAGAAGCGGTTCGACGATCTCGGCCAGATCGGGCATGCCTTCGGTGAGCTCGCGGATGCGCCGACCGCGCCAACCTTCAGCCCGAAGTTGCGCAACAGCCCGCGAATGTCATTTTCAATGGCAATCGCCTTTTCCTGTAAGAGCTTGCGCGCCGTCAGCAAGGCCCGGCGCTTCTGGCTTGTCAGGGTCTTCACATGCACCGGGCGGAACAGATTGACCCGCATCATCTGCGCGATGCCGTTGCGACAACGGCCCGGCTTCAAGACCGATCCGCTCAAAGTTCCAGGCAGGATCCTTGAGCACCCGCGCAAGATCCTCTGGATGGCTCGGCACCTTCATCTCGCGGCATACCGTGCCCGTTTCGTCGACGATGCAAATGGCGGTCTCTTTCACCGAGACGTCCAATCCGGCATAATGTTTCATGCTGCGCTTCCTTTCCTGATGCTTGTGGCTGTTCCAGACAGACCACGTTCTACCATCAGCTCGAAGCGCAGCACCTCCCCATGCATCATTGCCAAAGATGAGGGCTTAAGCCGAATACCCCATCTGTCGCTCGGTTCGTGGATCAGGCCGCGGTGACGGTGCTGTCCAGCCGCACGACCGCGCCGTCTTCCAGTTTCGCCTGCTGAGCATTCGACATTCGACAGCAGCGCCCGATTGATCTGTTCCCAGGTCTCAGGCCGGATCGCGCTGATCGTCTTGTGCAGCACCGACTTCTGCGGGCTCCATGACCACGGCAGCCGCGCAAAGGCTTGAAACGACGCGGAGTCCTCAAGATGGAAGGCCAGTTCTTGGCAGGTCAGTTGTCGGTATTGCTTGAGAAGCGCACAGCGCAACACCGCCTCGGCAGGTAGGCCGTGCCGTCCGGTGGCCTTGACGCCGTGCCGACCCAAATCTCGCGCCACCAAGCCAAGCAGATCGCCCGCTCGTCCAGCCAGTGCGACATGGCCTTCAGTTCGTGGCCGATCTCGTGCGCGGCGAAAAGATCGAATATACTCGCTTGGACGATGCGTTCTTGGCGCATCGTCGGCTCCGGCGGTGGCAGAGCTTTGGACTCACTGGCATCATCCAATATACCTGAAACCGCCGAGCCTCGCCTGCGCAAAGCCGCGATTATACAACGAATTCAAATATTTGCTGTTGTGAACGGAAATTAGCCTAGATCTGAATTGCGGAGAGCTACTAGTGTTAGTAGGTTCATCCTGTCCGGTTGCCAGGTAGGTTGTTAAAACCGTTCTGGAAGGTACAAGTCGCGCAACAGAAGGCCCCCTGAGATGGGCGACAGGTTCCGGTTGTGGCCATGTCTTGCAATCGTAACAAGCGCCCTTGCTCCTTGAACCAGTTACTTGCGAAGGAGGCGATCATGAGTGGAGCGGTTCGTGGGGCATGCAATATGCAGTCTTTCGAAGCCTTGGAATCGAACGTCCGGTTATATTCACGCTCCTTTCCCACCTTTTTCAGTCGAGCGCGCGGCTCTATTATGCTGACCGAGGACGGCCGAAAGGTCATTGATTTTCTCTCTGGTGCTGGAGCTCTAAATTACGGTCACAACAATCATGGGATTAAAGCGGCCCTGACGGAGTACCTGGCGTTGGATGCTGTAGTCCACGGACTTGACATAGCCACTCCTGCAAAACTCGAATTTATGGAGACCTTCAACTCTGTCATACTTCGGGAAAGGGGGTTGAAATATCGGTTCCAATTCACTGGGCCGACAGGTGCCAATGCTATTGAGGCAGCCTTAAAACTTTCGCGCAAGGTCACGGGGCGTCAAAATATAATTTCGTTCACGCATGGATACCATGGTCTAAGCTTGGGAGCAGTTGCTGTGACCGGCAACCGATTCCATCGCGAGGCCAGCGGGGTTTCTCTGTCTGGTGTGACTTTTATGCCCTATGATGGCTATCTTGGGTCAGCCGTTGATACGGCTGACTACATGCGAAAGGTATTGCTGGACAACAGCAGTGGTACTGATTCTCCGGCGGCCATTCTCGTCGAAACCGTCCAGGGTGAAGGGGGCATAAACGTAGCTCGCAAGGAATGGTTGCAATCGGTTCAAGCCACGGCAAAAGATACTGGTGCACTTTTCATAGTTGATGATGTCCAAATGGGCTGTGGTCGCACCGGCGAATTCTTTAGCTTCGAATTCGCGGGGTTGTCGCCAGATATCGTTGTATTATCGAAATCGTTGAGTGGGTATGGTCTGCCGCTATCCGTACTGTTGATTAAAGAAGAAATCGACGCATGGCAACCAGGAGAACACACGGGCACGTTCCGAGGAAATAACCTCGCTCTTGTATCTGCAACCGCAGCTATAAATATCTATTGGCAGAGTCGGACTTTTGCACAGGGTGTTCAGCACCTTGGAGAACTTGTACGACGCCGGCTTGAGGCCATTTCACTCAAGCACGGAAACAGTTTTGCTGTTCGAGGGCGGGGCATGGCGTTGGGATTCGATTGTCAAATGGCCGAAGTCGCAGAGGCTACAACACGGAGGGCATTTAAGAAGGGATTGATGGTCGAACGATGTGGACCATTTGATCAAGTCATAAAATTCCTGCCTGCGCTTTCGATCGACTCGGAGACACTAAGTCAAGGCCTTGACATATTCGAGGAGTCTTTGGCCGAAACGTTGAAGCAGACTGCCTTAAGGTCAAGATGCTCCTGAGTAAGCGCTCATTTCCCCGCACATTGACGGCCCTTGCAACAGCTGATCGCTTTCAGACGGACGCGTCGGGTCAGGCTGCGGCGGCTTTGAGGAAGTTGAAGGGCAGGAGATCGTCGATAGCCACGTTCTCGGGGCGCTGAGGAAGTTCAGTGAGGACGTGGCGCAACCACGCTAACGGCTCGACGCCACAGGCGCGGCAGGTCAACATCAGGCTGTAGATGACGGCGCTGGCCTTGGCTCCGTCGACAGTATCGCTGAACAACCAACTCTTCCTGCCAGTTGCAAAAATCCTGATGTCACGCTCGAGAAGATTGTTGTCGATCGGCATGCTGCCGTCCTCGGTGTAACGCGTCAGATATCCCCATTGGTTCAGGGTGTAGGACACGGCGTCGCCGAGCTTGCTGTCCGGCAAGACTTTTGGGGCGATGTCGTCGAGCCATGCCTTAAGAGCATTGAGGATGGGGACACTATGTTGCTGGCGGAAGCGGCGAATGCAGTGATCTCGCGTTTCGCCGTCATCGGGGATTTGGTTCCGCGCCTGCCTTTCAACCCGATAGAGCTGTTCGAAGAACCGGAGTGCCTGTTCCGGCGGGCCGCCGCCTTTCTTCCTCGCCTTTAGGGCATCGACGAAGCGCCGCCTCGAATGGGCCATGCAGCCAAGATGCGTTGCCCCTTCCAGCGTGCGCCAGGCGGAATAACCGTCACTCATCACGATGCCGCGGTAATCGCCCAAGAAGGTCTGCGGGTGTATCTGGCCGCGACCCGGCTGATAATCGAGCAGCACGATCGGCTCGTCACTGTCCTGGCCGCTCCGGTATGCCCACATGTACGAGGTGCTGGCGGCCTCTCTGTCCGTTTCCTTCAGCACCTGGATCGTGGTCTCGTCGCCATGGATGAGGGGCTGCGATCTGAGCCGCAGCTTCAGCGCGTCATAGATGCGGGAGAGATGCTTTTCGCTCGAGCCGATCACCCAGTGACCCAAAGCGCCACGGCTGACAGGAACGCCCGCGCGCTCGAAGGCCTGCGCCAGGCGGTAGAGCGGTGTGCCGTCGACGTATTTGTGAACGAGCGCGAAGGCCAGCGTCGAGGCCGTGGCGATGCTGCCCGGCAAGGGTTGCGCGGGCATCGGCGCGGTCACGACCGGCGTGCTGATCCCGGTGCGGTCGCAATGACGGCAGGCATACTTGAACCGCACATTCTGCAGGACCTTCGCCTTCACCTCGATATGAAGTTGCTCGGTAACGGCCTCGCCCATGCGATGCATCTGGTGACGGCAGCAAGGACAAGCCTTCTGATCGTCGGGAAGGTCATACTCGACGCGCTCGCGCGGCAGGTTTTCCGGCAAGGCCTTGCGGCCGCGCTTCTTTCCCGTCGCCCCTTCGCTGGCCGGCAAGCCCGTGTCCGGCAGGACAACGACGCCGCCATCTTCGTTGTCGGCGGCGTCCTCATCCGCGGCCTGTTCGGCTTCATTGAAGAGGCGGTCAATGTGCTTTTCACTGCGCGGCGCAAAACGATGCAGTCGTGCAAGCGCCAGCTCTTCCTCGAGTTTGACGACGCGTTCGGTGAGTTGACGGTTCTGCGCCTGCAGCGCAGCAATACGCGCCATCAACGCTTCAACAGTCGGTTCGCCGGGTCGATTCATCAGATTCTTGAATCGAAAGCATGCCGCCGCGTCAACCGCTCAATTCGAGAGCCCTCAACCCGCAACCTGATATTGCCGCACCGGATGGCGGACCATCGCATCGATGTCGATGCCGTCGAGGATCCAGTGCAATTGCTCGGTCGTAAGCGTGACCACCGCTGCCTCCCGGCGCGGCCACCGGAACTTGTCCTCGGTCAGCCGCTTCATTACCAGCACAAAGCCCGACCGATCGAAGAACAGGAGCTTCATCCGGTCGCGACGGCGATTGCAGAACGCAAAAACCGCCGGAGCAAACGGATCGAGCGCCATCGTCTCTTGGACCAGAACCGCAAGGCTGTTGATGCCGGCCCGGAAGTCGATCGGCTCGCGGTGCAGGTAGACTTTCAGGTCAGCGCCCAGTCTGAACATGACCCAGTGCTCCGATGGTCGCCGTCAACGCATCCACATCACCGCATTCCAGCGTCAACGTCACGCCGTTCGGCAGCGACGCGCTCACCTTGGCTGGAGAGGAAAAAGGCGCTGTCCTTTTCGATGCCGACCTACGTGCCCCATCGCAAGTCCCCGGCAAATCCACCGCAGCCATGCTGCTCTGTCGCAGCAAGGCCCGATCGGAAGTGCTTTCAATCTGAACCGGAATGAACGCCGATGGTGGGGGCTGTGGGAGGGACTGGGTCTCCGCCCGCTTCTTTATCCACTTCCGAAGAAGGTTCGCATTGACCCCATGTTCGAGCGCAAGCCTCGATACCGACACGCCAGGCCCAAGACAGGCCGAGACAAGACGGTCCTTCGATGCCGGGTCGTATCGGCGTCGCCCGTCCCGACCGACAAGCCTCACCCGCAGTTTCTGCTCATCTTCTTCCATCACAAGGTGTCCACCTATTTTGGTGGACACCTCATGCATCAGAGCACTCAACAGCAAAAGGTGCGGGGAAATTCGCGCTTACCTCCTGAACGTTTTTTTGACCGTTCTGTAGGTCACACATTTCTTTTCGCAGTCAGCGCTTGGGCCGCATGATGGGATCAGGAGTGCGAGGCGTCTCAATCTGTTTCACGACCTTGCCGCGCTTGGGCGGGCAGGATCGCTACTCTCAAAGAGATCGCCTCGCCTATCCTTCCAGGGAACGATCCGGGCAACGCCCTTTCGGGCGAAGGCTTTGTTCGTGTTGCTTGCTCCTCGATCTGTCTCAGTCTACGCGGCCAGGTGAGCAGACTCCTTTCCAAAGCGGAACTCGGTTGCGTCGGCGAAGCGCCACAATCCGTCAGGAAGGAGAAGCGCAGCATGAAACATTATGCTGGATTGGATGGTGCACCGGGGCGGCGCGGGAGGTGAACATGGAATAGCCACCTCTCAGACCCTGACCCGAAACTCGGGATTGGGCTTGGAAGCGATTGAGTGGCTCCGTCCGTTGTGATTCGCTTGAGTTGTCTAGACTTGGGCGGGATCACGAGATGGGTTGGACGGAGGCCACCCGCCGGCAATATTGCCGCGCGGAGCAGCGGGATGCAAACGCATTGACGGACAGGGAATGGGCGTTGATCGAGCCGTTCATGCCTGGAGCGAAGGCGACAGGACGACCACGGACGAGCGAACTGCGATCGGTAGTGGATGCGCTCCTCTATATTGCCTGGACCGGCTGCCAGTGGCGGGCGTTGCCGGACCGCTTCCCGCCCGTTTCGACGGTTCAACGCTATTTCTATGCCTGGCGAGACAATGAGACAATGGGCTGTGGAGGACCGTCAACTTCCATCTGGTGGCTGCGGCACGCCTGGCGCTTGGTCGCGAGGCGAGCCCGAGCGCCGGCATCATCGAAAGGAGTCAACGGGCAAAGACCACGGACGTTGCCGGTTTGCGTGGCTACGAGCCGGCAAGAAGGTCAAGGGCCGCAAGCGCCATATCATCACCGGCACCGAGGGGCACCTGGTCGAGCTGACGGTGCATACGGCCGACATCCAGGACAGGGATGGGGCAGTCGGCGTCATCGCCTCCATTAGACAGCTTTACCCGTGGTTGCGCCATCTGTTCGCCGACGGCGGCTATGCCGGAGAAAAACTGACGCAGGCTCTCGCCGACCTGGGCACGTGGACCATCGAAATCATCAAGCGCTCCGACGCGGCCAAGGGCTTCGAGGTCCTGCCGCAACGCTGGGTCATCGAGCGAACCTTCGCCTGGCTCGGGCGTTGTCGCCAGCTCGCCAAGGATTTCGAGGCGACTATCGCAAGCGCCGAAGCGTCGGTCCTCATCGCCTCCATCCGCCTCACGCTCCGCCACGGCGCATCTCCACCTCGCACGTAACCGAGTTTCGAGTCAGGTTCTCAAGCTTACTGACTTTCGACTGGCGGCTGCAATGCCGGCCCTGACTACAGGAGCAGCGACTAAAGATCCCATTAGGCGACGGGCGGCGGAACTCAGGTAAGGTTTCGGGGTCCGACATCCTAACCTTGGAGACGTCTCATGAATCGTACGCCTCCGGCGAGGGCTTCACCGGATAGGTACCATGAATCTCTCATTCGTTGCTCTGCTGCCCGTCGACGAGAAGACTGTCACAAATTTCGCGCCCCCGCTGCCGTCGCCATGAGGTCTTCCTCACCCTCAAGGCCCCGTTCCGACCGCTGTCGGCGAGCGCGGTGTACCATGTGGTTGCAAGCCGACTGAGCGCCCTGGGCGTTCAGTCGATGCATTTTGGGCCCTCATGGACTTCGCCACGCATGCGCCACCCACCTTGTCGCGCAAGGTCTGAGCCTGAAGGAGATCGGGGACCATCTCGGCCATCGCAGCGCCTTCGCGACCCGCACCTACGCCAGGGTCGACCTTGCCGGACTGCGCGAGGTCGGGGCGTCCGATCTGGGAGGACTGGCATGATCCTTTCAGAAATTATCGCCAGCTTTGTCGATCACCGTAAGCGCTGTTCTCAGGCCACGGCCTTTAGCTCGGGCGCCCGGATGTAGGCCCAAGGCAGCAGGTCGTCGATCTGGCTGTTTGGATGGCCGTTGACGATCCTGGTGAGTACGTCGGCGAGATAGCCGAGTGGCTCGACGCCATTGAGTTTGCAGGTTTCGACTAGCGACGCGATGACCGCCCAGTGTTCGGCACCGCCGTCGGAGCCGGCGAAGAGCGCGTTTTTGCGGGACCGCTCGACCGTGTTGCTGTCAATCTCGATGCGGCCGTCGTCAAGGAAGCCCGAGAGGCCTTCCCAGCGCGAGAGCGTGTAGCGGATCGCCTCGGCGAGCTTTGTCTTCTGGCTGATCAGGCCGAGCTTTTCGCGCAACCAGGGTTCAAGATCGGCGACAATAGCGCGGCTATTTTCCTGACGCATCGCACGGCGTTCATCGGCCGATCGGCCGCGGATATCGTCCTCGATCTTATAGAGGTCGGCGATCCGTCTCAGCGCCTCGCTGGCGATCGGCGCGGGACCGGCTGCCGCCAGTTCATAGAAGCGTCGGCGCACGTGTGCCCAGCAGAAGGCGAGCGTGACGCCACTCTTTTCGGCCAGCACACGATAGCCGCCATAGCCGTCGACCTGCAGGATTCCGCTGAAGCCTGCGAGATGAGCGATCGGACGCTCGGCCTTTCGATCCGGCGCATAGACATAGGCGACGCCCGGCGGGTCGCCGCCATTCCAGGGCCGGTCGTCGCGGGCATAGGCCCAGAGTTGCCCGGTCTTGGTCCTGCCGCGGCCGGGGTCGAGCACCGGCGCGGTGGTCTCGTCAGCAAAGAGCTTCGGCGACGCCTTCAGATTGCCAAGCAGCCGCTCATGCACCGGACGCAGATGCCAGGCGGCGCGGCCGACCCAGTCGGCGAGCGTGGAGCGATCGAGAGCGATGCCCTGCCGGGCGTAGATCTGCGCCTGACGATAGAGCGGCAGATGATCGGCATATTTTGAGACCAGGACCTGGGCGACCGTTGCCTCGGTTGGAAGGCCGCCCTCGATCAGCCGGGCGGGTGCGGGAGCTTGGATCACCACGTCCTCGCAGGCACGGCAGATCCCATGGGGAGTGGATCGTGGCCCGCACTCTGGCAGAGTGGGGCCATCGCAACTCGCTCTTTGGAGGCCCTTCATGCATCTTTCGACCGCCGATCAATCCAAGCTACAAGCCGCTGTCCGCGTGGATCTTGGCGCAATCTTCGTCTCGCTGGAGCTGTCCAGATCGACCTGGCTAGTCACCTCGATTGTCCCGGGCAGCGAGAAGATGTCGCGCCACATGGTCGCCGGCGGTGACAGTGCCGGGCTGCTCGTTTGCCTCACCGGGCTGCGCAGCAAGGCCGAGGCGCGCACCGGCACGCTTTATCCGTTGGTGGTGATCCAGGAGGCGGGGCTGGACGGCTTCTGGATCGACCGGGTGCTGAACCGCGAGGACTGGATCGAAAGTCACATCGTCGATGCGGCATCGATCGCGGTGTCGCGCCGCCACCGTCGCGCCAAGACGGATCGGCTCGATGGCGAGGCGCTGATCCGCGCCCTGCTGGCCGTCAAGCGGGGTGAGCCGCGCGTCTGCTCGATGGTCCGGGTGCCGACGCCCGAGAATGAGGATCGCCGCCGGACCAACCGCGAGCGCAAGGTGCTGGTCGCCGAACGGGTCGAGCACGTCAACCGCATCAAAGGCCTGCTCTTCAGCCAGGGCATCCGCGACTACGAGCCTTTGCGCCGCGACCGGCGTGATCGCCTGGAAGAACTGCGGACCGGCGATGGCCGCGCCCTGCCGGCCCGCATGAAGGCCCAGATCGGCCGCGAGCTTGACCGTCTCGAATTGCTGCTCGGCCAGATCAAGGCGGTGGAGGCCGAGCGCGACGCGCTGCTCGCTGCCACGGCGGTGGACGCCTCGACGCCGGCGGCGATGTTGCTCAAGCTGAAGGGTATCGGGCCGGAATTCGCGACGATCCTCCATGCCGAAGGGCTGTTCCGGCATTTCAACAACCGCAGGCAGGTGGCCGCCTACGCGGGACTGGCACCTTCCCCATGGAAGAGCGGCACGATCGATCACGAACAAGGCGTGTCGAAGGCAGGCAATCCGCGGCTGCGAACGACGATGGTCGAGCTTGCCTGGCTGTGGCTGCGCCACCAGTCGGCCTCGGGCCTAGCCCGCTGGTTCAGCGAACGGGTGGCGCGCAACGGCGGCCGCCTCAAGAAGGCGATGATCGTCGCACTCGCCCGTAAGCTGCTGGTGGCGCTGTGGAAATACGCGACCGCCGGCGTCATCATCGAGGGAGCGCTCATGAAAACCGCATGACCGCTTCCACCACCCTTTTCCTCCATTCCGCAAAGGCCTGATCAGCCTTTCGGATCCAGGTGGGCGAACCGAAAATATGCATGGCCTCAACAGCCGATCGGCAGAATGGTTTCGTCTTCCTGAGCCTGCGCCCGCCGCAAGCGGGATATTGGTGCTGCCGCCCAGAGCGGCGACCGCATGTGAGGTGGATGAGGCCCGGCGACCGGGCCGCGTCACGTGATCGGGCTCAGACCTTGGACCGAAACTGCGAAGGAGGAAAATCACACTTGACCATGTAATCCCCATGTGAGGCATATTTGGGCCGCCGCACGACGATCACACGCAGCTGCGCCGGAACGATATCGAGCCGCTCGCTCACGTCCTCGCCGATGCGATGCAGACCATTGCGGCAGCACGGGCAGGCTTGATCCTCGATGTCGACGACCATCTCCACGCGCGGCAGATGGGGTGGCAGCGCGCCCCGGTTCGCTCGGCGCTTTGCGACACGCGCCTGACGTTCGCCAGGAGCGGTCTGTGCCTGCTCTTCCTCACCGGCGGCCTCGATCTGCTCGGCTTCCTCAAGCCCCAGGAGCAGCTGGTCTTCCGGCAGCGTCTCGGCACGACGGCCGAAGCGGTGGCGCTGCAATTCCTTGATGATCTGGATCAGCCGGGCGTTCTCGACGTCGCGCGCCAGGACCATCGCCTTCAGCGCGTCCGGATCGTCGGGAAGCTGGTCAGCAGTCATCGCCATGACAGGATCAGACCATATTCGCCGACAGCCCGCGACAGCGGAATCCAGGCTGATTCACTTCGTCGCGGGTCAGCCGGCCTGGGCTGGAACGCGGGTCCGGCGCGCCTCATGGACGCGCCGCCAGTCGAGACCTTCGAGTAGCGCCGAGAGCTGCGCGGCCGTCAGCCGCATCATGCCATCATGCACTTTCGGCCAGCGGAACTCCCCATCCTCCAAACGCTTGGCATAGAGGCAGACGCCGGTGCCGTCCCAGAAGATCAGCTTGATCCGGTCAGTTCGCTTCGCCCGGAAGACGTAGACGGCCCCGCTGAACGGTTATGTGGCGTGCCACATAATGCAGAGCGTTTTTAGCTTGGCGTCGCGGAGAAAGGCGGGTGGCGAGAGCGCGCTGAGGTGGATCGCGACGGTGAGCTAA
>NZ_JAMYQN010000041.1:0-15034 GCF_040320905.1 Mesorhizobium sp. M0590
CGAGGTTCGCGGAAAAGCGCCCAACAGCGGCCACATCGCCGCTTCAGGCCGCCAAAACCTCATCGCCGTGCATCAAGGCGGCTAGTGGGAGGTTAGGCTTGGTTCGACGCCGCATTATCTGTTCCGACCGACGAGGGGCCGACTTGGTTGATTGAGGTGAGCAGACGGTGAGGGCATGCCACACTCGGAATTTATCTAGTCTGCGCAGAGTTTTGCCATCACACACGGCGGTGAGATGGCCATGGAGGTGGTCGAGAATGGTGACTCGTCAAAGGCATAGCTGCCGCAATGGATTTCGTTGCCGGTCGTGAAGCGCATAATCGTGATGATCGATTGCACTAGCAAGCCAAAAGGTGCACTGCTCGAAAGCTTACCTGCGATCCTCGCTCTGCTCATATGCCAAGGCCGTCGTTGCATTGGCGAATGCACCAACCCCGACACAATCAGGGCGCCGGGAACTGGCCGACGCCGGCCTGCAGCCGGCGCCAATGGGGACGCATGAAGAAGGTCAAAGTTGTGCCTACGGCGCGCCGGGTCTCGGGCACGCCCGCTGCGATGAGGACCGCGCCGTGGCCAAGCGGTTGCGTATTTCACCCTGTCATTGACTGGTGATCGGCCCTCGATCGATCGGCGCCGGCTGATGAACCGATATCGGGAGATTCTCAAGCCGTCCCTTTATCTGAAGAGCGAGGTACAAGGAGTAGATGCGTGACTGCGACAGGCTGCCGCCGTGGAACCAAAGGCCCTCCTGAGCAGTCGGTTTCCACATGTTCCGCAACTCCCCTTCCCAGGGACCCGGGTCCATCGCAGTGTTGGAGCCAAGGCCCCAGCAATGTCCCACGCGCCGCTCACAATCCTTGGAGATTAGCGTACCAACCCAGCTCTCCATCGGTTCAAAGCCTGTAGCGTAAATAACGGCATCGGCATCAAGTTCCGAGCCATCGCTAAGGAGCACGGACCTCTGCCTGATCTCCTTAATGGTTGTTGCGCTTCTCACCTTGATCTGTCCATTGATGATCAAGTCTGAGCCACCGACGTCGAGATAATATCCGCTAGCACGCCGAAAATATTTCCCAACAACGCCCGTATTGTCCTCGCCAAAATCAAGTAGAAATCCCGCAGAGCGCAACTGCGCATAGAAGGTGGCGTTTTCTCGCTGATCCTTCTCGCACTCTTCTCTATCAATGCTTTCTCTCGCCCTGAATGGCATTGAGGCCGACAGCAGGTCGCGCCGCGGAGTGGGAAGGTCAGGACTCGGCGGGTTTTGCGGAATCTTGAGTACGCTGGTCGACGAACGCTGGATCATGGTCACGTCGGCATCCACCGTCCAGAGATCAACACATATGTCGTGCGCGGAGTTGTTCGACCCCAGCACGATCACGTTTTTCCCGGCCAGCGCAGTACTGTCACGATGTTCGCTGGAATGATATTGTACGCCCGCGAAAGACTCAGCCCCCGGCAGCGCCGGAGTTTTGGGCTTCCCCGAGAGGCCGGTGGCAAGGACCAGTTGCTTCGGTCTCAAAACCACCGTCTTGCCTTCGCGCTCAACGTTGACAATCCATTCCTTTGCTTGGTCATCGAAGTGCGCACTACGTATAGTAGTCGAGCACCAAATGTTAAGCTCCATCACTTTCGCATACATTTCGAGCCAGTCGCCGATTTTGTCTTTCGACATGTAAATCGGCCAATGGACCGGAAACGGAATGTAGGGCAGATCGTTTGACCAAACCGCATCGTGCAGATTGAGAGACTTATAGCGCTGCCGCCAGGCATCGCCCGGTCTCGGCAGCCGATCAACGATCAGAGTGGGGACACCGAGCATTTTCAGCCTGGCCCCGAGTGCCAATCCTCCCTGGCCTCCTCCTACAACGAGGCAATAGGGCTGGATTTCGGTGCCTATTGTCCGTTCTTCCCGCTCGCGCTCCTCAAGCCAGGTTAGCCTTTCTTTGCTTGCCGTGTGCTCGGCACCTGCCTGACGACGCCGCCCTGACAGCTCCTCAAAACCCTTCAGTTCTGTCATCGACGTGAACAGTGTCCAGCATTTCCCTTCACGAAGCCGGACGTAGCCTTTGCCCCGAGCCGTCGCTGTCTCAAAATCGAACCAGCTCTCAACCCCTTCACCGTCAACCTTCGCCTCACCCTCAGGCTCGATGGAGATGCTCCCGACTTGAGTAAGCTGTTCGTGCAGCATCTTCGAAATGGCGGAGCGGCCGTCCATGGTCGCGATGTTCCAGGTGAAGGCGACCAGATCCCGCCAGTAGCACTCCTTCGCCGAAAACATCGACACTGCCGCTTCGACCTGCCCTGCATTGAGAGCCGCTTCGAAGGCTGCAATCCATTCCTCGATCTGATTGGCGCCCGTGCTAACAGGGGGCTCCCCGGAAGGCCGCTTGATTTCTGAGGTGAGGTCAGTCAATTCCTAAACTCCTATTCGGTTATGAAAGGCGGCACCGCAGGCGCGCTGGTGTTAGCTCCGTGCGCAGTCTCGCGGGACCGACCTAGTTGATGTCGATCAATCTAGGGCCTCAAATCAGCGGGAGGGCGTCAAGTTTATCGTCCATTGCGCAAAAAAGCCGCATAGGCTTTTAAGAATGCGCATAAATTCGGTGCTCGGTTCCCTACTCGGGTGTTTCCTCCTTGAGCATTGCAAACGGTTAGGCCGAAACTTTGATTGCGCGGCCGGGAAACCGATGGGTGTCGGGTGCACCGGCAGTCACGTGATCAAAAGTATGTCGAAGCGGATTATAATTTGAGATCGCTGTGCCTCGTCTGGATCAAGATCTAAGACAGCTGACCTGGTTAGATGAGGGGGTGGTGCATATCGTCGCAAGTTCCGAGCCGTCGCACATGGAAACATGCATCCCCTTTGTAACCTCGTCAAAATGCGGCTCTAATAGCTCGGACCGTAATTTGGCCCCTGCTGGATTGAATTGACGCTTGTCGGGCGCACCCCAGGACGTCAACCAGGATGGCCGCTTATATAAACCGCGATGTGCAGCCGAAGCATGATGCCGTAGCCGCTGTAACCCATCACTGCAAATGCGCGGATGCCGGGATAGCTCGCCCGGGCGGATTCCGACTTCATGCCAGAGCGGGAAACATCCACTCGAGTTTTTGGTAATACGGGCTGACTTCTCTGTTCTCTGCCCAGCTGGTTCTGGACAGGAAGGCGCGCACGCATCACGGTGCGCGGCGGTCTCGTCGGTGCGCATTGGAACTCTAGAGCCGCGAGCTTCGGCGGGCCTTGCCTTCAGCCTCGCCGCCGCGTCCGTTGGCGCACCAGCCCGCATTGGCAGCTCAAGGCGAGAGCATATTTTACCAAGGCCGAACTCGATCATAGATTCAAGCCATGATCGCCTTCACTGGCGTTCGCCGCGAGCGTATGGGGTCGAGCCGATCTGCAAGGTATTGCCCATCGCCCCCCTCGACCTACGCTAGCGCTAAGACTGTAAGCGCGTAGCTGATGCCGTTTAGCGCTGGTAGTTCCAAGGCATGAGCGCCTCGATGTTGCTGTTTGGCCAACCATTGGCGATGCGCTCGAGGGTTTGGGTGAGCCAGGCATGCGGATCGACATTGTTCATTTTGGCGGTGGCCAGAAGCGTGGCTATTGTTGCCCATGTCCGTCCACCACCGTCACTGCCGGCGAACAACGAGTTCTTTCTCGTAATTGTTTGAGGCCTGATCGCACGTTCGACCGTGTTGGAGTCCAGCTCGATGCGGCCGTCGGCAAGGAAGCGCTCGAGCACGGCACGCCGGCCGAGCGCGTAGCGGATCGCCTCGGCAAGCTTCGACTTGCCCGATAGCCTGGGCAGTTCCTTTTCCCACCGGGCAAAGAGCGCGGCGACAACCGATGCCGATTTGTCCTGGCGGGCTTCCATCCGGGCTGCGGCATCCTTGCCGCGGACGGTTTCCTCAGTCGCCCACAGCGGAGCCATCTGCGCCACCGTCTGCGTGGCGATGACGGACGAGCCTGCGACATGCAGTTCGTAGAACTTCCTCCGCACGTGGCTCCAACATCCCGCCAGCGTCATGACGTCGTTGGCCCGATCGGGCTTGGCCAGCCGGTTATAGGCTGCATAGCCATCAACCTGCAGGATACCGCAATAGCCTTCCAGATGGCGGGCGACACATTCGCCGGCGCGACTGTCCTCGAAGCGGTAGGCGACGATGGGCGGTCCGCTGCCTCCGAACGGCCGGTCGTCGCGGACATAAGTCCACAAATAGGCCGTCTTGGCCTTGCCCGATCCCGGCGCCAGCGTTGGCAGCGTGGTCTCATCGGCAAAGACCCGCTCACCCTGCTTGATGCGGGTCAGTGCGTAATCGGCGAGCGGCTCGAGCTCGAAGCCGACCTTGCCCATCCATTGCGCCATCTGTGACCGGTCGATCTCGACCTGATCGCGGGCATAGATCGCTTCCTGGCGGTAGAGCGGCAGGCCATCGGCGTATTTCGACACCGCGATCTGCGCCAGCAGCGCTTCGGTCGGAATGCCGCTTTCGATGATGCGGGCGGGAGCGGCTGCCTGGATGACGCCGTCCCAGCCCCTGTAGGCATATTTGGGCCGACGCGTGACGATCACCCGGAACTTCGCCGGAGTGACATCAAGCCGTTCGGAGACGTCCTCGCCGATCAGGATCTTTTCCAGCGCTTCGCAGCCAGCAGGCGTTTCGGGCTCAATAACCACCTCGACCCGTTCGAGATGGGCCGCAAAGCCTTTGCGAGGGCGCGGGGCGCGCTTCGCTTTCGACCCGCCCGCAGACTTTTCCATCTGCGCTTCGATGGCCGCCACGCCAGTTTCGATTTCGTCGAAGACGAGAGCGTACTGCTCTTCGCTCAGCGCACCGGTCCGCAACCTTTCGGAGCGGCTGCCGAAGCGCGACCGCTCCAGCATCTTCACGATCGCCGTCAGTCGTGCGATCCGCTCATCGGCGCTCTTGTTGACCAGCTCGAGATGGAGGTTGCGCTCTTCCAGAAGGGCGGCCTTTTCGGCCATGGCAACAACCATCGCCTTGAGCGCGTCAACATCGTCCGGGAGCGCGAGATCGGGTGCCGACATGGCCAAAATCAGAGCATATTCGCGGGCAATTTTCCCGCTTTTTCAGCCCCCTGATTCATCATGCCGCAGGGTTTTACCCAACCGATTGCGGCCGCCTGACGGTCTCCGTCCGAACCCGTTTCCAGTCCATTCCGTCGACCAGAGCCATGAGCTGAGCATGATTGAGCTGGACCCGGTGGTGGCCGATCCGCGGCCAGCAGAACTTCGCGTCGTCCAACCGTTTGGCATAAAGACACACGCCGCTGCCGTCCCACCAGACGATCTTGATCCTGTCCGCTCTTTTGGCGCGGAAGACATAAAGCGCACCGTTGAACGGATCCGAGCCGGCATCACGCACCAGGGCCAGAAGGCCGTCGGGACCTTTTCTAAAATCAACGGGATGACTGGCGACCAACACCTTCACGCCGGCCGGGATCATGCCTGGCGGACCGCGCGGATAATCCTGGCCAAATGATCCTGGCCGACGTCGGCGCCGGCCCGAATGACCACATCGCCCAAACAGATCTCCACTGTCGAAGACGCCGCTTGGGTGACCTCGACAAAGCCAAGCCGATCCGCATCTCGCTGCGGCGTGACCGCACCGTTCTTGATCGCCTTGCGCCGCCAGCCGAACAGCTGGGCGGGCGCCATCCCCGCTTGTCTGGCAATGGCCGATACATTCGCGCCCGGCTTCAGTGTCGCCTCGATCAGCCGCGAC
This sequence comes from Mesorhizobium sp. M0590, assembly GCF_040320905.1. NCBI lineage: Bacteria > Pseudomonadati > Pseudomonadota > Alphaproteobacteria > Hyphomicrobiales > Phyllobacteriaceae > Mesorhizobium > Mesorhizobium sp. M0590. Next base: position 5,752 of record NZ_JAMYQN010000041.1, read on the forward strand.
TTCGCTTCCGCCGACCAGCGCCGCCGCGGACGCTGCGGGCTTGCCTCCAGCCGGTTCGGGACCGCCTCAAGAACATGGAAACTCCTATCATCAGGCATAGGCGCAGACATAGAAATTGACACTGCAAGCTCCTCGGCTCCTTGCTTCAGTGCCACTATCTCTCGCTCATCACCTCAAGCCGCGCCAGATGGGGTCAGCTTGGCGCTTACCTAAGACTGCCATACCAGCCGGTATCATTGCAGAGTGCGCGACCTCAGCGAGACGAGACCATCCACCCCACATCCAGACGATCACCGCCTCGCCTATCAGAGATGTCCGCTGTGGAGCAGTCGCTTGCGGCCGTAAAGACCGCACCCTCGGGTTTCCGATGGGCCTCGCGCCGCGGCGGAACAACTGTGAAGTTACCAATGCCCCCTTTCGGCTACGCACCCAACCCTTACAGCGGCTTTGTCGAGGCTTCCTGCGCTGTTTTTCTGCAAGTGTGGTAAGCCATTTGATGGAAACCGCCGAACTAACGGTGTTAACGTCCATCATATCCTTCGCAGTCACGCAGCGCGGCACTTAGGCAAAACCCGCGCGGCAAAACAGCCGACCGGTTGGCCCTCTAGGTATCTACCGACGTATATAGCTTCCAAGGCCAATCGTACTGCAGCTATGAACTTGGTGAGCTGCGTATATCGCATCAGTATTGGAGCAACGTTGGACAATGCAATTAACGATTGACCAAAGATACGAAGCTTACGGGCGGATGCTTCGTATTCGTCGATTCGAGGAAGAGGCGGCTCGGCAGCGTAACTTAGGCAGAGTCCCTGCCGCCTTGCATCTGAGTGTGGGTCAGGAAGCCGCTATCGTAGGGGCGTGTCTCGCCTTACGACGCGACGACGCTATGACCGGGACGCATCGTTCGCATGGCCATCCGATCGGGAAGGGTGCCCATCTGGACGCGCTCATGGCCGAGCTGTTCGGAAAAGAGGGCGGAATCTGTAAGGGGCGCGGCGGTTCGATGCACCTTGCGGACTATTCGGTCGGTATCGTCAGCGAATCGGCTATCGTCGGAGGGGGAATCCCGCTTGCCACAGGCTGCGCGTTCAGCGCCAAAGTGCGCGGCCTCGATCAAGTCACCCTTTGCTTCTTTGGCGATGGAGCGGTGAATCAGGGCACGTTCCATGAAAGTCTCAATATGGCGGCGCTGTGGAAGCTTCCAGTTGTTTATTTCTGCGAGAACAACCTCTATGCATTTACTACTTCGATAGCGCAGAGCCACGCCCAGTTGGACATCGCGCTACGGGCGTCGGGCTACGGGATGCCAGGCGTAACAGTAGACGGGCAAAACCTGAACGCGGTCTATGAAGCTGCGGCACACGCCGTCATTCGAGCGCGCGCGGGCGAGGGCCCCACTCTGATAGTAGCGGACACTTACAGGTTCGACGATCACAGTTTCCGCTCCGCGAGCGGCAAGCTGGGGTATCGATCGGTCGAGGAGGTCGAGAGATACAAACGCGACCGTGATCCGATCTCGCTTTATCGCAAGGTACTCTTAGAAGAAGGTCTCGAAGAAGAGCGTTTGAAGACGATAGAGGATGGGGTCGCCGAAGCGGTTAGTCAGGCTGTAGATTTTGCTTCGGCTAGCCCTATGCCTCGCCCCGAGAATTTGTACGACTACATGTTCAAATCGCCCCTGGCGGGCCAAACCAGCTTTGTTGCCGGGGTGGAGAGGGATTGATTAACATGCTGAAAACTGCAGAACTTGCTGCCGCGTCCGGCACCCATGTTCAGATGAACTATCTCGATGCGCTGATGCAGGCGCAGTTGGAGGAAATGGCTCGTGATGAGCGCGTAGTCCTAATGGGGGAAGACATAGCGGCCTACGGAGGCGGCAAACTCATTGAGCAATTCGGCGCAAACCGGATCTGGAACATGCCGATCTCAGAAGCCAGTTTTACTGGGATGGGGATAGGGGCTGCCATCAATGGATTGCGACCGATCGTCGACCTAACAATATCCAGCTTAATATATCTCGCTATGGATCAGATCATCAACCAGGCCTCGAAATTGCGGTATATGACCGGAGGTCAGGTCACCATCCCACTCGTGATTCGTTCCTGCATGTACTCAAAGGGGGGCTGGGCAGCGCAGCATGCTGACCGGCCTTATCCGCTCTTCATGAATGTTCCTGGCCTCAAGATCATCAGCCCAACGAGCGCTGCCGATATCAAGGGGCTTATGAAATCGGCGATTCGCGACGACGATCCTGTACTTGTGTTCGAAGACACCGGGCTATGGTCCGATAAGGGCGATGTGCCTACAGATCCGGATCGTCTAGTCCCTATTGGCAAAGCTGACGTGAAGCGTGAAGGACGAGATGTGACTGTTATTGCTATTGCCGGCGCTATGCGGCCGACCATGCAAGCCGTCGACGCTCTCGCAGGGGAAGGGATTTCTGTCGAAGTGATTGACCCACGTACGTTGAAGCCGCTCGACCATGCGGCCTTTAAAACCTCGGTCGCGAAAACCGGAAGACTTGTGATCGTCGAAAACGCGCATCGTATCTGCAATGTCGGCAGTGAAATCGCTGCAGTTATGGCAGAGGAGGCCTTTGACCTTTTGAAGCGACCGATCCAGCGTCTAAGCGCCGGCGACGTCCACGTGCCCTTCAGCCCGGCCCTTGAGAAGCATATCTATCCAACGAAGGAGGACGTCATCGCCGCTGTGCGGCGAATCCTTTAACTCAAACAAAGGCTTATGAGTAAAATGGAAGTTACGAACGTGATCGACATCGTTCTGCTCTACAACGGAGCGGGTATTGAGGAAGCTACAATAACGCGCTGGTTGAAAACTGTTGGAAATCAGGTCACCGAGGGCGAGGTTATCGTCGAGGTAGAGACGGTCAAAGCCACTATAGAGATCGAAGCACCTGCGAATGGAACATTAGCAGCAATCATCGCACCGGACGGCGCAACTGTCGAGGTCAACTCGGTCATTGGGACAATAGCAAGCTGATGTCCGACGCGTTCACCGAGATGCCCTTAACGCCATTGCGGAAAGCCATTGCCGCCCGAATGACGCAGGCAATGCAGACGATCCCTCACTTCCGCCTCGTAGCCAACATTGAGGTTGACGCCCTTCTGCGTTGGCGGGCAGCGATCAATGAAATTAAGCCGACAGGCAAAATATCGGTCAATGATTGTCTGATAAAGGCGGTTGCTCTGTCGTTGATCGACAATCCCGCGGTCAATTGCCAGATCACCGGCAATGCGATCCACCGGTTTCATAGCGCAGACATTTCTGTGGTAGTCGCCTTGGAAGGCGGTCTATCGACTCCGGTGATCCGTAACGCCGAAGCCAAAACGGTGAGGGAAATATCCGAGGAAGTAAGGGATTTCGCCGAGCGGGCCAGTCGCAACGCGTTGAAGATGAGCGAGATATCTGGAGGTTCGTTTAGTCTATCCAATCTTGGGGCTTATGGGGTCGAGCAGTTTGATGCCATCATCAACGCACCGCAATGCGCCATTCTTGCAGTTGGGAAGGCTGAGCCACGGTTACTGCCGGTCAATGTCAACGGGACAAGGATAGCAAAGATGATAACCTTAACGCTCTCTGTTGATCATCGCGCAATTGATGGAGCCGAGGCGAGTAAGTTCCTGCTCGGCTTGCGGGATGTCGTCTCAGACCCTGGCAGATTGGAATGCCACTAAGGTGCTCATTCCGCCATTGCGAGCATCTGGCCGCGATATGCATAGCGTCAAATCCGATACGATGCTTGCCCACCAATCTCAAGGCTGGGGGCACGCTGCGCCCCGAAGAGATTGCCCACGCCTGTGCATACCTTCTGTCCGCAGACGCGAGCGGCGTGACCGGCTCCGATCTCATCGTGGACGGCGGTATGATGGCGGCCAGTTTTCCAGCAAATTACTTTAAAGGTACTGCTTGATTAACCAACTTGCTTCTGCCCGGCGACTCCGCTCGGGCAGCTGCGGCCGAGAGTTGCTGCCTAGATAGAGTCCCAGCTAGGCTCAGCCTTTGGCACTCTGACCAAGCCATCGAAAACATCTGGACGAATAAGGTGCTGGCCGGGACGCTCTACAAGCTGCCTAATTGTTAGGAAGCTTGTTGTTGGCGAGCAACTAACGAAACGACGCCCCTATTAGTGCCGATGGACCGCTCACGCGCCCCCGCCGGGGCTATCGCATGCTGAGTGGGCTCACGAAAGCAGTATCCCCACGGTGACGGCCGCCTTGCTGAGGTAGGGTGAAGGCTGCAAGTCCTGGTGCAAGCACTAGGAGTAGCCCTGTGACGAAGCATCAGATTGAAGTGATCACGTCGGTCGAGCGGCGCCGGCGCTGGTCTCGGGAGGAGAAGGAGCGGCTGGTCGCGGCGACGTTTGAGGCTGGGGTCAGTGTTTCCGAGATCGCTCGATCGGCCGGGATTCATGGGAGCCAGCTTTTCCGGTGGCGCAAGAAGCTCTGTCAGATCTCTGCGCCGTCAGTGCCACAGCTCGTTGCAGTGGAGGTCGTCGAGGCGCGGCCGGCGCCGCAGCCGCCTGCGCAGCAACCACCGATATCGCGACAGCGCAAGAAGAGCAGCACGGTGACGATCGAGCTTGGCGGAGCCCGTCGGCTGCGGATTGAGAGTGATATCGATACCGAAGCGCTCGGCCGGATCCTGGATGTGCTGGAGCGGCGATGATCCCGGTCCCGAGCGGCGTGAAGGTGTGGCTCGCCACTGGTTATACGGACATGCGCAAGGGCTTCCCCGGCCTCGCATTGATGGTGCAGGAGACGTTGAAGCGCGATCCGCACAGCGGCCACTTGTTCTGCTTCCGCGGGCGTCGAGGAGGGCTGATCAAGGTGATCTGGCATGACGGCCAGGGTGCCTGCCTGGTTTACGAAGAAGCTGGAGCGCGGGCGTTTTATTTGGCCCTCTGCGGCTGACGGCACGGTGGTGATCACGCCCGCTCAGCTCGGCTATCTGCTCGAAGGCATCGACTGGCGGATGCCGCAAAAAACCTGGCGTCCGAGCTCGGCGGGATGAGCAAAATCGTTGGCATGGAGGAGCGAATATGATTCCATCGCGCCATGACCGATGCGGCCGATCAGCTTCCTGATGATCTTGCCAGTGCGCACGCGATGATCCTCGCGGAGCGTGCCGCCCGCCGCGAGGCGCAAGCTCTCGCTGCCCGTGCGCAAGCCGTGAACTCGCACTCGGATGCGTTGATCGCGCGACTGCGACTGGAGATCGAGAAGCTGAAGCGCGACATCCATGGCAGTCGCTCGGAGCGCAAAGCGCGGCTCCTCGACCAGATGGAGTTGCAGCTCGAAGAGCTGGAAGCCGACGCCAGCGAAGACGAACTGGCGGCGGAGATGGCGGCGCGGTCGTCGACTGTCCGGGCCTTTGAGCGCAAGCGTCCAACGCGCAAGCCTTTCCCCGAACATCTGCCGCGTGAGCGCGTCGTCATCGCCGCGCCCAGGAACTGCCTGTGCTGCGGTTCAGCCAAGCTGGCGAAGCTTGGCGAGGATGTCACCGAGACATTGGAGGTGATCCCGCGCCAGTGGAAGGTGATCCAGACGGTACGCGAGAAGTTCACCTGCCGCGAGTGCGAGAAGATCACCCAGCCGCCGGCGCCCTTCCACGTGACCCCGCGCGGCTTTGCCGGACCAAACCTTTTGGCGATGATCCTGTTCGAGAAGTTCGCCCAGCACCAGCCGCTGAACCGACAAAGCGAGCGCTATGCCCGCGAGGGCATCGACCTCAGCCTCTCCACACTGGCCGATCAGGTCGGAGCCTGTGCCGCGGCGCTGAAGCCGGTGCATGCGCTGATCGAGGCGCATGTGCTTGCCGCCGAGCGGCTTCATGGAGACGACACCACAGTGCCGATCCTGGCCCGCGGCAAGACCGATACGGGCCGCATTTGGACCTATGTCAGGGATGACCGGCCGTTCGGCGGGCAATCGCCGCCGGCGGCACTTTACTATGCCTCGCGCGATCGGCGGCAGGAACATCCCGAGCGACATCTGAAGACCTTTAGCGGCATTCTGCAGGCAGACGCCTATGGCGGCTATAACCCGCTGTTCAAAGTGGGCCGCGATCCCGGTCCGCTCACCCAGGCGCTGTGCTGGGCGCATGCGCGTCGCAAGTTCTTCGTGCTCGCCGACATCGCTACCAATGCCAAGCGCGGCAAGGATACCGCACCAATCTCCCCGATCGCGTTCGAGGCGGTCAAACGAATGGACCTGCTGTTTGATATCGAGCGCGACATCAACGGTCTTGCCGCCGACGAACGACTGCAACGACGCCAGCAGGAAAGCCGGCCAATCGCAGAGGCGCTTGAGGAATGGATGCGGAGCGAGCGGGCAAAACTGTCCCGAAGCTCTCCGGTTGCTGAGCCAATCGACTATGTGCTGAAGCGCTGGGACGGCTTCACGTCCTTCCTCAGCGACGGCCGGATTTGTCTGACCAACAACGCCGCCGAACGTGCGCTGCGTGGCTTTGCGAAGATTGATTCATTATGCACCCCCTCTTCAAATGGCGGGAAAGAGCGATTTCTGATTATCCTCGTTGATGATACGCGGAGATTTGCGCGCCAAATCGGCCTTGATCCGTTCATCTTCAAGGTCGCTAGCGCGGATCTGGTAGGGCGCACCGCGCATGACCTGTTCGGCTGGCAATATGCCGTCCCTGACGAAACGGCGGATTTTGACGTGCGACACGCCGAGCTTCGCGGCCGCGTCCGACATGGTAAGCCATTCGCCGTTCTTGTCGGAAGAGCGATAGTCGCTGATCTTGTGCACCGTGCGCAGCGATTGGACGCGACGCGCGGTCCAGGTCTTTCCCTGACCGGTTTGCATGCCCATGCGATTGAGTGTGGCAGCGATCTCGGCATCCGACCACCGGGTTGCCATGGATCGCATGATCGCCAGAGCCTCCTCAGGCGTACGCTGGCCATGCTCTCCGGATTTGGGTTTGCGAACCCGTACCTGCGAGTGCTGGCCTCCATGCCAGTGGATGGTCAAGATCACGTCGCGCGCATCGTCATCGACATCCGCCACGATGTCCTTGATGAGCGAGCGCAGCAGTTGCTGACGACAGCGCATGTCGACACCCGGCGCGTTCCAGGTGGCCTCGAGATTCTGGGCGAGGCCCGTGAAGTCCGGAACCGCGTCGACAGGCTCCACACGCTGGACTTCGCTCAGCCGGGCCTCGCAGGTCTCCACGCGCCTGAGCGTGGCTTCCCAACTCCTCTCGAGCTGGGCCGCAATAAGCCGGTTCTCCGGGTCGCAAGCGGCATAGCGGCGCTCGGCGAGCGATGCCTCATAGCGCGCCTGCTGCAGGTCCATCTCGATCATCTGCCGCCGCTTGGCTTCGCTCTCCAGCTGCATCCGTTCAGCCTCCAACGCCGCTTCGATCGCCATCGGCGCAACCGCCTCCAGCGCTTCGCGGGTCACCGCCGCGTCGGTGCGAAAGCCGTTGAACGACATGCATCGCGCCTGGGCCATCATGAGGTTGCCGCGCTCGCAGCGATATACCGGATAACCTTGGCCGCGTCCGGCATACATGACAACCAGTCTTCGCCCGCATCGACCACAGGAGATGAGACCGGGGAGCAGTGCGCGACCGCCGCGGCCCGACTTGACGCCGCCGGCTTTGCCATAAGCGTTGGCCGCGAGCAGTTCCTGGTTCCGTTCGTACTCGCTCCATCCGATGTAGCCTTCGTGATGGTCGTTGAGCACCACCGCCCACTCGCTGGCCGGCTTGTAATGGCCATAGCTCTTGCGAACGCGGCCATCGACGATCTCAGTGCGCTTCTCGCTCTTACCATAGACATAGGCGCCAGCGTAGAATGGGTTCTTCAGGATCGAGATCACGTTGCGGTAGCGGACCGGAACCCAATCGAAGGACACCATCTTCTTGCCGTCGGAGGGTCTGGGGAAATGCACGCCATCGTCGATCATCGAGATCAGGACCTGGCGCGCACTGCCGAGTTCGCGGAAGCGCGCGAATATCAGGCGAATCGTCTCCTGCAGCCGCATGTCGGGATCGAACCCGAGACCGTAATCGCGGTGCCAGACATAGCCGAAGGGCACGGAGATGCGCAGTTCCCCGCGCTGTGCCTTGGCGCGGGCGGCCTCGTACATGCGGGCACGCAGCACGCCGAGCTCGAACTCGCTGATGCTGCCCTTCATACCGAGCAGCAGGCGGTCGTTCGGCAATCCCGGATCGTACACTCCGTCCAGATCGATCACCCGTGCATCGACTTCGCCGCACAACTCGAGCAGCCGATGCCAGTCCGGTCCGTTGCGAGACAGGCGGGACGCCTCCAGGCAAAGCACAGCGCCCACATGACCGGTGCACAGATCGTCGACCAGGCGCTCGAAACCAGGACGTTCCACAGCTCCACTTGCGGTGCGTCCCAAGTCCTCGTCGATCACCTCAACCTTGCGGAATCCCCAGCGCCGCGCGACGTCGACCAACTCATATTGCCGACGCTGGCTCTCGAGATTGAGCTGTACTTGCGCCTGCGTGGACTGACGTACATAGACGACGGCCTTGCGCTTGAGGACGGCAGTCGGAATCAGATTACTGCTCGTCATCGCGGCTCTCCTCCGTCACGATGCCGGCGGCGGCCATCAGCACATTGGCGAGCCGGGCGATCACGATCGTTCGTTGCGCTGCGCTCAGCCCGACCAGCTTGTGCGAGTCGAGCGGCATGCTGAGCTGGCGAACGATCACAAGAGATCGTGTCGGTGGCGGCAAGGTCCTCATTTTGCGTCTCCCCGATGATGAAACCATCCGGAGAGCCTCGCCGGAAACGGCGCTGGATCAAGAGCTTGTTCAGTTCAAGCAGTGCAGCAAGCGATACGCGCGGGGAGCCCAGATCCATTGCTGCGCACGCCACGGGATCTATCATCCAGGCCGGAGCGGTAATGACATGCCCCGGCACGATGACGAGATGAATGATCCGACCGTTGGCGCGTTCTTCGCTGTTCTCGCAGCGAAGCCGGCGTCCGAAATACGGATGCCAGCGATAATGGACTTCGACCTCCTGTCCAACATGGGCAGAATGACCCCGAGATTGCCCTCGGCAGGAAAGCTTGGCTGTTCGCAGGCTCCGAGCGCGGTGCCGATCGGGCCGCCTTCATGGCGACGCTGATCAACACCTGCTTATGCCGCGCGCGGCATAAGCAGGTTTGGACTAACTCGCTCCGCGAATGCGGAGCGGCAAGGAGGGTGAGTGCCGACAGCGTGATCTGATCGCGTCGTCTGTCGCGCTGGTCATGTGTCCACA
>NZ_JAMYQN010000042.1:0-14337 GCF_040320905.1 Mesorhizobium sp. M0590
GCTCCGAAACGAGTCAGGCGCTCGTTGCGGGCGCCGACGAATATCGGTCGCGGCTCGTGATGGGCGATCCCGCGCTCGCTCAACATGTGAATCGGCGTGCAAAATTGGGTCTGACTCACATTTGATGATTTTGCATGGCGGCGTGGTGCTGTTTTCGGAGGGGAATCAGCACCATGGTGAGAAATTTGCGTTTGTCGTCCTTGATCCCGGCGGGATTGGTCGTCGAGGCGATCGCTGAGAACGAAGGAGTGATTATCATTACCGCGCGGTCAGGGACGCCGGCGCGGCCTTGCCCTCTTTGCCGCAGAGTGTCGAGCCGGGTCCACAGCCGCTATGTTCGACGCGTGTCCGATCTTCCCTGTAGTGGGACGAAGGTAGAGCTCCGCCTCGTCGCGCGGCGCTTCGTCTGCGATGCTACATTGTGCCGTCGACGAATCTTCGCCGAGCGCTTTGACGACAGTGTTGTCACCGAGCGATCGCGCCGGACCTCGCGATTGGAGTGTATCGTTCATCATCTTGGACTGGCGCTCGGCGGCCGGCCGGCGGCTAGTTTTGCAAAGCGGCTGATGGTTCCGGTCAGCAATGACACATTGCTGCGGGTGGTGCGGCGACGGGCCTGTTTACGAACAGACCCTATCAAGATTGTCGGCATCGATGACTGGGCCTATCGCCGTAACCATCGCTACGGCACGATCGTCTGCGATCTGGAGCGACGGCGGATCGTGACGTTGTTGCCCGACCGTGAAGTTGCCACCGTCGAGGCTTGGCTTGCCGATCACCCTGAGATCGAAACCGTCTCGCGCGACCGCGGCGGCGGTTACGGCGAAGCCACCGCCAAGGCATTACCGCATGCGGTTCAGGTCGCCGACCGCTGGCATCTCATGGAGAATGCGAGCGCGGCTTTCCTCGACGCCGTTCGCAAGTCGATGCGGATAATCCGAACTGCGATCGGCGCTACGACGGTCAATCCCGACTTGCTCACCTACGTGGAGAAGCTGCAATACGAAGGCTATCTGCGGCGCGAGGAGACAAACGCGGCAATCATGAAACTTGCCGGCGAAGGCATCCCCATCAAGGAGATCGTGCGCCGCACCGGTCACAGTCGCAAACTCGTACGCCAAGTGATCCGTGGCCAGCGAACCGATATTTTCCGCGTCCGGCAGAGTTCGCTCGAGGCATGGTTGCCGTTCCTGGATGCGCAATGGATATCGGGCTGCCACAATGCAAGCGAGCTCTGGCGGCGGCTGAAGACAAAAGGCTTTCGGGGACGCCTGGGCGTCGTCAGCGAATGGGCAAGGCGACGGCGTCGCGCCGAGCAGGCATCCGATCAGCAACTCCACAAGGTGCCGTCAGCCAGAACGATCGCGCGGCTGATGACGACGGCCCGTGATCATCTGAGCAAAGCCGACACGGTGATGATCGCCGCCATCGAGGCGGGCGTGCCCCTGCTGGTGGAAGCACGCAATCTGATCGCCGGTTTCCATTCCATGATCCGCAAGAAGCTTGCCGATGATCTCGAGCCGTGGATCGCCGACGCCGGCAAAAGCCTCATCGCATCTTTCGCCAAGGGCATCATTCGCGACCATGCCGCCGTCCGCGCCGCGATCACCGAACCATGGTCCAACGGTCAAACAGAGGGACAGATCACCAAGCTCAAGCTTGTGAAACGGCAGATGTATGGACGCGGAAAGCTCGACCTCCTGCAAGCCAGGCTGATCGGTGCCGTATGATCCCGAACTTCATCGAGAGTGCGTCAGACCCAGTTTTGGAAGCCGTTTGACACTGAAGCCATACGAACGCCCAAAGGTGCTGATTGGTTCGCTGCGAAACCTGGGTGCTGTTGCCCGGCGTGCGCTCGCGGAGGCGTCATCGCGCAACGCAGACATCACGATCATCTGCTCGGGCCAACTGCGCAACTCGCGTATCGCGATTGAAGATAGCTACTGCGCCGGAATGATCGTGTCACAGTTTTGTGAACTTGCGAAGGATGACGCTGTTGAACTCGACGATTCTGCGTCGCTCGCTCACGGCTTCATAACCTCACAAAAAAGTGCGGTGAAGGTGTTACTGAGCTCGATGACCGGTCGCCGCTTCATCGGCAACTGCCGGCAGAACGACGTGGAGTTCTGTGCGCTCACCAATGAATCTACAATTGTTCCGGTCGTTGCCGCGCAAGGCGAAGACTCCGATCATCCGGTTTATCTCCTCGAGAGATGATGGCGGCTGCTCCTGTCGAAATGTGAAAGCGTGGTCGATGTGAGTCGCCACAAACATTTGGAAGGAGCTGCCATGAAGTACTTTGCCGGACTGGACGGTCTTTGAAGAGACCTCTATTTGCATTGTCGACGAGACTGGCCGGATCTTGAAGGAGGCGAGAGCGTTGAACGATCCGCAGGCATAGACAGCATCGAGCTTCGGACGAAGTTCGCGCAGATTCGTCAGTGGCAGACGGGGACTCTCCCGTCACCATCATCGCCTCCGCACCATCCCGCGTCATCCAGATCGGCAACTGCACCAGGGTGCCGTCAGGCTGGCGGATGATCAGAGCGACCTCGTCACCATGGCTATTGCGCCCGGCAACAATAACCGCTGCCCCGTAACGGGGATGAAATCGATAGCGGATAATCGCTTCACCCCACTCGATAGCAGGCATTATGAAGTTGTTGCACCGACGCCGGGCGCGCGCTCATCAGCCGCTGGCAAACAGGATCGGCACGGGCGATCTTCAGCGTCGCACGGTGCAGCTGGGCAAACTTGTTCCACAACGGCCCGTGCCTGCAGCATCGCGCCGATCACCGTCGCAAGCATGTCATGGCCTTCGATGAAATCGCGAATGCGCGCCTCGAAACGCCAGCGGCTCACCTCGCCAGCCTTCGTACCCACGTAGGATTCCGCGGATGCTGAGCTCGACGTCGAGCAGCTTGGCCTGCAACAGCTTGCGGCCGACCAGCAGTGCCCGCACCTCCTTGGCATCTGCCGACTTTGCGTGCACGGGACGGCACCAGCACATGCGCAGCAACGGCGCGATCCCGCGGGCATCTTTGCGATCCGTCTTCACCGGCATCGCCGACAGTGCCGCCTTACATGCCGTCTCCAGCAACACCACCTCAAAGCCGGCGTCGACCAGACCCTCGCTCAACCACTGCGATAGTGGACCCGCCTCAAGGCCGACGCGGATGATCGGCAGTCCCAGATTCCGCATTCCAATGATTCCGGACAGTGATTCCGAAACGAAACCGGACCAATGCCGTCTGGAAAATCGTCGGAATCCGCACCCAGATCGGCAAAATGCTGCAACAGTGCCTCTGGGTACCCGTCTCAACGCAATGGAGTGGAAGGCCATGACTGCGCTCTGCTTACAGCAGCGCGCGCCGCTTCAGCGCGTTCATATGCAGACAACGTGACAGCGCCTTGAGTGCTGGTTGCCCTGCCGCACGATGGCGGCAGCGGTGTATCTCTCGCCAATTACCTCACGCCGCGTCAGATGGATCTTCTGCTTACCCCAATCTACATTAACTTTAACACTTCTTCATCAAAATATCACAAAGCCGCTGTTCGTACACACGCAGTTGTTCTCAATATAATCAACCACTTGGCAAGAAATGTCGCGCTCCCGTCGCTACGTTGACGGGAACTCTATAAATGATAGTCTTCGACCAACGGTTTGGTGAGACGCAGGAGGGTCAACCAATGGTCGGATGTATTTGGACGTTGGCCGCATTTCGTTTCTGGAAGAGCATGGCTAAACGATGAGATGGGGATCGTCTGGCAATAGGAGAGCGGAATTTTGTTCCGCAGATCTGGTTCGAACCCAAGCCCCTCAACCAGTTCAGGACATCTCTATCTTAAATGCCGGCTCCTTCGAAGCTCCGTACGAAAAGCGGTAGCCGCTGACCTCGATACTTTGGCGATGCGCAGGGCCTAGACCCAAGAGTGGACGACAAGTGAGAAGTTGTCAGCCAGAAAGATTGCGCTTGCGGGAAGGGAGAAACTATATGCAGCTTATACTGAAGCGCTTGGCCGCAAAGATAAAGCAAGCCGATATTGCTCAGCAGTCTTCCGATCCTGACCTATACGGCGAGTTCTTGCTGCGTCGTCCCGGAGACGATGTCTATCAGTTTGTCGGTCACGCTGGTTCAATTGGTCCAGACGGGGGCGGTCTAACAGAAAAGACCACCCAACGGCAAACACCGGAGGATCGCCTGCTCCGGAGCGACATGCTTGATACGCACCATAAGACGCAAATAAAGGTCCACGATATACCAAATATTCTGGACGACTTTGGGGATTCGGTAAAGGTACTCTCACTTGACTGTTTCGATACGTTGCTATGGCGAAAGACAGCGACACCTAGTGACGTTTTTACCGTGCTGGCCGATAATCCCGTCGCGCGAAGCTTAGGGATAACTCCTCACCAACGCATTAGCGCTGCTACGCGTGCCTATCGAGCGAAGCCTCTAGAGAACGGATCCAGGGAGATCGATATCGGTGATATTTATCGTCTTTTTACATCCCTTTCTAGTGAGGAACGGGAGCTATTGGCCGAGGCGGAAATCCGAACCGAAATGAATGTTTGCTTTGCATTCTCACCGTACGTAGAGCTGATCAGATTGGCGCACACCCGTGGTATCAAAATTATAATTGTGAGCGATACGTATTTGCGCGAACACGATTTAAGACGCCTCTTGGCTCGGCACTTGCCTGCGGACGTTATGCAGGCAATCAGTAAGATTTACTGCTCTGTCGATCATGGGACGTCGAAGAGCCATGCCCTTTTTCAGATTGTAATCAAAGAGTGTGGCGTGCCCGCATCGCAACTACTTCACATCGGGGATAATTACGTAGCCGATGCGCAAGCGCCGCGGGAATTGGGCGTACGTGCACTGCATTTCCTGCCGTTTGATCGTGAGGTCGCAGACCTCTTGCGCCTACAGCACGCGGCTTCTTCATTGATTGTACTCGAGCAGGCATCGCCGGAAGCAGTTGTTCTACCATGCTATAGTCCGTTTCGGCCAATTTTTGCTGCAGCAAACCTGCAGCCGTACGCGCCTGAGACGGTGATCGGCTACATGTCGTTTGGCCCGGTGCTATACGCCTATGCCCGTTTTCTTATGGACGAGGTGGAGGCACTACAACAGCAGGGCAAGCGAGTAAAAGTCTTCTTTTTGTTGCGTGATGCTTATCTTCTTTCATCTGCCTGTGAAGCCTATGCGCGCAAGCCCGTCGGCAAACTGGTACGACTCCGCAAATTTATTGCTATTGCGGCTTCTTTCAAAACCCGCGCCGATGTCGATTATTACATTAGCGGGATCGAGTCCGAATATGACAACCTGCATACCACTGCAAAGCAGCTTTTGCTTCCGCCTGAAGTGACGGAATTGTTAATACGGATCGCCCATCAATCTGACGATCCAAAAACAGCGTTCCATCAGTTGGTCCACGACGACGATGTGCTGGAGTTGATATTCAAGAACTCCTTTGCTTTGCGTACCCGCTTGATGCGCTATATGTCAAAGGAATTGGAGTTAGAGGATGGCGATACCATTATCTTGGCGGACATAGGTTATTACGGCAGAACGCAGGAATATTTGAGTCGCACCTTCAAAGAAGAATTTAACGTCGACATACTTGGCCGCTATTTGCTTGCTTCCGACGAACCTTACCGTCCGGCGAACGGGAAAGCACTTATTACCACATCCAGTTGGAATTATGATCTATTTGAGCAATGCTGCATCCTCAAGGAAGGAATGGTTGTGGACTATGATGTGCACGGCGAGCCAGTTCTTGAGGAGATCAAACTTAGGGAGAGTCAGTACGAGAAGGTTGCCGAAATTCAAGATGAGTGCTTGCGGTTCGTCAATGATGCGAGGTCGTTTTTTGCGGACTCTGGTGTCACGCACGACTATTCTATTTTGCAGCGGGCGGCCCATGCAGCTCTATTTCGTCATGTCTACATGCCTATTGAAGCGGAGTTGGAATATTTCAAGGGCTTCCAGAACGACAAGTTTATGGGACCAGATCGAACGAAGACGCTCTATGATCTAGACAGTGCTTGGAAGGATGTGAGGTGCCTCCCCCCACCTTATCGGCTGGGTGCATATGAAACGCGCAGCTTGGGGCTTGACTTCGCATTCAGCAGTCTGGTGCAAAAAAGATTTCAATTTGACCTAAGACCAGAAGATATGAATGTGCGGTTTTCACCTCTGAAAGTCTCGATAGGGAGCATACACGAGTCCAAGGTCCTCTTGCTCAGAGCACACCATCTGCATGACGGTTATTTCTCCATTATGCTGCCATATGCAAACGGCACCAGTGTAAAAATGCTCCTGGGGGAGCACTACGAATGGTTGCAAATCGAAGGTATACAACTTGTAACTAATGCAAGAAGCGCGTGTAGGAATGTGTCGAGCTCTCTCGATCTGGAAGAAATCAACCGGGAGGGAGAGATTTACCGGTGCCTGTCACAGGCTAGTGTCGCAACAATACGTGCCGTTGATTTGCGACAGTTCAAAACGCCTCATTACTATAATGTGATCTTTCGCCCATTGGTTTCGAGGGCATCTGATCCGCCGCGGAGGCCAGGCGCCTCGCAATAAGGATGAAAATTCATGCCGCCTGCGCAGCGGTGATCATGTGTGGATGCCCCCGGTTTTGCAAGTTGGTTTTGAACAACGCAGAGCATGCGATCGAGTGCGGTCATGTGTCAGGCCTCACAACTGCGGCTCGTTGACATGGCCGCGGGCCGGTATGGAGATGCGCGGATCAGGTTCCAAATCACTGTGGGCGAGCTCGTGGCTCCGCGAATCACACTGGCTTTCCTAATCCCGATCTGATCGATCATTTGCCCTTACCGTTCGCGACCTCCTCGCAACACCGATGGACGATTGGCCCGATCAGGCTGCCGCCACCGGATTCCAATAATTCTCCTTCTTCGTGAGCATGGCCCATACAGCTCGTGCCATCTTGTTAGCCAGCGCGATGGCGACCACCAGGCGAGGTTTGCGACCGAAGGAGACGGCAATTTGATCGAGATAGGTCCGCCCGATCTCGCGGACCATCGGCGGCAGTCCCGTCTCCAACTCATCGATCGCATCATTCAGCTTATCGAGATGGACGGGACCCTTCGCCACCACGATGCCGAATTCGGCCAGATGACCGCGTAGCGCATTGATCAACTGCGTGCGTTGGCGCACCAGCAGTATAGCGCGGCGATCTGGAAGAGACGTGCGCGACAATCTGGATGAGACTCTCAGAGCGCGGTCACGGGCAAGTTATCATGCTGATTGTCGCTGGCAAGGCCATCGTCGTTTTCTGATTGTCGCTCCGCGACAGGTTCGTTTCTGTTCTTGATTCTCGCGTAGGAGGCGGGCCTGCCGCGCTGGCGTTTTGCTTCCATGGCGGACCTGCGCCTGTAGCTTTCGACATTCATCTCGAAGATCGTTGCATGATGAACAAGTCGGTCCACCGCGGCGAGGGTCATGGCGGGATCCGGAAAGACCCTGTTCCATTCTCCAAAGGGCTGATTGGCGGTGATCATGACGGAGCGCCGCTCATACCTTGCGCAGATGAGTTCGAAGAGCACGCTCGTTTCGGCCTGGTCCTTGGTGACGTAGGCCAGATCGTCGAGGACGAGCAGATCGAACTTGTCGGGCTTTGCGATGGCGGATTCGAGCTGGAGCTCCCGCCGCGCGACCTGAAGCTTCTGGACGAGATCGGTGGTGCGGGTGAACAGCACGCGCCAGCCGTTCTCGATCAGGGCGAGGCCGATGGCCGCGGCGAGATGGCTCTTTCCGCCGCCGGGCGGACTGGGCTCATAATGCCCGTTATCAGGATGGCGAGGCAAAGAAGATTGTCCGTTACGCCTTTCATCCACGTTCGGGCGGGGAGATTTTCGTCACAGGCCGTCAGCGTTATTGCGGTGAGCCGGCCTATGTCGGGCGACAACCGGATGGCAGCCTGGCGCTGATTCCGATCTGGATGACGGAAGAGATCGCCCTGACGATGGCGGTTCGCGAGGCGCCCCGTTTTCCCCTTTCATGCCTGCGCGACCTGCGCCGCGAGGTCGATGCATGTCTACGTTTTCTGCAGAGCGACTCACGCCAGCCAGGAGACGACCATGCAGCGCAGGCAATGCCGAACCGACCAGCCAGACCTGTTTTCCAAGAAGGCTCCGCCATCGAGTCTTCCAGGCGAAGTCCGGGAACGCACCCTCCGGCTGATCGAGACCTTGCTGAGGGAAGCGGTGGTGAGCCAGACGGGACGGGAGGCAGATCATGAAGATCACCGCTGAACATCTCGCGCGCGGTGCCTATGTCTATGTCCGGCAGTCGACGGCCGATCAACTCGTCAACAATCCCGAGAGCCGGCGACGCCAATATGGCCTTGCCGAGCGAGCGCGGTCCCTTGGCTGGAAAGACGCCATCGTCATCGATGAAGATCTCGGTCGTTCAGGGTCTGGCATCAGCCGTCCGGGCTTTGAGAAGCTTCTGGCGGCGATCTGCGAAGGTCGGGTTGGTGCGGTCCTCGCCATTGAAGCCTCCCGGCTGGCCCGCAATGGCCGGGACTGGCATACGCTCATCGAGTTTTGCGGCCTTGTCGGAACGCTCATCATCGATGAGGACGGCATCTACGAACCGCGTCATCCCAACGACAGGCTGCTGCTCGGCATGAAGGGCACGATGAGCGAACTGGAGCTTTCGATCCTGCGGGCCCGCTCGATCGAAGCCCTGAAGCAGAAGGCACGACGGGGCGAACTTTTCCTGACGGTGGCGATCGGTTACGTCAAGTCGGGCCGGAACCGGGTCGAGAAAGACCCGGACCTGCGGATCCGCGAGGCGATCGATCTTGTATTCCGGCGTTTCGACGAACTGCAGAGCATCCGGCAGGTGCATCTGTGGTTGCGCCGCGAGGGCATTATGCTCCCTGCCGTAAATTACACGCGCGCGGCGGACAGGGCGGTCGTCTGGAAGCTGCCCGTCTACAATACGGTGCACCACATTCTCACCAACCCGATCTACGCCGGCGCCTATGCGTTCGGGCGAACCTGCAGCAAAGTCACCATAGAGGCCGGACGCAAACGGATTTTGCGTGGGATCAGGCGCGATCGCGCCGACTGGGAGGTCTTGCTCATCGACCATCACGAAGGTTACCTGAGCTGGCACGATTTTGAGAGGAATCAGCGCCTGATCACGGACAATGCCACAAGCAAAGGCCTGGTGCCGCGCGGTGCTCTTCGCCGGGGCGAGTTGCTGCTCGGCGGTCTCTTGCGCTGCGGCCATTGCGGCCGCAAGCTGCATGTCTCCTATTCCGGCAGCAACGGCAATACGGGGCGCTATCATTGCCGCGGAGCGCAGGTCAACCACGGAACCGACCCGTGCATCGGCTTCGGATCGTTGCGGGTCGATCAGGCGGTCAGCGCGGAGGTTCTTCAACGCCTTCAACCGCTCGGCATGGAAGCGGCGATCAAGGCCATCGAGACCTCCACCGTGCAGGCTGGAGAGAAGCGGCGCCATGTGGAGCTCGCACTCGAGCAGGCACGTTATGAAGCCGCCCATGCACGCCGCCAGTATGACGCCGTCGACCCGGACAACCGGCTTGTAGCAGGCGAACTGGAGCGACGCTGGAATGCCGCGCTCGTAGCCGTCCGCGAGCGTCAGGACGAGCTTGACGCGCTCGACCGCCACAAGCCTGAGGCTCTGGGAGAAGAGGAACGGCGGAGCCTGCTGCGCATGGGCGCCGATCTCGAACTGGCATGGCATCATGCCAACGCCACCGCCACCACGCGCAAGCGGATCATCCGTGCCGTGATCCGCGAGATTGTCGTCGCCATCGAAGACGACCACATCAAAATGCTGGTGCATTGGCAGGGCGGCGACCATACCGCGCTTTCGGTCAGGAAGAACAAGGCAGGCCATCACCGTTGGGGCGCCCCGCCGGACATCGAGGACCTGATCCGTGCCCTGGCACGCCAATTGCCGGATAGAGCGATCGCATCGCTTCTCAACCGGCTCGGCAAAACCACGGGTCGTCTGAACGGATGGACGCAGTCCCGTGTCTGCACTTTCCGCAACCAGCACGACATCGCCGTCTACAAAAAGGACGAACGGTCGGAGCGCGGCGAGTATACATTGCAGGAAACGGCTGCGAAGCTCGGCCTGCGGCCAATGACCGTGCTGCGCATGATCCGCGCCGGCGATCTGAAGGCCGAGCAGTATTGCAAGGGTACGCCCTGGATCATCCGTCATGAAGATATCGAGCAACTCGATATCCAGCACCATTCCGGCAGGAGCGGACACAGTCCATTATCACAATCACAGGATCAGCAGATCCAGCTTTTTCAATAACATAGCGAGGTGTGCATTATGTCGTGGGATCGGGCGGGCCAAACAACAGGATGTTGGCGCCTTTTGCGAGCCAGCTGTCGCCGGCGGCGATCGCCATCACCTGGGCCTTGGAGACCATCGGCACCGCGTCGAAGGTGAAGCTGTCGAGTGTCTTTCCAGGCGGCAGATGCGCTTCGGCGAGGTGTCGTTCGATCCTGCGATGCGCACGCTCGGCCAGTTCATGTTCGGCGATGGCCGACAGGAAGCGGGCGGCGGGCCATCCCTCCCGATCGGCTTGCTCGGCAAATTGCGGCCTGCCATCGCAAAACCAGAAGGCTCGCGGCCGGCGACGGCCTGATCCTCTCGAGCATATCTTCGATCCCGAGATCGTTCCCCTTTTGAAGGCGGCGCCAGGCATCCGTGTCGTCGCCATCTATGAGGAGATGCTGCGGCGGCACCCGGAACTGAGCGCGGGCATTCGCCGGACGCTGGAGCGGCGCATCCGGGAGACCGGTAACTTCTCCGGGGTTACGCAGCGCACAGTAGGGGCGGTTTGGGTTTGAATAGTGAGGGCACGTTTGGCTCTGGCTCTCGAAATCGTGCCCGCAGTCGGTCCATCAGCATGTGAGCACCGTGGAGAGACCAGCGCATCTGCTGCTTCCTGACCATGCGTTTGGCGATCACGGAATTGACTGCCGACTCGGCAAGGGTCGTGGCCACGCGAAGTGCGGCTTGGTAGCGCTTTCCGTAATTCACGATCGCGCTGCGGTTCGAACGGACGTAGGTGAGGAGCTGAGACCCGAGGCTGTGGAGGCGCAGCATTGAGAGCTCACCTTCTCCTTGCGAGACATGCAAGCTTGCCAAGAGCTGCTCCAGGTCGTGGATAGCGCGATGCACGCGACCGTGCCACAAACGCCACTTCACAGCTCTGATGTCCCTGCCGATGGTCGGAAGTGTTTCAGCGAGACCAGACTGGGATCGGATCACGTGATCAGCGATCTGCTGCATGGGCTGGATCTTCATGGCGATGTGGAACCAGTCGATGATATGGGTCGTCGGTTTCGGCATGGCGCGCGGAAGCCGCTTCAGGATTTCGGCGCCGTCCGAGATCACGGTGACGTCCCCAAAGCCGCAATACCCCTCTTCCCGAAGAGCGTGGAGCGCTCGATCGCGTATCGCAGGTTGGTCGGTGTTGGCGGTGACAAAGTAGCGACCGCCGACTTCCCCCCGACCTCCGCGACCGCATCTGGCCACGACGAGTTCGAAGCTTCGCGCTGAATTGGGATCGGCGCTGCGAACGTGCGCCGTATCGATGCTGATGACGAACTCTTTGCGTCGATCGCCAGGAAGCTGCATCTCGAGCTGATGTCGTTCCTCCATCTTCATTCTCGCGCGCCAAGTTTCCTCAGTGATCTGGTCGTCGAGCCGCTCGCCGACTTTGATGGTCCGCTTTCGCACGGTCGCATGCGTCTCGGTCGGCTCGATGTGCAGGAATTCGGCGAGCACGCTGGCGGCTTGCCGGTACGGCATCATGCTTCCCAGTCGCGCCGTCAGTTCCATCAGCTCGGGCGTTGCCCGATCCGGACAGAGTTCCTTGAGCGGCGCGAACGCGGCTACCATTCCTGGGTAACAGTCCTGGCACAGCATCCAACGTGGATTGCGAACCTCTACAGTACCAAAGACCGTTCGAATTCGGCGCATCGTGTAGTCCTTGACCAGCCGAAACGTGTGGCAATCGGGGCAGACCCGGCGAGAAAGGGCATAGGTCTCCGCCTCGTGGTTCACGACCGCGCTTTGCAGGGCCGTCAGGATTTTCTTGCCGTCGTCGATCGACAGGCCGATATCACCGTCGAGCAACGTTCGTCGCTCTTCTCAATCCGAACTTCTTGGCGACAGACATCGCCGAGCGCGCTCTTCCCCTCGATCGAGATCGTCCACTCCATCGCGTTAATTTCTCCGCAGCAAAAGCGATGATGATGGACCCGCGGGTGCTAACAATTGGTGGCCGACCCCGGAGAAGTTACCAGTCTCCTTCATTTCGAGGTTTTGGAGAAGTGCCGCGCTGGGCCCTGACGTGCGTCCTGGTTAGGTTCGAGCTGTTTCGTCGCGTTTTAGGAATAGCGTCAACAGCACCAGCAGACCGATAATTCTCACCTAGCGCTGCGAAAGCGTGAGCGGACGATGCAGGGCTTTCATTCGGCAGGAGCCTGCAACGCTTCGTCTCGATCTTCTCAATCTTCTGTAATCTCTTCGCCCCGGCCCCGCTCAAAACGCTCCGCATATCCTGATCGATCTCCGTCGCCTCAACGCTAGTGCGGAATGGGAAGCTCTGCCCCGAGCTCTCATGGCCGATATCCTACATCTGCAGCTCTTCAGCCAAAATCTTCAGTTGCTCCGGGCAATTCGGTACTTCTGGGCCAATTACCATCATCATCTCCGTTGGTTGGGGGCAAGACCGTCATGACGGCTTCGCAAAGGTGATGCGCAAGTGACGTGCCATCCGGAGGATGTAGCTGAGCGCTGACATTCAAGTTGGGCTGGCGCACCTTCGCTCGTCTTCTTTTTGCTTGCAGAATGCGGACGAAATGCAAAACGTTTCGCATATGGTACGTCCGTTCGATAGTGAACAGTTTGGGCCAAAAGCGACAGTATCGTTTGCATGGGTCGAGACACCAGGTGGCGTCGGCGGCGAAATCGAAGTTGGACCTGTGGAGGTTTGGTCAGATGGTGCAGGTCTGGTCGGTGACGTGGCTTTATGTGGAAGCGATCGTTACCGATGGCGCGTGAACCCCGCACCATCTCGACCTCCTCGGGCAAGGTGACCCGGATGTGGCGGCCCTGGCCGAGCGCTCCCGCGCAATCTGTACGTCAAATGTGCCCCACGACAGCGTGAAGTTCGACATTGCACGCCTCAGGGTGATGCCGATCCGCGACGAGGCCGAATTATGCAGCGCATTCGGTCCAGCGCAACGATCGCCGGCGCGCGCGTGCCGGTTCAAGTCGACGTCGGCTTCGGAGAACCCATCACGCCAGAGCCGATCTGACGCCGCCACGATGGACCAGCCGACCGGTGAGTACCCGGGTGGCCCATGGACCCCTACGGAGTCGATCTCTTGAGCGCTCCGTCTCCGTCCGCGTCCACCGCGGTCGTAGCGTGACGAATACCACTGAACAGCAGCATCATGGATTGGGCGCTGGAGGAGAGGGCAGTTTAGTATAGCGACTGGCCGTCCCAATTATGTCCTCTGTGGATGGCTCCCGCGATGGAAGAGGTAATTCGACGTTATGGCGCGTTGGTCGGGTGCAGTCTTCTGTCCGGCCTGTTGATGCAGCCATTCGAGACTGCTGGCCCTGATGGGGTCGGCGAACTGGGGCTACATCCCGCGCAATTCGTTGCCGTTTCCGGGGAAGTTGTCGATCTTGACAGAATTATATTAGCGAATAGTAATATTCTCGAGCAGCGCCCGCCCCCGCTTGCCCGTCACGGATAGGGCCCAACCCGATCGGGCCCGCGCTCTCCGCCCGAGGCGCGGGCTTGTTTTCGAACGAAAGCAAACGGACATGCTGCAATCGTCATTGCACGACAACATTCCCCGGATTGGGCGATTGCTAAGGCGCCGTCCCCCTGCCCTTCCCAGTATCCGAAAAGCTTCGGTGAGGTAGGTCTCTTGGCAAACATAAAAAGTTCACGTGAACTCGTCTTCCCCTAACCTCAAAAATTCACGGTGGGTTGGCGGATGTGGTTCAAGCCGTTGAAATGACGTAGGATTTGGTTGCTAAGGCCGATCCGAATCATTTCCGGAGACCACACCCGCCATGAATGATCTTACGCTGCCGCTGAGCGGCTTGTCATCTGTCGGCGGCAAGTCCGTCGTCGTGCGTTTCGAAGGCGGCATGCTCTCGTCGGACAGTGGCGTTCTGGCTCTGGCCGAGGTGGAGAAACGACTGCGGGTGGCCGACCGTCTGGCGCGCTGCATCGATGATCCACGCAGCCCGGACCAGGTCATCCACAACT
>NZ_JAMYQN010000043.1:0-13017 GCF_040320905.1 Mesorhizobium sp. M0590
CGCTCCGCTAAACACGGGGGCTGCGCGGCGGACACGCCGACGTCACCGCAATGCCACGCCATTTTGCAGAACTTGACGCACACAATTATCGAGTACGTTCGATGTGTAGACGTGATGCACCTTATTGCGCTGCATGTAGTTGAAGGCCTTGGTCAGATCGTGTCCGCGCGAGAGCTTATCGCGCGTCTCGATCATCCAGCGCTCAAGCTCGGTGACCAGCGGCAGGCTCCGCTCTTGGCGCACGGCGTGGCGTTGGCCTGGCGACAGGCCGTAGATCGCGCGCTCGATATCGAACAGGGCATCGATGCGCTTCACGGCTTCAATAGATCAGACTGACGCGCCACCGCCGCCACCGTGGACCCGGGCGCGAATGCCGCGGCCAGTATCCGGCATTGATCCTCTTCACTCCAACGACGCCGACGCTCCGGCCCGGTCAATAACGTCACATGGCTCATGCTGTGCTGCTAACTAGGCTCGTAAGGACGACCTTATGAGCGCAGCCTCGCTACCGTGCCATGCTCGCGCAAGGCAGTCTTCGCCGGAGGCGTACCGAGCGGCGACCGGATGTCAGGTTGATCAGGCTCGGATAACCGAGCCGCATCATGAACCTGCGCTCAGATCGTGGATCCGATAACAAACGGAAGTTGCCAAATGGGACCGTGACCTACCTACTTGACGCAAAGCTCCTCATGTGATGCCTCCTGGATGACGGCCGTCAGCGCCTTCTCAGCCATGCGGCGCGGCTCCAAGAGAGCTGGGGAACTAGGTGCCCTTCCTCAGCTTGGGGATGCGCAGCTCGACCGTTCCGGCCCGAGTCTCCCAGTTCCTGCCGCGGTAGCCATTGCGCTGGGCGGTCCGCAGCGCGCTCTTTTCGCAGTAGCCGGCGCCGGTCGCCGCGCCCACTTCCATCTCCATCAGCCGCTCGGCGGCAAAGCCGATCATCTCGCGCAGGATGTCGGCGTTGGGGGTCTTCTCCACGAGCCTGCGCAGGTCCATCATGTCGTTGGTTATCGGTGATTCCTTCGAATCGGGTTGGTGTCAGCAAGCCAACCCTACCCGAAGAACATCGATGACTACTGCTACGCCGCTCGCTACCGCGCTGTTGAGGGCGCGCTCGCGAGCGGCTTCTCCACTGTCGAGCTACACCACTCAGCGGGGCACGACCCAATTGCGGCCGCTGCGAACACCGGAAAAGTCCACGTCATCATGGCGGGAGTTTGCCTCTAACGTTGTCATGTTTCCTCTCCGATTTAACCGCTTCACTCGCGCCATGCCGCTTGGGCTCAGTTCATGGCCCCGTTCCTTAGCCCGCCAAGTGCCGCCAGTCGCCTCAGGTGATGATCTGCATCACCGAAAAGCGTGTCGATCATCACGACGCGCTTGAAGTAGTGTCCTATGCTATATTCCATCGTCATTCCAATGCCGCCATGAAGTTGAATGGACTGATGGCCTATGGCTTTGCATGACCGACCGATCTGAACCTTTGCCGACGAAACTGCGCGCTCGCGCTCAATCGTGTTGTCTTCGCCTACCATCATTGCGGCGTAAAGGGTCATCGATCGAGATTGCTCCAACTCCACAAGCATGTCGACAGCACGATGCTGCAGCACCTGAAAGCTGCCGATCTTCGTTCCAAACTGTTCACGCGTCTTGAGGTAACCGAGCGTGATTGCCTGCATTTTTGTGAAGCAGCCAACGGCTTCTGCACAGAGTGCTGTGATAGCCTCATCAGCCACCCTCGAGATAACTGGGAACGCCCCTTCTGGGTCACCAATCAAATGACTCTCGTCAACGCGTACATTCTTCAGTGCAATTTCAACCCCGCGCCGACCATCCTGTGTCAAGAAGGGGCGGCGAGTGAGGCCCGGCGCATGAACATCAACAAGGTAGAGCCCGATCCCATCCTCCTCGCGAGTGCCTCCGGCTGTCCGGGCCGACACTATTATCTTATCGGCCACGTCGCCGTGAAGGACGAGGGTCTTGACCCCGCTTAGAGCCCAAACGGTACCTTGCTTTTTTGCTTGTGTCTCAACGTGGAAAAGATCATAGCGCGACTGTGGCTCGGCATATGCAAACGCTAGTTTGGTTCTACCGCTCACAATCAAGGGGATTAGCTCTGTCTTTTGTGCTTCGTTCCCACCACGACGAAGCAAACCACCGGCAACGACCACCGTTGCGAGATAAGGCTCTAAGATCAAGCTCTTGCCGAAAGCCTCCATCACGATCATTGTTTCGATCGGACCACCGCTAAAGCCGCCATATTCCTCCGAAAACGGCAACGCCAGGAGACCGAGCTCAGCATAGCGTTCCCACATCGCCTCGCTGAAGCCGGGGTCCTCACCTCCGTACTTGCGGCGATCGCCGAAGCCATAACTGTCGAGCATAAGTCGCTCGACGCTTTCCGTTAGGAGCCGTTGCTCTTCAGATAGATCAAACTTCACTGCAAATATCTCCCGAAATTTACGCGCTGCCGGTGACCCCGATGCATCAAAGGCCGAGGATCGCTTTAGCGATGATGTTCTTCTGAATCTCACTGGATCCCGAATAGATCGAAGCCGAACGGCTATAGAAATAGGTGGGGGCGATCTGCGCGGCCCATCGTGGGAGGATTGGCGGCTCGTTGCGACTCCCAAGCACCTCGTTTGGGGTGTAAGGCAATGCATTAGGTCCCATCACAGCCATTAGGAGCTCCGCGGCAGACTGCTCAACTTCAGAGCCCCTCAGTTTTAGGATGGAACTTGCGGGATTCTCTTGTTGCTGCTTAGACGCATTTGCGATTGCGCGGAGTTGAGTGATCTCAAGGGCTTTCAACTGAACTTCGAGGTCGGCGACCTTTTCACGAAAAGAGGGTTGGTCAATAAGCCGCTCGCCGCCGACATAGGTCTGAGCCGCGAGTGCCAGCGCGCGCCGTATACGCTCCTTAGAAGGGCCTACGCCAGAATCGCCGAACCGCTCGTTGCTGAGCATATACTTCGCGTATCCCCATCCTTTGTTCTCTTCCCCAACTAGATTCTCGACCGGGACATGGACGTTATCAAAGAATACCTCGCTGACTTCGTGGCCGCCATTGATCAGGTGAATCGGGCGCACAGTGACGCCCGGCGACTTGATGTCGATGAGAAGGCAGGAGATGCCTTCCTGCCTCTTCACATCTGGATCGGTTCTTACCAGACAAAAGATCCGGTCGGCGTAGTCCGCCGATGATGTCCAGGTCTTCTGGCCATTGACGACGTAATGCTCGCCATAGCGGACTGCCCGCGTCTTAAGTGAGGCTAGGTCGGAGCCAGCTCCCGGTTCCGAAAAGCCTTGGCACCACCAATCAGTTGCGTTAGCGATGCGGGGTAAATAGTACTTTTTCTGCGCCAGATTGCCAAAGGTGTAGATGACTGGACCTACCAAGTCCTCACCCATACCGAACTTGACTAGTGCTGGAAAGGCACGCACCTCTTGCTCGAAGATGTACTGCTGAACGAGGGTCCATCCCGTGCCTCCATATTCTTTAGGCCAAGTTGGAACGCCTTGTTTATAAAGGTCTCGCGTTCCAGCCGCGACCTCTTCTTTCGATAAGACTATGCCTTCAGCCAGTTTTCTGCTTATTTCCTTGGTCATATTGCTATGCAAGAACCTTCGCAGCTCCTCTCGAAACGCTAGATCATCTACTGTTATCATAATATCCATGGACTATACTTCATTACTAAACAAGATTTACCAAGGCGTAAGCTGTCGCTTCCCTTCCCGTGGGGAGGTAAGTATTGCGACAATGGCCATTATTTTCCCTTCCAGATGGGATTACGCTTTTCGGCAAAGGCACGAGGGCCTTCAAGTTTGTCCTCTGACCGATGAAGATTGTCGACAGTCACGAGCTGATTGTTTTTCACGCGGTTTATCGCGTCCTGGAAGCTGAGGGTTTCCGCGATGCGCGCCGTCTCCTTGATCGCGGCGAAGACCAGCGGGGGGCCGCTGGCCAACAGCCGCGCGATCTCCCAGACCCGGTCCTCGAGCTTCTCCTTGGGCAGCACCTCGTTGACCAGGCCCCAGCTATGCGCTTCCGCCATGTCCATCCAGCGGCCGGTGAGCAGAAGGTCCATGGCGACATGATAGGGGATGCGCTTCGGCAGCTTGATGGTCGCAGCGTCGGCGAGCGTGCCGGCGCGGATCTCGGGCAGCGCGAAGGAGGAATGGTCCGACGCGTAGATAAGGTCGCAGGACAGCGCCAGCTCGAAGCCGCCGCCCACCGCCATGCCGTTGACGCAGGCGATCACCGGCTTGTTCAAGTCGCGCAGTTCCTGCAGCCCGCCGAAGCCGCCGACGCCATAGTCGCAATCGGTATCGCCGGTCGCCGCAAACTTGAGGTCCCAGCCGGCACAGAAGAACTTGTCGCTGGCGGTCTTCAAAATGGCGACGCGAAGTTCCGGATCATCACGGAATGCCATGAACGCTTCACCCATCAGGCGGGACGTTCGCGGATCGATGGCGTTAGCCTTCGGCCGATCGAGCGTGACCTCGAGGATCGTGCCTTCGCGGCGGGTGGTGATGACGTCAGCCATTCTTCTTTTCTCCAAGCACCAGCAGCGCGTCGGCGATCCAGGCGCCTTTGCCCTCGGCGCAGACGATCAGCGGGTTGATGTCCAACTCCTCGATCTCGCCTTCATTCTTCTGTACGAAATCGGCAATGCTCGAAATCGTATCGATGCCTGCCTGGACATCGGCCTTGGGCCGGCCGCGATAACCTTCGAGCAGCGGATAGAGCTTCAATCCACGCAGCGCCGCCTCGATGTCGTCGCGCGTGGCCGGCAGCATCAGGGTCACGCTGTCGCGCAACAGTTCGACCAGCACGCCGCCGGTGCCGAGCGTCATGACCGCGCCGAACATCGGGTCGCGGGTGAAGCCGACGATCAATTCGGCGACCCCGTCGCGGACCATGCGCTCCGCATAGAGTCCGGTGCCGAGCTGCAAGAGGTCATGCGCCGCGTTGCTGACGGATTCGGCGTCCTTGAGGTTCAGCCGCACCGCGCCGACTTCCGATTTGTGGGTCACGCCCAACGCCTTCAGTGCTACCGGGAAGCCGAGCGCCATCGACGCGATCACTGCCTCGACCGCGTTGCTCGCGCGCTTGCCTCTCGGCACCGGCAGGCCGGCGTTGATCAGCCTCTCTTTGCCTTCTGCTTCATCGGGTGTGAAGCGCTTGGTACCGGATCTTCCGACACCCGTGGTGTCGACTGGCTGGGCGAGCGGTTCGCGCCAAGCGTTGCCGATGAAGGCTGCGGCCTGTGCGGCATCCATAGCTTCCGGGATACCGAACAATGGCGCCACGCCACGACTGATCAGTCGGTCTGCGTGTTCCTCCGGCAAGTTCTCGGGTATGGAAGAAACAATGGCGCCGTTCACCTTGTTGGTCTTGAGCGCGGCTTCAAAGGCACGCAATGTTGCCAAGCCCCACTCGTCGACATTCAAACAGCGATCGCGACGCGGAAAATCGATCACCAAAATGTTGAGATCGAAGCCGCCGGACATCATGGCGGAGAAAGTGGCCGTCATTGCCGGTTCGTTGTTCCAGATGAAGGTATGGTAGTCGAGCGGATTGGCAACCGCCACTAGGGGCCCGAGAGTCGATTTCACCCGAGCACGATGGTCAGCCGCCAGGATGGGGAAATGCACCGAGCGTCCTTCAGCACAGTCGGCCATTATGGAGGCCTCGCCGCCCGAACAGCTCATCGACGACAGCCTGCAACCTGGCAATGGTCCGGTGATGTGCGAGAGCTTCAGCGCCTCGATGAAGGCCGGAATGGAGTCGACGCGCGCGATGCCGAGCCGCTTCAGGAAGGCGCCGGAAGCGGCGTCCGAACCGGCGAGCGAGGCGGTGTGCGACACCGTCGCTTGCCGTGCCTGTTCCGAACGGCCGACCTTCATGGCGATGACCGGCTTCTTCAGCTCGCGGGCTCTCGCTGCCAGCTTCTCAAAGCCGGCTACCGAGTCGAAAGCCTCGATATGTAGGCCAAGCGCGGTGACGCGCTCGTCCTCGATCAGGCCGAGCGCCATTTCGGAAAGACCGGTCTGCGCCTGATTGCCGGCCGTCATCAGGAAGGCGATCGGCAGGCCGCGCCTTTGCATGGTTATGTCGATAGCTAAACTAGAAGACTGCGTGACGATGGCGATACCCATTCGATCTTTTGCTAGTTTGACACCGCCATGGTTGTCAGGCCACAGAAGCGCACCGTCAGCATAGTTGATGAGGCCATAGCAGTTCGGGCCGATGATCGGCATCTCGCCCGCCGCGGCGACGAGCTCGGCCTGCAGCCGCTCGCCGTCCTCGTCATAGGCTTCGGTCTCGAGGAATCCGGCGGCAAAGCACACGGCGCCGCCGGCGCCGCGCTCGGCCAGCGACTTGACGACCTCGATGGTGAGGTGGCGGTTGACGCCGACGAAGGCGGCATCCGGCGCGCCGGGCAATTCGGCGACTGAACGGTATGCCCTGTAGCCATCAACATCAGCCTTGTTTGGATGCACAGGCCAAATCTCGCCAGAGAAGCCAATCCTCCTCGACTGAGTGACGACACGAGCCGCCTGTTTGCCGCCGAATACAGCGATCGATTTCGGACGCAGAAGTCGCTCGAGTTTATGCATGATCATCATCTTTTCGTCGAAGCGCGTTTTCTAGAACCGGATTCAAGCGTTACGGCTTATCGCCGAAATGGCCTCATTCAATTCTGTAACAATCATCACGGTCACCTCCGCTAGTTGTGGCGTGCCTCATAGAGGTTTCTAGAGTTGGCTGCGCAAACGGCGTGCCATGCTGACAACCCCAGCTGCGGCTTGACGCCCAAGTGTGCCGGCGGACCTTTTGTTCGGTGCTTCCTTCACTATTTTTGTCTGGGTCAAGCTGAGGACGAAAAGCGAACGTTTCCGCTACAGTTCGGTTGTCCGCCTCGCGACAGTTTCGTTCAATGGCGACACCTTTTTGTTTGCTATGAATCTCGACATTGAGATGCCAAGACTCGTCATCGTTAGGGCCGAGACGGCACCTGGCCGTTGGGTAGGTGGGCCAGCTTCCCTGGCGGATGACGATCCGATCGGCATAGGCATGGATCTCGACCTGCCGGCCGACGGCACTCGAGAGCACCGAGTATTTTGTTGTTGTCTACCCGCCGCCCTACAGTCCCGACTTCAATCCGATTGAGAACGCCTTCGCTAAACTCAAGGCGCTGCAGCGAGCAAAGGCCGAGAGAACCATCAAGGCTTTGTGGGACGCGGCCAGCGCGGTCGTCGACCTCTTCACGCCAGCCGAATGTGCCAACTACTTCGAAGCCGCAGGATATGACCCGGATTAAACAGGACGTGCTCTGGGGTCAGGACTTCGTTAACGGGGCCGTTCATATCAACGATTTTATGGCAAGCAGCGTCGGCCGACGTCAGTGGGCCTGCGCAGGTCTTTCTTCCGATGGCCTTCGCGCCTGTCATGGAGCGGCCGAGGTTTCGCATCGCTTCCTATTGAGATCCTCCCCGGGTTCATGCTTCCGTCCGTGGTCAGCGCGAGGCTCCCAACAGTCCTGACCACGGCATCTTCGGGACTGCGTCCCGGTGGGGACCTCGAAGGGCTGCAATCATGCAGCCTTCAATGCGCGGCACTTGAGTTTTCGACTACGAGGCGAGGTCGCCGACGAAAGGCAAATTACTGAGGTGGAAGGAACTGCCATCCTGCCACATCCGGTGAAGAACAACGCCAATGCGCCGCGTGAGGGCACCATTGCTCCCTTGGCTCCCCGGCGCTTCGCGACCTGTACAGCCCAGGTTCTGAGCCATAAGGCACGCCCGCGATGCATCATGCCTGTTGCCGCCTGACACAGCGCCCGGCGCAAATTTACGTCGCCTGCCTTGGTGATACCACCAATGACATCGCGCTCACCAGATTGGTGTCGCGAAGGTGTCAGGCCTACCCACGGTCCGACAGGTTTCGAAGACCTGAAGCGGGTAGGGGATCGACTGCGGATTTGAAGCTCAGAGCGACAACCGCTCCAATGCCTGGCATCTGGCTCCAGCATAGCATTGCATTCCACAAGTTCGCGCACCCTCATATCATAGCGCCCGCGCGATTTCGCACCGACCTTCAGGCCGAAGTTCCGCAACACGCCGCGCAGCGACATCTCCAGCGCAATCATGCTCTGCTGGATAGCCTTGCGCGCGCCGAGAAGCGCACGGACGGATTTGCAGTGCACCGGCCGGAACCAACCCAGATACAGGAGACGGCGATCCCTTCCGCATCCCTGCGGTCAGATCGGCATCGCTTTCAGCGCACCCTTCACTTGCCGGGTTTCCATCAGCACGACATCAAGCCCTGCTGCGCTCAACCCGCGATGCAGCTACTGCGACAAAGGGCCAGCCTCAAGCAATGCTCCCATCCAGGCCCTGGAATAGCTGGCGATAATTTCAGGGGCGCTCGGAACCTCCGCTTCCTTCACAATCTTTCCATGCTCGTTGATTACGCAGACCGCAATCTTGGCCAATGATACGTCAAGTCCGACAAACACCTCATCTCGTGTTCCTCCATTGCTGATACGGGAATCGCGGCAGTTTACCGTGGCATGGAAAAGCGCAACGGAAGGTGTGCGACGCAGGCCCGTAACGGCATTGATCAGAGCCAGAAATATGACGGCTGCAGCGTGCAGATGGCGGAGAAGTAGGTGTGGCCACATCGGTCGTAGCGCGTTGCGATGCGTCGCCGCTTCGAGCTTGGCGGATTCGTCCTCGGCCCTATGCCGCTGGCGACAGAGTGTCTTGTCGTCGGCGTAAGGGACTTTGCGGCTGCGGCTCGACGGGATGGAGGGCATGATGCCTTTGGCTTGGAGTTCTTGGCGGAACCAGGCGCTGTCCTATCCGCAATCCCGATCAGGCTTGAAGCAGGCGGCAGGGCGTCGAGTACAAGACGGGCACCCTTATAGTCGCTCATCTGGCCTTCCGACAGGAGCAGGATGATCGGCCGTCCGTCAGCATCGCAGACGGCATGCAGCTTGGAGTTCAGCCGGCCCTTGGTGCGCCCGATACGACGGGGAACAACTCGTTTTTGAGCAGGCTCGCCGCGGTGCGGTGGGCCTTCAGGTGGGGCGCGTCGATCATGATGCGCTCGGATCTCGGCCCTTCGCCGGCCAACGCGGTGGCGAAAATTCTGTCGAACACGCCGAGCCGGCTCCAGCGGATGAAGCGGTTGTTAGAGCGTCTAGTGCGGACCGTAGCCCGCCGGCGCATCCTTCCACTGCAGCCCCATTGCGGATCACATAGAAGATGCCGCTGACGACGCGGTGGTCATCGACCCTCGGCACCCCGTGCGACAGCGGAAATGTGGCGAAATCGCGGGCCATCTGGCGCTCGCTCACCAGAAACAAATTACCCATTGCGGCCTCCTTCAATGGAGACCGTGAATCACATCTCAAACGAAATTAATAGATCCTGAGCCTAGATCTCGACTTTCCGACGCCGGCGTGCAGGCCTCCGGCTCGACAAGGTAAATGCCCGCACATCTGCGCAAACCGGCGGTTGTGGCGGCGATCCCTACGAGCCCGCCGGCTGCAGCGGTTGCTGGATCAGGTGTCAGCAGCGCCGGGCAAGCCGATCCCGGCGGCCTGTGGCGACTGGGCAGCGGCGAAGGCGGCCTACCGCTTCTTTGACAACCCGCGTGTGACCGAAGACAGCGTTCTCGCCGGCCATTTCGTCGCGACTGCGGCGCGCGTTGCGGCGAACGAAGGTCCGATCCTTATCCTACAGGACATGACCGAATTTATCTACAGCCGCGCGCAGCCGGGCAAAATCGGCTTCGCAAAGACCATCAACGCCGGGCGCTACAAGGCTGGGCAGCCCAACGTGCTGGCCTTATGCGGGGTGCTGATGCATTCGAGCTTGGCCGTCACCCTCACCGGCACACCCCCCCTCGGTCTGACGGCAGTGAAGTTCTGGACACGAACGAAATTCAAGGGAACGCTCGCGCTCAATTGGCACATCAATCCCACGCGTATGCCGATCGAGACGAAGGAGAGCTACCGCTGGCTGGAGAACCTACGCCAGTCCATCGCGCTGGTTGGCGCGCCCGAGCGCCGCGATTTTTTGTGTCTTAGTCCAGGGGTGCACTCCATCACTGTCCGGGATTCAGCGAAAAGGGCGTCCGGGAATTGCCGAAACACGCAGGGTGACCGGGAGAGCGACATCTACGAGCTCTATTGCACCGCGCAGGAAGTCGGTACCAGCTTCCTCGTGCGGGTGCAGACGAACAGGCTGGCCGAGCGGCCTGCCGATGCTGCCCCACACGATCCTGCTCATCGCGTCTTTGCCCAATTTGCGGCGGCGCCTTGGGCGGGACGTCATCGCATCACGGTCGATTAGGACGAGACGACCTGGCTGTAGCTGAAGTTCGCCGCCATCAATACCTCGCCGCCTCGTGGCGGTGCAGTCCGCAGGTTCTGACTTACATCCGCGCCCTCGAGGAGAATCGCCGCCCGGTTGCGAGCCGATCGACTGGAAGCTGATGACCAACCTGCCGGTCGAAGATCTCTCCGTGGCGGTCGAGAAGCTCGGCTGGTACGCCCTGCGCTGGAAGGCGGAGGTGTTCCACAAGGTCATGAAGTCCGGCTGCCGTGCCGAGGAGGCGAGGCTCGAGACCGCAGAGAGGTTGGCGAAGTTCCTCGCTCTTATCGCGGTGGTCAGCTGGCGAATATTCTTCGTCACTATGTCGGCGGGCGCCAAGCCAGACGCCGCGCCAGACAGCGTTCTCACCTTCGCCGAGATCGTTGCGCTCGACCAGATCAACGCGTCCCGAACGCGACCTCGCCTCCAACGGCCCACGCTCGCCGCCTACCTGCTGCAAATCGCCATGCTCGGCGGCTATCTCGCCAGCAAACATGATCCGCCTCCCGGCAACATGGTCGTCTGGCGCGGCAAGACCCGCTTGCACAACATCGCCTTCGGTATCTCCATTGGATCAAGCCGACGATGTGGGTAATCGAAAGCCTCACCGAGGCGTAGGCAAAGCCAGCCATAGAACGTAGCGCTCGGCAGACGATCATCGTCGCTTCGTAGTCCACCGCCGTGCTCTGATCTGAAGGCAAAGATTGATCATTCTCTAGCGGGATTGCCGTTGGCCGATCAATAAATAGGAGGAAGGGGTGGCCCGAGGCCGATAGGAATTGGCTGCGGCTTGGACTCTTAGCCGTGTTCGGTGCCTTAAAGACCTCAACCGCACTGGCGACCGTCACGCGCCCTACCATCTCTCTCATGTCAGCCGTCGCCACGACCTTGCCACCTGAGCGCGAGCATCTGCCGGGCCTCGTCCGGTGTCGCGATGTCGAAGGACAAAAGTGTCAGGATGTCCCGCATCCGCGCCACCTGCTCCGCATTGGCCCGGGCGAGCTTGCCTTTCTCAAGGTAGAGGTTGTCTTCCATCCCCACCCGCACGTTCGAGCCCATGGTTGCCCCCATGATGCACAGCCGAAACTGATGCTTTCCGGCTGCAAGGACAGACCAGTGATAATCGGAGCCGAATAGCCGGTCGGCGACGTTGCGCATGTGAGTCATGTTGTCGGCATCGAGGCCGATCCCGCCGCTGAACCCGAATACTGTTTGTATTATGAAGGGCGGCGTCAGCAGGCCGGCATCCGCGAAGTATGCAACGTTGTACAAATGCCCCACATCGTAGCATTCGCATTCGAAGCGTGTGCCGCCAGCACCGACTTCCTTGATTGTCCGTGTGATGATATCCTCGGTATTCGGATAGACCCGGGACGGCGCTGCGGCGAGCAGTTCCTGCTCCCATGAATGCTGCCAATGGTCGAACCTTTCGAGAATCTTTTGCCGCCCGTAGGGAGAAATCGATCCCATATTCAGCGAGGCCATCTCCGGTTTGAATCGCAGGGCGGCCGCGATCCTGTCTTCGACGGTCGCCTTTGGCCCACCACTCGTCGTTATGTTGATGATCACGTTGGACTCGCGGCGCACCCGATCGATTGCCGGCGCATATACGTCTGGTTCCAGTGTCGGACGGCCGTCCTCTGGATTGCGAGCGTGGAAATGGACGATGGCCGCGCCCCCCTCGGCCGCACCGATCGCCTCCTCCGCGATATGCTCCGGAGTGATCGGTAAATAGGGCGACATTGTTGGCGTGTGCGCCGCTCCTGTAACCCCGCACGTGATGATGACTTTGCGTCCTCCGGACATGAAAATCGCTCCACTGATCTAACCTGAAAAATTTATGGGGACTGGCGGTTTGGTTGTCGCAGCCGATCCGAATCATTTCCCGGGAGACCACATTCGTCATGACCGACCCTCTCGAAATGGTGATCGCTGCGTGTCATCGGGCGCCGGGCAGCTTGAGTGCGAGAACTTGAGGGGCCGCAGATTGTTCCTTCCCGACAGGGGTCGGAAATGGTGTGATCGACCAATCGATTAGCTCAACGGCACGCTGAAGTATCGCCTCGGTCTGACGGGTGAGGCGGCAATGACATGTCCGATCTGGTCTCGGTAATCTCCTTCCTGACGATCGGCGTTTTGGGTTTAATGTAAAAATTAACCTCGACAACACCTGGCACAGCAGCCGACCGACTGACGCCATCAATCCAATCGAGGATGCCAACGCGATCAGGAAGTGGGGACCGCGCGGCCGCAGTTTGCGAATGCCTTTTGCGTAAATCCCATTCCTCGCCGCTGACGAGCTTGATAAGCGCTCTTCTTGCCATTACCGTCCTCTGTTACGTGGTCTGAGCGCCCGTAGGCATCATGCGACCTCAGACTATGCCGCAGGGTACCATTGTTAGCGATTGGCGGTGGCAAAAATTCTGTGAAATTTTTTGGAGGATTCGTTGCACCGCGTTCCGACTAATTTGAAGCTCGTAGGCACGCTCGGCATTCTCGGCCGCGGCTTTCTCGCTGTTTCGCAACTCCTCACCCTGTAGGCGTAAGCCGAACCTTGGCGACCGACACCGCGCTCGCCCGGCGCGCCTGCCTTGAGAGCGAGCTGCCTCTGCTTTGCCGCATCAGCGC
>NZ_JAMYQN010000044.1:0-12755 GCF_040320905.1 Mesorhizobium sp. M0590
CACCACCGTGCCATGGCCGCTCGCCCCTCAGAGCAAGCGCCGTTCTCTCTCCAAAACTTTTTGCAGAACCTTCAGCACACTATCGTGCAAAAGGGTGGGCGCGACCTAAGCAACGGCCGGGGCGTTCAAGTCGCTAGAGGGATACCGCCAATACAGTGCTGTGACCGAGTTCGTTTGCTGACGGGCTTCTTAATCGGCGCAAATCGGTCCGACTCCAGACCTCCGCAACCAGTTCCAGCATAAATCACTAATAGTCGCGATCTGATCAAAGCCCCGCCGGAAAAAACGGCAAGGCTTTTCCCACGGCAGGTTTGGCGAAGCGCGGAAGGGCACTCTGCCGCCCAGAGTAAGCGGCCTGCACGGTGAAGACGAGAGGGACGCTTTTCCAAGCGCGGAGTTCGAATCCCTCCGAGCCCACCAAGTCGCCTCCCTGCAATGCTGGCCTGGACCTGTCAAATCGTCACGTTAATGATGTCGGTATCGGTGGTTGCGTGTCCCCGCAACCACTTCTGTCATAGTACGATAACCGTCTCGGTCTAACCGAGGCGGTTTTTTCGTGTGGCGAGTTTGAAAATGTCTGGATTGCGTGAGGCCGTGAGGCCGGGCATTAAGGCGCATATTTTGCGGGAAGGCCTTCATGAACCTCAATCATCGGCAGAATGCGCCGTGCAGCGTAACCATCCGGTGTGGACCGCGGCAGACGCCGTTTCGCGTGTTAGACTGCTTGGCATGGAGATCGACACCGACAAGATTGACGCGTGCAGCGGTGGTGCTTCGACGTAGAAATCGGAAAACACGCTCGCGGCAACTCTGCACTACGCAGATGCGCGCCCATCTCCGGCCACGCAACATCGATCCGCAATTCGGAGCCATGTAGTGGTAGGTGGCGGCGCAGGACCGCTACATCGCCAGAGCCATTACCTGAGATAGTGGGTTTGAGGTGGTGGTAGAGGGAAGGGCGCTGGAAACTAACCTTCTCCATTTTCGGCAATTCGCCAACCGTCGCGATCTCGCGATTGAGCAGTGTCCTCCAGTCACTCATAGCCTGTCATCTCGAGATAGCCGCGCCCGGCATGGGTGCCCTCAAATCGGATCGGGCCTTCCCAATAGGGAGAGCGTGTGTCCATCCAGGCTTCTGGGTTTAGCGTCCGGATGGTCACATCCACTCCGTTTTCCGGCAATTGCACCCTCCAGCGGATCGGCACGCTACGTCCCGCGACTGCCGCCGTTTCGAGCGGCGTCACCCTTAGCGCGCCGGGGGCCTGCGGCTGCGGCCTGCCGTCGGCCTTGATCCATGTGGCCGATGTAAAGCCCGCGCCTCCGTCGCGCAGGCGAAAGCCCATCATCTTTTCGCCGCTGTCGAAATGCAAGGAGAACCAGTCCCACCCGGTCTGATCCTCAGCCAGCGGCTGCGAGGACCATTCGTGGTCCAACCACGCCTGACCGGACACCGCGATCACGCCCGCCGGAAGGGTCAGTGTACCGGTCACGTGGTAGAATGGTTGCGAGTAGTAATAGCTCGCCTGCCCCTTCTCGGATTTCACCGAGTAGCCCTGCACTCCCTGCGGCACCAGAGGGCCTTTGGCGTCCAGTGCCAGTTCGTAGGAAAACGCCTGTCCCGCCGCGTGCAGATCGAGCGCCGACAGCGCATCCGCCTCTGGCAGGGCCCGACCTGCCATCTGCCAGTTGTCAATCCAGGCCGCAAAGGGTGCAGCCGAAACCCCCGCCTGGCCGATGCCGCCCCGTGCCAGCCGTTCGGCCACGAATTGGCGCGTTCGCGTCGTCAGCCCGGCGTGGCCCATCCAAAGCTGCGGACTGGACCAGCCGGACCGCTCCACCGGGGCCAGGGCGGATCGGAAAAGAGTCCATTGCACGCCATAGTCCGCTCCATCCGCAGCTTGCAGGTTGGCCGTCAAATACCACCATTCGATCCGGTAACCGGGGTGCGGGCCGTGGTCTGCCGGAAAGTTGAATGCAGTCCCCGGCTGCGGCACTGAAAACCCGTCAGCCTCTGTGCCAAGCCCAGCAAAACCCTGGCCAAAGGCAGGTGCGGCCAAGCTCATGTAGATCAGCAATGCTCTAACGCTCATGTGCAAATACCTTCAGCAAATCCGATGGCGAAAGACGCGCCAGCCGCCAGGCAGGCACGGCGGCTGCAAGTCCGGCCTCCACCAACGCGAGCGCCGCCAGCCGCGCCCAGTCACCGGGAAAAAGGTGCATCGGCAGACGCCAGCCAAAAGCCTCCACATTCACCACCGCCAGTAGAACAAAGGCGAGCCCGATACCTACAGGCAGAGCGGCCAGCATGGTCAAGGCTGCCAACAACAAGCCGCGCCAAAGCTCCAGCCATACGAGGTGGCGGCGGG
This sequence comes from Mesorhizobium sp. M0590, assembly GCF_040320905.1. NCBI lineage: Bacteria > Pseudomonadati > Pseudomonadota > Alphaproteobacteria > Hyphomicrobiales > Phyllobacteriaceae > Mesorhizobium > Mesorhizobium sp. M0590. The sequence goes on from NZ_JAMYQN010000044.1 coordinate 2,367, forward strand.
GCAGACCCATGGCCCAGACCGGCGCCAGTTGCGGTAGGCGCATCCCCGACAGGGTCATGAGGCTCGCAAACATCGCCAGCCCCGCGACTCCCAGCGTCAGCACATTCAGCGCGGCTGTCACTCTGAATGTGCGCTCAAACACTTTGAGCGAAAAGACCTTGATCCCGGCCTGGTCAATCACGTTCTGCGCGGGCAGCCCGAATTCCGCCCGCAAACCCGCAGCCAGTGCTTCGGCCTTGCCGGGGGCAATCCGAATGGCATAGCGCAGGCGGGAGACGTCAGGATAGTGCTGGAGCAGTGTGTCGATCCCGATGATCACTTGGCCGATCGGGTTGCCATAGTCGGCATAGACGCCGACGATGCTGGCCCGCCAGCCACCGGGCAGCGTGATCTGGTCCCCTAAGCCCAACTCCTGGCGCCGCGCCAGTTGTTCGTTGATCAGGGCGCCGTCGCCTGTGGCGATCCGGTCCCACACCCCCGGCACTGCAGAGAGGATCGGCCAGTTGTCGCGATAGGTGCCATGATCGGCCACGCCGTATATTGCCGCGGGCTGGCCTGCGACCCGGCCCTCAATGCTCCAGATCGGCAGGACCGCGTCGCTGCGCTGGGCCAGCCAGTCGCGTATCGCCGTGGCCTCTGCTTCGGTGCGGGCGGTCACGTAAAGCTCTGAGGCGAGACGCTGATCGAGCCAGCCGGTGAAGGTCAGCCGAAAGCTCGACACCATCGTGCTGACGCCCACATTGACGGCCAGCGCAAGCAGCAGTGCCATTAGCGCCAATGACAGGCCGGGAAGCTGTTGACGCGTGTCGGCCCAAAACCATTCAGCCAATGGTCCACGCGCCAAGCGGCCGCCAAGGTGCAATATCCCCGTCAGCACGAGCGGCAGCGCCAGTGCCGCCCCCAACAGCAGTGCCGCCAGAAGCGCAAAGCCCGCCTCGAGGCCGGATCCGAAGTGTGCAATTCCCGCCGCCGTCAACAGGAGCACCATCGCAGCCACGCCTTGCGCGCGCAGGGCCCGCTCCGAAGCCCGCGCCCAGGCCCGAGGCTGGGCCGGCGCAAGCAGCGGCAGGTGCCATAGCCGCCAGAGGCTTTGTGCGGCCGCTACCAGCGTGCCGATTACCGCGATCGCCAGCCCCGCTGCCCACACTGCGGGGCGGATCGACAGCGTTCCCGGCACATCGGCCCCGTAAAGTCCGCGCAGGGTGGCGGCGACGTCGGGCAAAAGGGCCGAGGCGACTACATAGCCAAGTGCCACGCCCACCAATCCCGCGAGGAGGGCGAAGATCAGCAGCTCGGCGATCAGCAAAAGGACCAGCACGCGGGCCGGCAAGCCCAGTGCGCGCAGCGTGCGAAACACCGGGCGGCGCTGTTCAAAAGCCAGACCGATGGCGGAATGCACGATGAAGAGCCCCACCGCAAAGGCAAGAAAACCGAAAGCCGTCAGGTTCAGGTGAAAACTGTCGGTCAGCCTGGCAAGATCCCCCGTTTCACTCGGCTCGCGCAGGGTCAGGCCGGGGGCTGTCACCTCTAGAGGGGCACGGCCAATCGGTTGGTCCGGCCAGAGCAAAAGACGAGAGATCTTGTCCTTTGCCCCAAGCAAGACCTGCGCCTGCCCGATGTCGGTGAGGACTGTGCCAGGCGGCAAACCCTCGGCCACGCGCACGGGAGGTGTTGCTTGCTCGGTTAGTCGTGCCGCGGTTTCCGGAGTTGCATAGAGCACCCCGGGCGCCGTGATGAACGGCAATAGCTCATCACCCACTGCAACATCCACCTGCTGCGCCTGCGGCGGCAAAGTCAGTGGGTCAATGCCGAGGACGCGCAACCGCACATCCCCAAACCGCATTTCACCTTCAATCACCGGCGAAGCCAGCCAGCCTGCTCGCCGCAGTCTCACAAACACCTGTTGATCCATCCGGGTCCCGTCCTCACGCACCAGTTGCGCGAGCCGGTCCTGCCCAAGGATCGCCGCTGCACGGTCATAGCTCGCCCGCGCCTCACCGTTGATCGCCTGAATCGCTGACCACAACGCCGTTGCCAGCGATAGCCCCAAAAGCAGCATCGCCAGTTGGACAGGCCGCCTGCGCCAATGCGACAAGAGCGCTGACAACCCGGTCCACACCATCAAGCCAGCCGTCCCGCGTGCAGGTGAACGTGGGCGTTCAGCCGGTTTGCCAGACGGTTGGAATGGGTAACCATTAACAGGGCGGCACCCGTTTCAGCCACCAGCGACAGCATAAGATCGAGTACAGCGTCCCCTGTTGCCTCATCGAGATTGCCCGTGGGCTCATCGGCCAAAACCAGCCGGGGCCGAACGGCTAGGGTCCGCCCAATCGCCACCCGCTGTTGTTGCCCACTCGACAGCTGTTCAGGGTAGCGCGTTAGGACCTTGGCCAGGCCCAGCCGTTCAGCAAGGACCTTCAGCCACGCCGGATCAGGACGGCCGGCAAGTCGAGCCTGAAAGGCAAGGTTGGCTGCCACATCAAGCGAAGGGATCAGGTTGAACTGCTGGAACACAAGTCCGACTGTTCCCCGCCGCAGGGCGGCAAGGGCCGTATCGTTCAGCCCCACAATATTGGTACCGCCAAGGTGGATTTCTCCCGCATCAGGGCTGTCGAGCCCTGCAACGAGGTGCAAAAGCGTGCTCTTGCCGCTGCCAGACTCGCCGGTCAGCGCAAGGCTCTTGCCCGCCTCCAGCGAAAGATCGATCCCGTGCAGAACATGCAACGGCCCTTCGCCAGTGGGGTAGAATTTGTCGATCTGGTCCAGCCTCAGCAGCATGTTACTCCCCGGAGGCCCGCGTGCTTCTGACACGGCATGCCAGTGAAATAGCGCCAAACAACGACCCCTTTCATACAGCCTCCAAACCCACTGCCTTAATTGGACAATGGTTTTCTTCAGAGGCTCGCGTTTTGCATCTAACGCGACCTCCACTTGGAATTCGATGTACAATTACGATCTAGAGCGGTTCTCAGCTAGGCGGGATAGGCGTTGACCGTGCCGTCGCAACTCACTCTCCAAACGGAACTGGAGCGCTGCCTTCAATTCCTCAGCAGTGCCGATGCCGTTGCTGAAAAGCGCCATGATTATGCCTGCAGCCTGGTCACACTCAGGCGTGCTTGGCTCTATGCCAGCCTCACGGGAATACGCGATCAAACCTTTCGGGCAAAGAGTTCCTCTTCGATCTTTGCGCGGTTGTTTCCATACTTTTTTACCAGCCTGAGGGCATCAGCCCGTTCGAGATGGTGCTTCTTCATGAGGTACCCGACTTCATAGTCTTCGCCACCGTCGACCCGTGCTCTGTCTTGCGGACCACGCTTTGACTTGTCGTCTGCCATGACAACCTCCATGGGCGATCGCCTCGCCCAAACGTGTCAAGGATAATCCTCTAATCGACGGGGACAAGGACGTAGTCGCCAACCATGTCGAAACCGCACAACTCCGCGGTCGCAGGGATAAGCCGATCCCTTACGGGGAACGCTTTGCTCGTCCGCCGTTCGAAGCGTCGAGGTCTTCTGGGCTGGTACACGTTCTTGCGGCCGTGGGAGGAAGCTTTCCGCGCGACATCACGAATGGAGTCCCTTGATGCATCGAAGGTCGCCAAATAACCCGCTTCGGCTGTGGCTGCTTCCGGTTTTGCGTTCGCGAGCGCTTCAATCTCAATCAAGAACGGCATTTCAAACATGCCATCGTAGCCGAGAAAATGGAGGTATTGTCCGGCCTCGTCGTAGCTGCGGCTTCGGTTCGGAAAAGTCAGCGCCAAGGTTGAACATACCTCAAGCCGTCAAGAACCGCGTAGCGAACGTCTGTTGCAGGCTCGCGGCCTTGCGTCTCTTCGCATTGTGCGCGTTCAGAATTACGGCGGTTTCGAAGCTAAACTGCCACTCGCTTGATCCCGCTGCCCGGCCAGCGATGGAGCCGGGCTACTCTAGCACAGACTCTGCCCGTCGATCACCTCGATCGGCACGGACTCCAGACCGACATCGTCGAACAGCCGCGCACTTGACCGCGTTCGCCAAATTAATGGCCGGATCTTTGCGAAGCCTCCGCATTTTTGTGGGGGGAAGCCCTCCCAGCATCATCGTGATTGGACTTCACGATCGGTCGGAGTCACGCTGGCCGCAGGTATAAGAAGGATATGGGTGGGCCAACTATCGTCCGAATAGGAGGCTAAAATGAAGCACCAGACGCTTGAGCAACTGCAGATCGTCGCCGAGATCGATCAGGACTACCTGCGCCAGGCCATGTCGCGCAGCGAACGTCTTGAACGCTGGGCGGAGCTCCTTGAACGGAACCCTGACCGGCGACTCTCGACGCTACACCAAACCGAGTATCAGCCGGTTAGATCACGCGGGGCCATGCGCGGCGACGGCTCGCCGATCTCAGTCGCTTTCGAGGATCCTGTCCTCCGCGCCGCCGGGTTGGAAAGCGACAACTACGGCGAAGCGAAGCGGTTCTTCGAACTGACCGACAGGCAATTGCATGAGATCATCTGCTATTGTCATTTCGGCGCGACGGTGAGCGCCGTAACGGCCGCCCGTCACATCCGTGCGGCGATTGCCGGGAGACAGCCCGGCATGTTCGCTCGGATGCGTGAGGCGTTCGTCGGATAAAGCCGGAGCCGTTTCGCAGCATCATTTTTGAAGCGGCTCGCATGGAAAGCCGCCGCCGTAGCGCGGGCAAGCGCTCCCCACGCGGGGAGGCTGCGTTGCATGAGGGGGTGCGGCTTTCCGCAGGAGCACGCCGACGCCCCTCCTGCATCTTTTCCATCCGAACCGGAAAGATCCCAATGCTGCCAGTACATCCGTGGTCAGCGCCGTGGTTCAAAGGCTCGAACAGAGCGACATGCGCGCCGGATAAGCGCTATACATTCGCTGTCGAAAATTCGGTGCTTCATGGTGGGTCGGAGGTCGCGGACCTATGTCGATCGGGACCGGGAAAGCCAAATCGTGCCAAATTTTCGCGAACTGTATATATCTCTCGATGCACATTCAATCAAGGCTCGATAGGTTTGTCTCGTAATTGCGGATTAATATAGTCTGTTGTCGGCAAAATTAAGAGGGATGAATTACAATAAAATTGCTTATAGCTCCGCCTTTCGGACGGCCAAAAGCGCCGGTAAAAACGACTGATTTCATTTCAAATATTTTCGGTTTGAGGAATTAAAAATTTGGCACTCCTATCATTCGAGTGCCAAAGGGGCTATGTTAAGTGTTGCAGTCGCTCTATGTGCGGCGGCAGAAAGAACCCCCAATGAAATTCCGGCCACTCCACGACCGCGTCGTCATTCGGCGCGCGGAAGGCGATACCAAATCCAAGGGCGGGATCATTATTCCCGACACCGCCAAGGAAAAGCCTCAGGAAGGCGAAGTGATCGCCGTGGGCCCGGGCTCGCGTGACGAGAGCGGCAAGCTGATCCCGCTCGACGTCAAGGCCGGCGATCTCATCCTGTTCGGCCAATGGTCCGGCACCGAGGTCAAGATCGACGGCGAGGACCTCCTGATCATGAAGGAGAGCGACATTTTGGGCATCGTCGAGAAGATCAAAGCGGCCAAGAAAGCCGCCTGACCGGGCGATTTCCGATCCCGCAATTTCAAGACTGAACTGGACGTAAAATCATGTCTGCCAAGGAAATCAAATTCGCTACCGATGCCCGCGACCGGATGCTTCGCGGCGTCGAAATTCTGAACAACGCCGTCAAGGTGACGCTCGGCCCCAAAGGCCGCAATGTCGTCATCGACAAGGCCTATGGCGCGCCGCGCATCACCAAGGATGGTGTCGCCGTCGCCAAGGAAATCGAGCTTGCCGACAAGTTCGAGAACATGGGCGCCCAGATGGTGCGCGAAGTGGCCTCGAAGACCAACGACCTCGCCGGCGACGGCACGACGACAGCCACGGTGCTGGCCGCTTCCATCCTGCGCGAAGGTGCCAAATTCGTTGCCGCGGGCATGAACCCGATGGATCTCAAGCGCGGCATCGATCTTGCTGTGGCTGCTGTGGTGAAGGACATTCAAGCCAGGGCCAGGAAAGTCAAATCTTCGGACGAGATCGCCCAGGTTGGTACGATCGCCGCCAATGGCGACGCGTCGGTCGGCGCCATGATCGCCAAGGCGATGAACAAGGTCGGCAATGAGGGCGTGATCACCGTCGAAGAAGCCAAGACAGCCGAAACCGAACTCGATGTCGTCGAAGGCATGCAGTTCGACCGTGGCTATCTCTCGCCCTATTTCGTCACCGATGCCGAGAAGATGCGCGCGGAGCTGGAGGACCCTTACGTTCTCATCCATGAGAAGAAGCTCGGCAATTTGCAGGCGTTGCTGCCGATCCTCGAAGCTGTGGTGCAAAGCGGTAAGCCGCTGCTGATCATCTCGGAAGACGTCGAAGGCGAGGCGCTAGCAACGCTGGTCGTCAACAAGCTGCGCGGCGGCCTCAAGGTCGCAGCCGTCAAGGCGCCAGGCTTCGGTGACCGGCGCAAGGCGATGCTGGAAGACATTGCCGTGCTCACCGCCGGCCAGATGATTTCCGAGGATCTCGGCATCAAACTCGAGAACGTCACGATCGACATGCTCGGGCGGGCTAAGCGCGTGCTCATCGAGAAGGATACGACGACGATCATCGACGGCGCCGGCGAGAAAGCCACCATCCAGGCGCGCGTCCAGCAGATCAAGTTGCAGATCGAGGAAACGTCCTCGGATTACGACAAGGAGAAACTCCAGGAACGTCTCGCCAAGCTGGCTGGCGGCGTTGCTGTCATTCGCGTCGGCGGCGCGACCGAGACGGAAGTCAAGGAAAAGAAGGACCGCATCGATGATGCGCTGAACGCCACTCGTGCAGCCGTGGAAGAAGGCATCGTTGCCGGCGGCGGTGTTGCGCTTTTGCGCGCCAAGGCAGCTTTGACTGAGCTTACTGGCGCGAATGCTGACATGACGGCAGGTATTTCGATTGTGCTGAGAGCACTTGAAGCGCCGATCCGCCAGATTGCCGAGAATTCCGGCGTTGAAGGTTCGATCGTCGTCGGCAAGCTCTCCGACAGCAAGGATCACAATCAGGGCTTCGACGCCCAGAACGAAGTATATGTCGACATGATCAAGGCCGGTATCGTCGACCCCGCCAAGGTCGTTCGGACGGCCCTGCAGGATGCCGGCTCGATTGCCGCGCTCCTGATCACCGCTGAAGCAATGATCGCGGACATTCCGCAGAAGGTTTCGCCCGCTATGGGTGGCGCGGGAGGTATGGGCGGAATGGGCGGAATGGACTACTGAGCGGCGCCTGAAACTATAGCCAGGACGACGGAAGGCCAGCGACGCGGGCACATGCGAGCCGATATCTCGGCGATCATCGGTTCGCTCGACATCGTGTTCGGGGAGATCGATCGATAGGCTCGTCGCTGTCGTATTTGCTGCTAAAAATGGTCTTGGAGACAAGAACATGACCGACACTCTTGCCGAGAAAACATGTACGCCTTGTCGCGGCGGCGTCCCGCCGCTCACGCGTGATGAAGCCCAACGCTTCCAGGCACAGGCTCCTGATTGGGAGCTGGGTGACGATGCCCACCGCATCCAGCGGAGCTTTCGATGCCGCAATTTCCGGGACGCGCTCACCCTTGTTCAGGAGATCGGTGAGCTCGCCGAAATCGAGGGCCATCACCCCGACATCAGCTTCGGCTGGGGTTATGTGACGGTTTCCCTGAGCACCAAGAAGATCAAAGGACTGCACGAGAACGATTTCATCATGGCGAGCAAGATCGATCGGATGCTCGATCGCGCGGGGCGGCCCCTCGACCGCCAACGGTGACACGGCAAATCCATTGCCAATCAAGTGAGGTCGTTTATGCCACACATCCGTACCGACGATCAGCCCGCAACTCAGATCACTGTTATCGAGCCCGAACCGGACAAGCAGGCCGAGGCATGTCCGTCGTGACCGAGCGAGCGCGCTTTATGGCGCGCCAGCCTGGGTTCATCTCAATCAGCCTGCATCGCAGCCTCGACGGGCGTCGCATCGTCAACTACGTCCAATGGCAGAGTCGCGATCTCTTGCGATCGGCTCATCAAAATTCCGCAGGAGTGGGGTCACTTCGATCAGGTGACGGACGAGATCGATCCCCATCTGTACGATGGTAGCCCAAGTGATAGATAGTGGTCAGTAGGCATGCCGTCCACGTGACCTGAACCGCCGGGTCGAGACACCCGACATGAGCTGGTGAATTTACATGCACCAACGCCCCCTCCATGCACCAGTGCTCTCCGGCGGGCCTGGGGGGCCGATCCGCAATGCACTACGTCGATGTTCCACATTTGACGGCAATCAAGAAAGACAGCGCCATTCGGGTCCACGGTTCCATTGTCCCGGACAAATTTCGATTTCACCGGGCGAGGAGAAGCAAGTGCCAGACAAGGATCGAGTTATTGGATCGGCCAAAAGGGCCAAAGGCACCTCACTCCGCATCGAACTTACGTGGCGCACTGCATAACACCGAGTTCGGGGCAGCATAGAAGAAGACCTCGAGCGAGGGACGCGACTACCCCGTCAAGCTCGACGATCCAAGCTTCTCCGCTCCGATATCTGCGAGCCCGGTCGAGACCGACACCGAGGGCGCGTTCTCGCTCATCGGGTCTCGCCGCGCCGCAGAGTGATCCGACCTAACACGAAGCCCCGCCGCAAGGCGGAGCTTCGCCATATTCAGGTTCGCCACTGCTTGGCACCTCTGTCAGATGCGGCACGTTACACTTTGGCAGGTGCCTTGCGCGCCTTCCTCACCGGCGACTTAACTGCGATTGGGTTTGTTCACAACGCTCTCCGGCGAGCCGTGACGGCTCGCAGTAAACTTCGTCAACGCTTATGAAAGGTGCAACGGAATGGCCCAGATCGGAACCTTCACCTGCAACGACGACGGCTTCTTCGGCAACATCTCAACCCTGGCGCTCGACGGGAAGCTTGCCATCCTGCCCGCCGAGAAATCGAATGCCAAAATATGCCAGACCACCGCGTTCTCTACAAAGACATGGAGATCGGTGCGGCGTGGGATCGCACCGGCGAGAAGGCTGTCGCCTTCTCTCCGTATGCATCGACGATTCATCCTTCGTGCAACCCGATCCGCGCAACTCTGTTCCAATCCGATGCCGAGAAAAGTGCTTAGGGCCTGCACTGGAGCCGGCTCTCGGAGCGCGACGAGCGAGGCTGATCGGATGCTCCTATTGCGCCTCAGCGAGCCTTTCGCGTCAACTCGGGCGCTGGTTAAACACTCCGACCCGATCTCCCGTCAGGCGGCTGGCGTGCGCAGCGAAGGTCAAGGGCAGCGGGACGCTTGCCAATGGCTGCGGACGCTCATCGCGACGCAATTTGCGGCAAGCAGGTCGGCCGGCGAAGCCTTGCCCTTGAAGCGAGCACGGCGGCAGACTGCCTGTGCGTCAGGATAGGGTGTATGCACTGTCGTCCGCAGCACCATGACAATGATGTCTGCATGCTTGGCTCACCCATTCGGCGTCGGCTATTTGCGCGGAACCTCCCACGCATGGTGAATGGCGGGCGCGCTCCAGCAGCACGATCTTATCCGCTGATCCATGGTTTCCGGGAAGCTGCGCGCATCGCTGATCAATGGTGCGGTTTCCATTCCGACGCGCTCTCGGCAGGGAGCGGGCGAGGCGAGCGCCCTCCATTCGCCGGTTTTCGCGCACGGGCGACATCCGGAATGACGTTGCAATGCGTAGCGACCGTGACGCGAATGTTGCGGCAGAGGCAGTGTTCGCGGCGATTCATTCGCCCAACAGTCGGTCGCCGACGAACGTTGCCGTAGTTGACTTAACTGCGGTCGAGCCTCGGCCGGATAGCTTGTGTGTCCGGCTGCGAGACCCGCCGCAGATAGCCTGTTTGTCCAGTGCCCTTCCATAGCATCACGTTGGCAGTGGCATTCCTGGTCAAGCGCATTTCGGTCTGTTGCGTCGCGGGAACTGCAGTGGGAGGGTTGTTTCAGGGGGACGGGGAGAGATGGCGGAGGACGGGAGCGGGACAGCGGGACCGAGAGTGAGGAGCGAGGGCAAGATAAAGCGAGCTGGCGCTCGCCCTCGCTTCGCTCTAAGTATCTGTCTGCACATTATTTTTTCCTGCCCGTGCTGACGTCAGGCGGAATGACGTGAGGTGCGGGGGCTCACGGCCATCGGGTATGCAATTGATCTGAAACGCAAACCCGTAGTGCCGCAGCGATGTGCGATCCGTTGGTCTACGCCACAACAAGTCTTCGCGGGCCGTCGCACGCTCTGCGCTCCGGCCATCTTGAAGCGGGAAATTCGACTCCCGATGCTGTCGTGATGGCAGATCGTGACAGCGACCAATTCCAGGTTCGCACCGGCCGGACGCGGCATGGCGGCGCGCCGGTCAATTCGCGCACGCTGC
>NZ_JAMYQN010000045.1:0-12570 GCF_040320905.1 Mesorhizobium sp. M0590
CGCCGACCGCAACCTGCAAACCCTCGCCTTCCATCACGACGGATCACCGCCGGCGCCTGACGAGGTTCGCGGAAAAGCGCCCAACGGCGGCCACATCGCCGCTTCAGGCCGCCAAAACCTCATCGCCGTGCATCAAGGCGGCTAGGTTGGGGCAGCAGCTCCTCGCCGAAGCGCGTAGAAACCAGAAATGTCAGTTGCTGATGTCGATCCCCGGCGTTGGTGCGATCACAGCCACTGCCTACCTAACTGCCGTCGAGGATCCAGCGAACTTCAAGCGATCGCGCTCGGTGGCCGCCTGGCTGGGGTTGACGACGCGGCGCTATCAGTCGGGCGAAGTAGACTATGACGGCCATATCTCCCGACGCGGAGACACCCATGTGCGTTCGCTTCTCTATGAAGCTGCGGTAGTGATCCTGACTCGCAGCCGGGCCGACAGCGACTTGCGCAATTGGGGTATAAAACTACGCGAGAAGATTGGCTTCAAACGCTCCGCTGTCGCTGTGGCCCGCAAGCTCGCCGTCTCATGCATGCGATGCTCCGCTCAGGTGAGCTCTTCAACAGGGCGATGGCCATCGCCTAACTCTCAAGCTCTGCAGCGCCCATGGCGTGAAGAGGAGTCCCTGCCGGGACCGAGGCTGGTCCATTCCGTTAAGACCGTTGCACCACGAGTTTGCTCGGAGCGTGCGAGACATACATTGGAAGGACCATCCCGCGAAGCCCCATGATGCGGCGACTCATGTCGACCCCGTAGACGACCGTGCTCCCGGCCCGCACCAAAAAAGGCGCTTGCAAATCTCGCAATTAGACGACGGTCTTACGGCTTGCCGGCGCGATTGTATCTGGCGGTCGGGCATCATGCGCGCCAAGTCGCGGACGAGCGTCAAAGTATCCTCAGGAACTGTCCAGCGATGCTTGCCGGCGGCGTTCATCTTGAGCTTCAATGCCGTGTGGTCCCCTCCCTGCCAATGCAGGGCCATCTCGATGACGCAACCTTCGATGCGGGCGACAATCTCGCTCGAGGCTGCGAACGATCTCTTGCGCGTAGCAGATGTTGCTGCCGGGTGTGACAGGCGAGATCCAGATCGGCGCCGAGCCGCAGCAGCTGGTCTCGTTCCCTCTCTCCCAGAAGATGGTCTTCTCGCCTCGAGTGGGGCAATCTCGCTATCTATCTGGCGCACGGCTTCAAGCGCAGTGTTCCAGCGGACGATTGGCAGGGTCGACAGCATCGTATCGTTGACGCGCATGGGCAGCCTCGTAGCGCGCCCCAACCCACTAGGAGTGGTAGGTGCGGTAGCAAATGGAGACATGCTAACTAATCACCAGCGAAGAGGAGGCAACATTATGAAGCAAGCATAACGATCGAGCAGGAGCCATCGAGAGCCTCCGACCGTGATGCCCGATGAAAGGATGTACACCACGGAATTTGGAAGTGCTGGCGAAGCGCCGCGTTGGCGCTTCTTACGAGAAAAATCAGTCGCGATCAACAATTCTGACGGCGACTTGGGGCAGTCGGAGAGATTTGTCCTACAACATCGGAACATGTGTCACAGATCGAGAATGTTGGCTCCGTTGTCTGGTCCGCAGAGTGACATGCTTTCTTGAAACAGTTGAGTAGGCTTGCAGGCAAGGAGGCCGCTACTTTGGAGAATGCTACCATGAGTGAAATGGACTTCATCCATAATGTCATTCCACGTACCGATGTCATTAAATGCACAGCGCGCATCGGCGCTGAAATCGGGAACATCAAACTGTCAGCCGATTTGCCGGACCAGACCATCGCTGCGATAAACAGTCTGGTGCTTGAGCACAAGGTCATATTCTTCCGCGACCAGGGTCATCTTGACGACGCCGAGCAGGAGCGCTTTGCTCTTCGTTTCGGGAAGCTTTCGCCATATCCTGAGGGACTGACGCCGATCCTCGAGATTGATTCCGCAGTCGGCGATATCCATGCTGACATTTGGCACATCGATTGGTCCTGCATGGATGCCTATCCCAAGATTTCGGTGCTGCGAGGCGTTGTGATCCCGCCAGTGGGCGGCGACACGGTGTGGTCAAACACGGCCGCCGCATATCTCGACTTGCCGCTGCCGCTGCAACGGCTTGCCGACGACCTCTGGGCTGTTCACAGCTTCCCCGGATCTTATCTCAGGCCTTCTGCCGATGCCTTTACCGGACCAATGATCGAGACCGAGCATCCCGTCGTACGCGTCCACCCCGAGACCGGCGAGCGCACGCTGGTGCTCGGCGTTTATGTAGCACGTTTCGTTGGCGTCTCGAAATATGATGGCCAGAGGCTATTCGATCTATTTGAGTCTCATATTACTGCGCAGGAAAACACGGTGCGCTGGAAGTGGAAACAGGGTGATGTCGCGATCTGGGATAACCGAGCCACGATGCACTGTGCGACCAAGGATTACGGCGACCAGCGCCGCGTCGTTCGTCGCGCGACCATCGAGGGCGAGGTGCCCGTCAGTGTCGGCGGCCGGTACAGCGTTCCCCGTTTCAAATTTGTTGGGCGAAATGAGAGCTAACCCCTAACGAAGCTTAGATGTTTAGTCCCACGGTGTGATGGTAGAATTGATGCCGCCATCGACAAGGACAGACCTGGGACAGACACCTCACGGGAGCGCCACGACCACTCACGCGGTCCGAGCTGCGATACAGCGATCGAAAGCTTCGATCCAAGAATTGAGCGGACGCTACGGCACAAACCCCAATTCGGTGACGAAGTGGAAGCGCGACTTCGTTACCGATACGCCGATTGGGTCCGAAGGGTGTGCGCTCGACAGTACTCTCAAAGGAAGAGGAAACGCTGATTGTCGCCTTCCGCAGGCATACGCTGCTGCCGCTCGACGATTGCCTCTATGCGCCACGGTCCCACATCTCACCCGTTCCAGTCTGCATCGGCTGTTCCAGCGCCGTGACATCAGCCCCCCTGCCAGGCATCGAAGGCGCCAAGCCGCGCAAGAAGTTCAAGGCTTACCCGATCGGCTACTTCCATATCGACATCGCCGAATTCCGGACCGAGGAGGGCAAGCTCTACATGTTCGTAGCCATCGACCGAGTAAGCAAGTTCGCCTTCGCCGAACTGCATGAACGCGCCACCAGACGTGTTGCGGCCGACTTCCTGCGCAAGCTGATCGAACTGGTGCCCTACAAGATCCATACCGTTCTCACCGACAACGCGCCGCATGACGCTCGTCAAGGCGTCAAGGCCACCGGACGGCAAGGCCTACCTGCCGAGGCGGTGCCACCCGCCCCTCAACGAAGGGCCGGTAATTGGAACCGCCTTTGACGACGGCGTGTACGACGCGCGCCATCTTGGCGGTAATAGCGGTCATCGCCTTGCGGCGCAGATCTGGATTGTCGCGATCTCTTGCGATGTAGCGTTCGAACTTGTGCCGGAAGCCGTTCTCACGCTGACGGATGGCGACTTGCCCGGCGATCCACAGAGTGCGGCGCAGCCGCGCATTGCCGAACTTGGAAAGGCGGGTCTGGCCGCGATATTGACGGACTGCTGTGTCGAGAGATCCAGTCCGCAGAACTTGAAAAGCTGGCGATGGTGGTGAAAGCGGCGAAGATCTCCGGCTTCGGCAATGACGGTCAATGCGTTGATCGGCCCGATGCCTGGGATTGTCGCAGCATCTGGTAATCTTGGCTGTGCCGCAGCAGTTCGTCGGCCTGTGCTTCGATCTCGTTGCGTTGACGGATCAGGCTGCGTGCTTCGGCAATGACCATACGAAACATGCGAATGGCAGGAGCATCAAGCGGCAGCGGCAGTCCGATCGACGTGCGCGCCGTCTGGTAAATATCCATGAGGATCTGTATCTTGCTGACCTTGCGGCCGACGACATCCCAGGCTGCTGCCACAAATGCTCCTTCGTCAGCGCCGTGATGCTTGCCGGCGTCGGAAAAGCATCGAGGCAGGCGAAGAACCAATCACTGCGGCTGTTTCTGCGCATTTCGCAAAAACGGGACAGTCGTTCCGCTAAATCGCGGACAGCCGTGGAGTGCACCCCTATTGTGAGACAGAGAAATTGCGAGACAATTTCATGCTCGTGAGTTCAAATGCGGCATTGTCCGATGGTGTCGATAAGGTCTTTTCGTATTCTTCCGGGGTGAGATAGTCGAGTGCTGAATGCAGCCGTTGCCGATTGTAGACATCTTCAATGAAGCTCGCGATACGTCGCCGCGCATCTGGTGCATCGCGATAGGCCAATCCTGCGACTTCTTCCTGCTTCAAGGTTTTCATGAAGCTTTCCGCGCGTGCGTTATCATAAGGGTTCCCCACCCGGCTCATGCTCGGCTGGATCCCATGCCCATGGAGGATATCAGAATAGCTGGTGCAAGCGTATTTGAACTCCTCTGTCCGAATGATGGATCAAACTGCCGGGAACCGGAACACGGGCGGAGATCGCCATGTTTAGGGCATCGACAGCAAGGCTGGCCCGCAAGTGGAGTTCGAGCGCCCATCCGATGACCTTGCGACTGAATGCATCGAGCACAACCGCCAGATAGGCGAACTGCTCGGCAAGGTGCAAATACGTGATGTCGGCGACCCAAAGCTGGTTGACGCCTGTCAGTTCCATGCCTCTGGCAAGGTTCGGCACCACCCGCCAGCTGTGCCGGGAATCCGTAGTGCGCGGCACAAATGGCCGAGTGCGCAAACATAAGAGATTATCCTCCCCCATTACCCGCAACACCCGTTTGTGGTTTACCTGCCAACCCTCGCGGCCAAGAAGGGCGCCGATCCGGCGATAGCCATAGTGCCGGTTGGCCAAGGCCAGCCTTTGAATAACATCTCGCAGACCAGTTTCTTCCTGACGCGGCGCCGACTGTCGCCAGTGCCGGTAGTATCCAGCCCTGCTGACACCGGCGAGACGGCACATCTGTTCAATTCCTGGAGAGCCTTGCGGCACATGGGCTGTCATTTTTTGAATGACTTCGAAGACGCTGCACCGCCAGGTGCGTCTTTCTGCTGTTGACTGCCCCTGACATACCGCAAGGCTTCTTGAAAAAAATCAAGTTCAACCTGTTGCTGCCCAATCTTGCGTTCAAGTTCGACAATGCGGCGACGGGCTTTTGTCAGCCCATCGGCACGACGCTGTTCAGCCGACAGTGCAAAACCTGCCGCCAAGGCTTGCCGATCTGGTGGTGCCTCGGGAGGCCGCTTCTTTGGACGCCCCTGTCGGCTCGGCGTTAGATTGCCACACACCCGCAACTGTTCACGCCAGGAATATAAGCGCTGGCGGTGAATACCCAGTTCATCCGCCAGCCGGCTGACGTTCTCCCCCCTTTGCATCCGTAGGAGCATGGAGAGTTTCTCTTCTTCGCTAAATCTCGGCTTTCTTCCAACCATTTCCAGTCCCTGCAATCCAGAAACTGTCCGCTATTTATTTGTCTCAGTCGAGGGGTGCACTCCAGCCATCTGTCTCACAATAGGGGTGCACTCCATCACTGTCCCGTAATTACTGAAATCGCTGTCCGCGAATTAGCGGAATGGGTGTCCGCGAATTTCTGAAACACGCATGTTTCCCCGGAAGCGATCAATCGCGGGGAAATACAGCGGCAGGTAATGCGTCAGGATGCGGTGCTGGATCTCGGTCTTGGCCTTGGCGATCGCCTCATGCGTCTTCGACAGTTCCTGCACGTCGTTGATTCCGGCGCGCAGCGGATCGTGATAGCGCTGCGTCGCCTGGATCCTGAGCATGTGCAGGATCACCTGCGCATCCTTGGGATCGTTCTTGTCCCAACTGTTGTGCAAGGCCTCCCGGGTTCGGACGAGCGCCAGTGACGACACCAGCCGCACCTCGGAGCCTGCCTCAGCCAAACGCCATGCGATAGGGCGATGATAATTGCCCGTCGCTTCGAAGCCGCAACCACCGGTTGGCCATACGCCTGCAGAATCTCGATCAGGCGGTCATGCTCTGCGCGGGTGTTGAGAACCGGCAGCCGGCGGCGGCGCTTGTGGCCGGGGGCTTCAATCAGGACTTCATTGCGCACCTTGGCGATATCGATCGCTACCAACATCGCATCGGCGGGTATAACATTTGGGCTGGTCATGGTCGGTCTCTCCAGAATGGGTAGTGAACATTCACATTCTAGAGATCCTTCGACTGGCCATGGCCACCTCGATCGGTGCGCGCCTGCAGCGAAAAGCTGCGCGCACCGATGTCTCGGTTGCCTCTCATCATTCCTTCCGTAGGTGCTACGTCCTTGCTACACAGCCTTCGCCTTCCGTGATGCCTGCCGGGAACTCGGCCTCAGGCACATCAGCACCAGACCATATACGCCAAAGACCAACGGAAGGCCGAACGCTTGATCCAGACCGCTCTGAGGGAATGGGCTTATGCTCGCGCCTATGAGACCTCAGATCGGCGAGCCCAAGACCTTCCGGTCTGGACAATTGGCACAGGCCCCATGGCAGCCTCGGTTCAAAGCCGCCGATCAGCCGCCTCGCTCAAACCAAGGACAACCTGTTGAGGCTCCACAGCTAAGCGCACCCTTCACCCATCACGCTTCGAGCCAGCATTGCGTCAAGGCGTAGCCATTGCCCATATCCCGCGCGGGATGCTTCATGAAGCCCTGCACGCCGCGCCCAGTCGCGTCGATGTACTGATTAAACATCGGCGCGATTACGCCGCCCTCATCCCGAAGGATTGTGGCCATCTCGCGATAGAGGTTCTTGCGCTTGCCCTGGTCGAGCTCTCCACGTGCTTCAATAAGAAGCTTGTCGAACCTCTCATTGAAGAAGCGCGTATCGTTGTAGGGCGCCGCAGACTGATAGGCGCTCGAATACATCTGATCCTGAGTCGGAAAGCCGGGCCAGTACGACATCATGAAAGGCTGCTTCTTCCAGACCTCCGACCAGTAGCCGTCGCTCGGCTCGCGCTTAACTTCGATTGAAATTCCCGCTTTGGCAGCGCTCTGCTGGTAAAGTTGGGCGGCGTCGACGGCACCAGGAAAGGCAACATCGGAGGTCCTGAGCAGGATTGGCCCGCTGTGGCCCGACTTCTGATAGTGGAACTTGGCCTTGTCCGGATCGAATGCGCGCTGCTCAATGCCATCGGGAAAGAGCGGGTACGCGTCGTTAACCGGGAAGTCGTTGCCCACCGAGCCATAGCCCCGCAGGACCTTGTCCAGCATCTCTTCGCGGTCGATAGCATGCTTCAAAGCCATTCTGAGATCGTTGTTGTCAAATGGAGCGGTGTCGCAGAACATGTTGAAGACGTAACAGGCGCGCCCCGCAACGTTCTGGATGTTCACGCCGGGGACACGCTTGAGCAGGTCGACGATTTTCGGTCCGACGCGGTCGATCATGTGGACCTGGTTCCCCTGCAGCGCCGAAATGCGCGCCGTATCATCGTTGATCACGACGACCTCGATCTGATCAGCATGGCCGAGTTTGTCGCCTTGCCAATAGTCCTTGAACTTTTCCCCGCCGTACCGAACGCCGGGCTCGAAAACCGTCACTTTGTATGGCCCCGCGCTGACGCCCTCCCCGGGCTTGTCCTTGCCGCCATTGGGCTGGATGATCAGATTGAACGCGGTCAACAGGTAGGGCAGATCAGCGTTGGGGTCTTTGAGCGTGATCACGACGTCACCGCCGTCGGCTTTGATCGATTCGATGCCCTGCATGCTGCCGTAGGCGTCTGACTTAGAATCCTTATCGGAGTGTCGCTCCAGCGTGGCAACGACGTCCTGGGGCGTGACTTCCTTGCCATTGTGGAATAAAATGCCTTTGCGTATTTTCATTGTCCAGGTTTTGGCGTCCTTCGACGAGCCGATTTCTTCAGCGATGCGGTATTCGAGGCCGCCGTCGGGGGTTACATCCATCAGCAACTCGCCCCAGCATTTGCCGAAAGTGACCAGTGACCTGCCGGTCACGTGTGCAGGGTCGAGAGTGTCTGTCGCCTGCCCGCTTTGGAGACCGGCCCTAAGGATGCCGCCCTTTTTTGGAGCCTGCGCCCGGGCGGCGGCCACAAGCAAGGAGTTTGCAAAGGCAGCGCTGAGGCCGAGCGCCATCGCGCGGCCGAGAAATTCACGCCGGCTCAGCCGGCCCGCGGCAATGCAGCTGCTGAGATAATCGAGTTCCTGCGACATTGAATTCTCCTCCATTTGTGTCCGGGCCGGTCAATGCGGCTTCTTTCCTACGGCAACCATATCAAAATGTAACGGCGCGTTTTGCTCCGAAAAAACTGAATGCCCGCAGGAAATCAGCGTTTTTCACTGAAAATGCACAGGCAAACATCGTCGGACAGAAAACGGGCAGTTCCGGTACCCTGATGTATCGGCCCTGCAGGCGACGAGTGATCGGTAGGCATGACCAGACGAATCCGATATCTGCGGCACGCCAATCAGTGAGAACCGACTTCCCAGATTGTCGCGCCATACAGATCGCCAACACAGTCTGAACCGCCCCGGGTTGATCGGAGGCTCCATGTGTGGATGCCCCGTTTCATGCAAGTGCCTTTCGCGTCTTCGAGCATGTGATCGGGTGCGGTCATGTGTCAGGCCTGTGATGCGGCGTCGGAGGTGCCGCTGGCCGTCATGGAGATACGCGGATCAGGCGCAAATCAACTCGACGAGCTTTTCGCTCTTGGAGCCTCGGTGCATTTCCTGATCCCGATCAGACCGATCATTTGCCCTTGACGTTCACGACCTCCTCACATGCCGCCCATCATGGCCTCGCAGTCGCCGAGTGCATGCTCATGCTGCCGCGCTGCCAAGATCCCGGTAATCCTCTTTCTTTGTCAACATCGCCCATACCGAGCGAGCCATCTTGTTGGCCAACGCCATGGCAACCAGCATCAGCGGTTTGCGATCCAGCATTCGGGCGAGCCATGATCCTGGCCGCGCACCGCGGCGGGAGGCCCACTGGATGACGGACATTGCGCCGATGATCAGCAACCGTCGGATGTCCCGCTGGCCCATTTTAGACGTTCGGCCGAGCCGCTGCTTGCCACCGGTCGAGTGCTGGATAGGCACAAGTCCGAGCCAAGCGGCAAAGTCACGGCCGCGCTTGAAGGTCGACATTGGGGGCGCAAACGCTTCCACCGCCATGGCCGTGATCGGGCCGACTCCCGGCATGGTCTGAAGGCGGCGTGTATCCTCCCCGCACTGGGCTTCGCGGCGGAGGATTTTCTCCAGCTCGGCAACTTCGCAGCTCAACCGATCGACCTGCTCCAAGTAGACGCGACCAACGTCGACAACCAGTTGGGGCATCGTAGATTTGGCGGCATCAATCGCGGCAGCCAAGGTTTTCAGGTGAGCCGGACCTTGCGGTGCGATGACGCCGTGTTCGGCAAGATGACCGCGCAAGGCGTTGATCAGTTGCGTGCGCTGGCGCACCAAGAGGTCGCGCGTCCGGAACACCATCGACCTCGCTTGCTGCTCTTCCGTCTTCACCGCCACAAACCGCATCGTTGGTCGAGATCCCGCTTCAGCTATGGCCTCGGCATCGGCGGTGTCGTTCTTCTGGCGCTTTACATATGGCTTGACGTAGTTGGGCGGAATGAGCCTCACCTCGTGGCCCAGCTCCTGTATGGCCCGGCCCCATTCGTGGGCGCTCGCGCAGGCCTCCATGGCGACCACACAGGTCGGCTGTCGGGCCAAAAACGGGACGACCTGAGAGCGAGCAATTCTCTTCCGGAATGCAACGCTGCCGTCGGCGTGCGCGCCATGAGCGTGGAAGACGCGCTTCGCCAGATCGATGCCGATGATGGTGACGGTGTTCATGTTGTTCCTCCTGATATCCGCAGCCCATTCTACGATCGCAACTCTGCCACGCCGTTGGCGGGAGGGGCATCCACTCCATCAACTCCTGAGAAGGTGGAGCCATGACAAGCAAGACTACGAACAAGTTCTCTCCCGCGGTCCGAGCCCGTGCGGTGCGGCTGGTTCTGGATCACGAAGGCGAGCATGCCTCGCGGTGGGCGGCGGTCTCGTCGATCGCCGCCAAGATCGGCTGCACGGCGCAGACGCTGCATGAGTGGGTGAAGAAGGCCGAGCGCGACAGTGGCGTGCAAACCGGTGTGCCTACGGATGTGGCGACGAAACTCAAGGCTTTGGAACGCGAGACCCGCGAGCTTCGCCAGGCCAACGAGATCCTTAGCAAGGCTTCCACGTATTTTGCCCAGGCGGAGCTCGACCACCGGTTCAAGCCATGATCGCGTTCATCGACGATCACCGCGAGGCGCATGGGATCGAGCCGATCTGCAAGGTGCTGCCGATCGCCCCGTCGACCTACCACGACCATGTCGCCAAGCGCATCGATCCCTCCCGGCTGTCGGCTCGGGTGACGCGGGATGAGGCTTTGAAGGATGAGGTCCAACGCGTGTTCGAGGCTAACTTCCGCATCTACGGCGTTCGCAAGGTCTGGCGGCAGTTGCAGCGCGAGGGCTTCGATGTTGCCCGCTGCACGGTTGCCCGCCTGATGAAGGCCATGGGCCTCGAAGGCATCATCAGCGGTAAGCCGATCCGCACCACGGTGAGCGACAAGCCGGCACCATGCCCTCTCGATCACGTCAATCGCCAGTTCCATGCCCCGGCGCCGAACATGCTGTGGGTTTCCGACTTCACCTACGTCGCGACTTGGACGGGCTTCGTCTATGTCGCCTTTGTAATCGACACCTAAGCGCGAAGGATCGTCGGCTGGCGGGTGAGCCGGACGGCGCATGCCAGCTTCGTTTTGGACGCTCTGGAACAGGCTCTCCATGATCGGCGGCCCGTGCGGGGAGGCGGGCTCATCCATCACAGCGATAGAGGCAGCAAGGGCGGATTCAACCGGTCGTCGCAACACCGGCATCATACTGTCCCCCAAGGAGCTGGTCGAGGACTTCGGCAGGTGTTTTCCAGCCGAGCGTTTTGCGCGGTCTTGTGTTGATAGCATGGGCGACTGCGTCCAGTTCCCGGGCTGTGTGCCGACTGAGATCCGTGCCCTTTGGAAAGTACTGTCTCAGCAAGCCGTTGGTGTTTTCGTTGGAGCCTCGCTGCCACGGGCTTTGGGGATCGCAGAAGTAAATCTCGAGCCCGGTGTCGATGCGCAGGTCGGCGTGCTGCGCCATTTCCGCTCCCTGGTCCCAAGTCAGCGACTGACGCAGTTGCTCGGGAAGTTTGCCCATGGATCGGGCTATGGCTCTGCGGACTGCTTCAGCGCCGTGGCCGGCAAGTGGTGGACCGTTCTTGATGCGCAGGCTCTGCTGATAGCCATCATGCGCGGCAGGTGAAGCAGCATTGTGAAGCGTGAACTTCGTTCCACGAGCGTGCCGATCGCCGAGCTTCCGAGGCCAAGGATGAGGTCGCCTTCCCAATGTCCGGGGACAGCCCGATCGGCAATTTCGGCCGGACGGTCGCTTATCATAACGGCGTCTCCAATGAAGGACTTGTTGCGCACTCGGGACCGTTCGCGCGGTACGCGCAGCGCTCGGCCTGAACGCAGACATGCGGTCAGTTCTCGGCGCAATGCTCCGCGTCCTTGAATGTACAAGGACTGATAGATCGTCTCGTGGCTGATCCGCATGGTTTGATCCTCTGGGTAATCGATCTGAAGCCGATGAGCGATCTGCTCGGGGCTCCAGGCTGTCGACCACCGCCGGCTCTGCCGGTGAACAGCCCTTCGCTTTTTCCATACCACCTTGGGGCCCTCGAATGAGGCGCCATGCGGGTTGGTGACTTTGCCGGCCAAGCGCTCCTCCACATATTCACGCAGAGCCGGATTGACCGCCAGCTTGCCAGGCCGAGGCCGCCGGGACGCACGATCGGCGTGCCATTGGGCGGCACTGGCCCGGTAATCCAGATTGCCGCTGCGCGTCGCGGCATTGCGCCTGACCTCCCGCGAGATTGTGCTCGGCGGCCGACCTAGCCGCCTTGATGCACGGCGATGAGGTTTTGGCGGCCTGAAGCGGCGATGTAGCCGCTTTTGGGCGCTTTTTGCGCGAGCCTCGTCGGGCGCCGGGGTTGATCGTCGTGATGGAAGGCGGGGGTTTGCGGATTGCGGTCTGCGGCGGGTTCGGTTCCGGGGCGTCTGCGCCCCGTCGGCTATGTCACGAGCCGCGGAATGCGGTCGAGGACGATGCGCAGGATGCGCTGGTCGGGACAGGATGTCGGCAGGTGCAGGCGGATTTGCGTCTTCATCTCGACCACGCGCGCGGCGATCTTGATGAGGCGCAAACGCAGCGTGTCGAATTGGGCGACGGCAAAGCTCGAGCGCTTCGGCATCGCGGCGCGCAGGCCCCACATCAGCCAGTAAGCACCGGCATGCAGGAAGAGCCGGAACTGGTTGGCCGTGGCTCTGGTGCAGGAGGTGCGGTCGGCGGCAAGATGCGTCTTCCACGACTTGATGTGGTTTTCAGCGGCGCCGCGCCGGCAGTAGAGGTCCTCGTAGAGCGCCTTGGCCTTGCCGCCGGCAAGGTTGGTGACGATGAAGCGGGTGTGGGGGGGGGGGGGGGGGGCCCCGGGGGGGGGGGGGGGGGGGGTGAGGCGGGGGCAGTACCCCCACCCGCGCCTTCGGCGCGACCTCCCCACAAGGGGGAGGTAGGGGCGTTGCGCCGCTTCTCGCAATAATCGGTA
>NZ_JAMYQN010000046.1:0-11964 GCF_040320905.1 Mesorhizobium sp. M0590
CGCCTGCAAATGGGCAAGATCCGGCGTTCGCATCAACGCGGTCGCTCCAGGATACATTGCCACCAGGATGACCACTGAAGCTAGCAGCCTGTCGGACTGATGTCTTCAATCGAAGGCAGGGTGGCTCTGGCTGGTCGAAACCGGGTGGATTGCCGGGATCCGGTCCGAGAGAGGCCTTGGTTCGCGATTTTCGACCGGGGGACGATTTGGCGGTCTTTGGGCGTTGATGACGCCCCCCATCAGGCGGGTGTCAGGGCGAACATGCGCTTGATGTTCCAGGCCATGGTCACGAGGTTCCATTCGCCGCAAGCCTTTTGGTGGCCGCGCATCGAGAACTGCCGGAAGCCCAGAACGGATTTGATGATGCCGAACACCGGCTCCGGTGTCTGCTTGCGCAACGCATAGAGTCTCTTGCCGTCGGGTGTCTTCAGGCGATGGGCCATGGCCTCGACTGAGGTCGGATTTTCCGGCGGCGGCGGTGGCTCGGCAAGGCGCTCGCTGAGCGGCGGGTAATGCTGCTGCCGGCCCGTGGCGATCAGCGGCTCGATGCCGGCGTTTGCACAGGCATCGACATTGGCAGCGCTGAAGTAGCCGCTGTCGGCCAACAGCGTATCTGGCGATCCTACCGCTTCCGGCAAGGCCGTGAGCTTGTCGACCATCGGCTCAAGCTGCTGTTTGTCGTTGGCCGCCTGCACCACCTCGGCCGCAACCACCAACAGGCTGCCTTCGGCGACGACGGCCTGCGCATTGTAGCATTGATCGAATCCGCCGCCGGCCACCGGCATGATGCGCGAATCCTCGTCGGTCAGATTGATCTGGTCAGTGGGCGAAGGGCCCGATGCCGGTGGCGACGGCGGCTTGCCGCCGGGCTTCTTGCCGGTGCGCTTCTCCCTTTCCTGCCGCGCCGCAAGTTTTGCCTCATACTCGGCCTGCTCACGGGCATGGCGCTCCTTGGCCCGCGCCTCGATCTTGGCGCGCGCCTCGGCAAGCTTGCTCAAGCGCTCTTCCCGCCGCGCCAGTTCATCGGGGATCGAAAAGCCATCAGGAAGATCGGCCTGATCCGCAGCTTCGGCCTTCGCCATCAGGTCGGCCACCTCGGCCTTCAGCTGCGCTTCGATCTTGCCGGCATGCTCATAGGAAAGCGCGCTATGCCGGCTCGCATTGGCGTGGATCTTCGTCCCGTCAAGCGCAACCGTGCCCATCTTCAGAACGCCCATCTCGCGCGCCAGAAGCAGCACCTGCACAAACAGACCCTCGAGCTCCTTGAGAAAACGCCGCCGGAACGCCGCGATCGTATCGTGGTCAGGATGATCGTTCGCCGCGATAAACCGGAAGGCCACCGAGTCATACGTCGCCCGTTCAAGCTTGCGGCTCGAAAAAACGCCCGTCGCATAGCCATAAACCAGAAGGCCAAGCAGAACCTTCGGATGATACGACGCCGAACCAGACCCGCGATAGCTGCCGCTCATCGCCCGAAGGTCCAGCCCCTGGACAACCTCGACGACAAAACGCGCAAGGTGCCGCTCGGGAAGCCATTCATCCACCGACGGCGGCAGAAGAAATCCGGTCGTACGATCTACCATTCGAAAGTTGCTCATCCACACCGGCAGCTGGATGGAGAATCAATCGCCCGATTCTAGCCGATATCCCTCGCGTGCGCTAAGTCCGACAGGCTGCTAGCGACAGCGTCCCGAACTGGGTCGAGTTGACGCCGATGGGTCGCTTAGGTCGCCCAGAGGAGGTATCGCGAATGTCGTTCAGTTTCTCGCCAGCGACGCCTCCAGCTATATGACTGGTGCGGTTGTCTACGTTGATGGAGGCTATACGAATTGGTGAATGGGGCGTCGTGAGCGCGCGTTGCCTAGCCCGAGGTCGCGTAGAGCATAGCTCAAAATCGCATCGCGATTTGTCTTATTTGCCTTGCCGATCGTACAAATCAGACTAATATGGGGCTCGAACACGCAGTTTTCCTGCGAAAAAGCTCGCTATTTGCAGGGATTTTAATGGACTTAGATCGAGTTGATCGGAAGCTTCTCAACGCGGTGCAGCGCAACAATCGCCTCACAACGGGAGAGCTAGGGGAGCTCGCCGGGCTTTCAGCGACTGCTTGTCAGCGACGATTGAAGCGACTCCGAGACGCCGGTGTGATTGAAGCCGATGTTTCCATAGTCTCGCCACAGGCGGTCGGCCGACCACTGATCATGTTGGCGTCCATAAGTCTGGAACGCGACCGCTCAGACATCATCGACCGTTTCAAGCAGGCGGTCCGGCGTACACCTGAGATCATGAGTGCATACTATGTCACAGGCGAAGCCGACTTCCTCCTCATTATTTCTGTGCGTGATATGGCCGAGTATGAGGCGTTTACGCGCCGCTTTTTCCATGAGCACTCCGACATAAAGGGTTCTAAGACGATGGTCGTGATGGATCGGATCAAAACATCGTTGGCACTGCCAATAGAGGAATAGCGACCGAATCGCACTGGCTGAGCCAGAACGCATAGCGACTGAGCGCCGCGGGATTGATGTCACCTCAGTGCCGAGCATGGTTCGACGCGGTGCGCTCGCTTGCGACCTGGAACTCCTTGGAAAGATGACCCGGCACACGTCTCGGAAACTAGGGCTTGACTCAACGATGGCGATTAGACGACCAGCACCGCGTACGTGTTTATCAGCACACGGCCACAGTACCGGGATGGAGGCGATGATGGCTTGCCATTTGCCGAACGCCTGTCGGCCTCCGTGTAACGGACAGGTTACCGTTGTAACGAAGCGACACGGACGACTTTTGGTGAGGAGAGTTCTCTTCGCCAACAACAGCTATGACAGCAACAACCCGTCCAAAGCCTCCGAGCCAGGGACTTGAACCTATATCCCGCCGAAAGCGAGGCGCACGGTAGCTATTTCATAGTCGCCGTGGATCTACCAGGTGTGCGCGACCAAGCCTTGCCGATGGACTCATTCGGCGTGAGGCCCTTGAGGGTCTTGAGTTTGCGTCCGAAGGTGTAGGCCGAGACGAAGTCAGCAAGGCGCTGGCGGAGTTGGTCGTGGCTCTCATAGTAGAAGCGCCTGACCGTCGCATCGTTGATGGTCCGGTTCATCCTCTCGACCTGGCCGTTGGGCTACGGGTGCCTTGGTCGCCCGGTGTTCGATGTCGTTCCTGGCGTAGTGTATTCGAAGGCATGCGCGCGGAAGAGTTCGCCGCTTGCTATGGCCTCCTTGATCAGTGGCACGGCCAAGCCGCCGGCGACGGCGGCGGTGAAGTGGACGCCGTTGTCGGTGGAGCACGGAGTGGATCTTGTAGGGAACAGCCGCGAGCAGGAAGTCTCTCATGACAGCGGTCGTGGCCTTCTCATGCAGCTCGGCAAAGCCGAACTTCGAGCTTCGGTCGATGGCGATGAATGTAACTTGGACCTGTTCGGTGCGCACCTCAGCAAAGTCGATGTGGAAGTAGCCGGTCGGATAGCTCTTGAAATTCTTCTTCTCCGGCTTGTCGCCCTGTACGTCTGGCAAGCGACCGATGCCGTGGCGCTGCAGACACCGAGGCCCGTGCCCGCCATTTAGCGACGGTCTTCTGATTGATCCCGTAGCGTTTGGCCAGACCCTTCAGGCTCTCTTGACTATGGCGCTCCATGAAGAACCTGACTGCCCATCAAAGCTTGGGATCAAAAATTTGGGGTTTATAAGTCATTACCCTAGTGCGCCGGCTTCCGAAGCCACCGGCCGCAGCCCAGCGTAAAGACCCTTCCGCGGTTGCGAACCTTGTTTGTCGGCCATCATCAAGCGCTTGAAGAACGGATCGCCCGGCCAACGAGTGGGCAAGGCGAGCCTTTACCGACATCAGCGCATCTGCGTCGAACATCTGCGGCTCGTGGGAGGTATTCGCTCCTTTCCTGCGTCAGCGGGGCGCTTTTGAGGTCAACGCGATCGTCGAAATGCTACTATTCCAAAACGAAGAAGCCGAGTACGGCCATGGAATTAGTTGCGGAGGAACACCCACAATGTGGAAGGAACTTGAACATCTCGGCCGCCAGGTCGCGCTGAACCAGCTTAGCAAACGCGATTTTCTCGTTCGCGCAGCGACTCTCGGCCTGAGCGCTGCTTTTGCCAATTCTGTTCTTGTCAGCGCTGCGAGCGCTGAAGCCCCGCAAAACGGCGGTATCTTGAAGGCTGGCCTCGAGGGCGGGGATGCAACGGATACACTTGATACCGCCATCGTGAATAGCAGAAGCCTGGAAGTATTCCATAGCACTTGGGGCGAAACGCTACTCTCGGTGACCCCCGACGGTAGTATTGAATACCGCATCGCTGAGGAGATTCTACCATCGAAGGATCTCAAGAGCTGGGCTTTTCGAATCCGCAGAGGAGTGCAATTCCACAACGGCAAGGAAGTCACGCCTCAGGACGTGGTGGCTACAGTGGAGCGCCATGCGGACAAGAATTCCAAGTCGATGGTCTATGGTCTCTTGCAAGGAATTGAGTCGCTGAAGGCGGATGGCGGTGACGTGATAATGACGCTCAAAGAGCCGAACGCCGATTTCCCCTATTTGCTGACCGACTTTCGCTTGCCCATTCAGCCGAATGGGGGAAAGGACAACCCTGCGGAGGGGATCGGCGCGGGCCCGTACAAAGTGACGGTCTTCGAGCCCGGTGTTCGCTACGGCGGAGAGAAATTCAAGGGCTATTGGCAGGGCGACAAACTTGGCCATGCTGATCAGGTCGAAATTACTATAATTAATGATGCCACAGCCCGCATGGCGGCGTTGCGAAGCGGTCAGGTTCACATGGTCGACCGCATCCCCCCAAAGCTCGCAGATCTGATCAAGAGTGTTCCCGGCGTAACCATTCAGAACATAGCTGGGAGCAGTTGTTGTGTGTTCAACATGCTCTGCGATACTGCTCCATTTGATAACAACGATCTCAGACTAGCCTTGAAATTTGCCGTCGACCGCGAACAAATGCTGGAAAAGATCCAGGTCGGTTACGGGGCTGTAGGTAACGATTTTCCAATAAACGAGGCGTTCCCAGACTTTCCCGACAGCATAGAGCAGAGGCGCTTCGATCCCGAACAGGCCAAATACCTCTACAAGAAGTCGGGTCATAGCGGACCAATCTTGCTTAGAACCTCTGAAGCCGCTTTCGCGGGCGCCACCGACGCCGCGCAGCTTTACCAGCAGAGCGCTGCCAAAGCGGGAATTTCAATCGAAGTCAAACGTGAACCGGGTGACGGCTATTGGTCCGAAGTCTGGAAGAAGCAACCGTTCTGCGCCTCCTATTGGGACGGAAAGTCGACTCAGGATGTTTTATACTCATATGCTTATCAGTCGACAGCAGCTACCAACGACACGCATTTTGCAAACGAAAAGTTCGACAAATTACTTCTGCAAGCGCGGAGCGAACTAAACCATGCCAATCGTAAGAATATTTATCGGGAGATGGCAATCATTGTTAGAGACAAGGGCGGCGTAGTGGTACCAATGTTCAACCAACACATCGACGCAACCGGCCCCAACGTGCACGGCTTCGTAAGGCATCCCGCGAAAGCCATGGGCAACGGCTACGCGTTGTCGCAATGTTGGCTGGCGGGCTGAATCTAACATGCCCATTATGACATTGGTTATGCAGCGAATCGCGCTTGGCACATTGCTCCTACTGCTTGTATCAATACTGATCTTCGTTGGCACCAACATTTTGCCTGGCGACGTCGCGCAATCCATTCTCGGCCAATCGGCAACGCCAATGGCGCTTGAGAATCTGAGAAAGGAAATGGGGCTCAACGATCCTGCCTATATCAGGTATTTCCACTGGCTCTTCGGAATCCTGCAGGGCGATCTGGGCACCGCGCTCACCACCAAGCTTAATATAGCCACCTCAATCAGGGAGCGGCTTTGGAACACACTGTTCCTGGCCTTCTGGGCAGCAATAATCTCCGTTCCACTTGCCCTCATCCTCGGCATGCTGGCGATTCGCTACCGCAACGGGCCGATCGACAAGCTGATTTCAGGCCTCGCGCTGGCCTCGACCTCGCTGCCGGAATTCTTCATCGGCTATCTTCTGATCTTCTTCTTTGCCGTCAAGTTCCAAGTCTTCCCCGCGATCTCGACAGTCTATCCCGGGATGTCGTTCCTCGCCAAGTTACAGGCGATCGCGCTGCCCTGCACCGCGCTGACGTTGGTCGTGCTCGCGCATATGATGCGCATGACGCGGGCAGCGATTCTCAACGTCATGCAGTCGGCCTATATCGAAACGGCAGAACTCAAGGGCTTGTCAACCTTGGAGATCATCCGCAAGCACGCTCTCCCCAATGCGATCGCTCCGATCATCAATGTGGTGATGATCAACTTGGCTTTCCTGGTGGTCGGAGTGGTCGTGGTCGAGGTGATCTTCGTTTATCCCGGCATGGGCCAATATCTGGTCGACCATGTCGCCAAGCGCGACGTGCCCGTCGTCCAGGCTGTCGGCTTGATCTTCGCCGCCGTCTATATCTTTCTCAATGTCGTGGCCGACGTGGCATCTATCCTCGCCAATCCACGCCTCCGGCATCCGAAGTGAGGGCGGCGCCGTGTTGAGATTTATTCCCTTTGGCGCATTGATCGGCCTGATCCTTACTGCGCTCTTTATTCTGGTGGCGATCACAGCCCAGCGAATCGCACCCTACGGCCTTGGCGACATCGTGGGTGGTGTCTGGGAGCCGATGTCGGCGAAATTCCCGTTTGGCACAGACAATCTCGGCCGCGACCTACTGTCGCGCATGATCTACGGCGCGCAGACCACGATCATGATCGCTGTGCTTGCGACACTGCTTTCCTTCTCGCTCGGTTCGATCCTCGGCTTTACTGCGGCGGTGGTCGGCGGGTGGATCGACATGCTGATGTCGCGTTTTGTCGACCTCCTGATGGCGATCCCGACATTGATCTTCGGGCTTGTCGTTCTCTCGGTGCTGCCGTCAACGCTTGCCACGCTGATCATCGTGATGGGTGTGCTCGATTCTACCCGTGTCTACCGCCTGTCGCGGGCAGTGGCGGTCGATCTCAATGTCATGGATTTCGTCGAGGCCGCTAAGCTGCGCGGTGAGGGCAAATGGTGGGTGATCTTTGCCGAGATCCTGCCAAATGCGCTTTCGCCGCTGCTTTCGGAGTTCGGACTGCGTCTCATCTACGCCGTGCTTTTTCTCTCGGCGCTTTCTTTCCTAGGTCTCGGCGTTCAACCGCCAGCGGCCGACTGGGGCGGCATGGTCAAGGAGAACAAGGACGGGATTGTCTTTGGCATTCCGGCGGCGCTGATCCCCGCAGCAGCCATAGTCGCGCTTGGCATCTCCGTTAATCTTGTGGCCGACTGGGTGCTCAACCGCACGACCGATCTTAGAGGTGGACGCGGCAATGCCTGAGACCCTGCTCGAGATTCGCAACCTCCACATCGAAGCGACAGCCCATCCGCCCGGCGAAAGACCCCGAACGATCAAGATCGTCGATGGCGTGTCGCTGGCGCTCGAAAAGGGCAAGATACTAGGCTTGATCGGCGAATCCGGTGCCGGCAAATCCTCCATTGGGCTCTCGCCGATGGGCTATGGTCGCGGCGGCGTACGCATCACCGGCGGGGAAGTCATCCTCAACGGGCGTGACATCCTCAAGCAGGGCAGGAACGGCATCCGGAGGCTGCGTGGCCATGAGGTCTGCTATGTCGCGCAATCTGCGGCAGCGGCGTTCAATCCTGCGCAACGGCTGATGGATCAGGTCGTCGAGACCTGTCTGAAGCATGGCATTGCCAGCCGCGCGGAGGCCGAGCGCCGGGCCGTTTCCCTTTTCAAGAAGCTGAGCCTCCCGAACCCTGAAATGATCGGCGAGCGCTATCCGCACCAAGTCTCGGGTGGGCAGCTGCAGCGTGTGATGACAGCGATGGCGCTCTGTCCAAAGCCGGACCTCATCATCTTCGACGAGCCGACCACGGCGCTCGACGTAACAACGCAGATTGACGTGCTCGCGGCGATCAAGGAAGCGATCCACGCGACGGGTGTCGCGGCGCTTTACATCACCCATGATCTAGCCGTCGTGGCGCAGGTGGCGGATGACATCATTGTGCTGCGCCATGGCAATATGGTTGAGACGGGCACCGCCCGTCAAATCATCAAGGAGGCGAAGGAGGCGTATACGCAGGCGCTGGTGTCGGTCCATCACATCGAGCATCACGAAAAGGAGCCGACGGCAAAGTCTGTGCTCTCGGTGAAGAATGTGACTGCGGGCTACGGCAATGGCATGATCAAGGTTTTGAAGAACGTCTCAATCGACATCTATCCTGGCCAGACGTTGGCCGTGGTCGGCGAATCCGGTTCCGGCAAATCAACCTTGGCACGCGCCATTACCGGCCTGCTTCCGCCACAGCACGGTGAGATCACCTTCGATGGTTGCAAGCTTTCCAACAGGCTGGCCGATCGGACGAAGGAGGACCTGCGCCAGCTACAGATGATCTACCAGATGGCCGATGTGGCGATGAATCCGCGTCACATGGTCGGGACCATCATCGGCCGGCCGCTGACCTTCTATTTCGGCCTAATAGGCGCGGAACGGGACCGGAGGGTGAAGGAACTGCTCGAGGAAATCGAGATGGGTACGGGCTACATCAACCGCTATCCGGCCGAGCTCTCGGGAGGGCAGAAGCAGCGCGTCTGCATCGCTCGCGCGCTGGCGGCCAAGCCGAAGCTCATCATCTGCGACGAGGTGACATCGGCGCTCGATCCGCTGGTGGCCAACGGCATCCTGAAGCTGCTGCTCAATCTCCAGGAAATCGAACAGGTCGCCTATCTCTTCATTACTCATGACCTTGCGACGGTGAAATCGATCGCGGATTCGATCGCCGTCATGTATCGCGGCGAGGTGGTGCGCTACGGGGCGAAGAGCCAGGTTCTGGCGCCCCCGTTTGATGACTATACCGATCTGTTGCTGCGGTCGGTGCCGGAGATGGAGCTTGGCTGGCTGGCCAAGGCGATTGCTGAGCGGAAGATGGCGAGTGCGGGAAACTAAGTTTACGTACGATATGGCACGATAGGACTGGATCATACGGATGGCGACGCCAAACAACAGCAAGCTTTCATTCTTACTGCCCGTTTGGCATTTGTCACCGGTGGCGCGCGAGGCGTTGGATTGGAAGTCGCTCTCGCTATGAATATGGGGATGTGCTTCGGCAATGCTGGCCAGTTACGATTTCGACAACATCAGGACAGCTGCAGACGGCATAGGTGCCAACGTGGGTGCAGCGCACCCGTTGCGAGGACCCCGCGCCCAGACGCATGCCGCGTGGCGCCCAATTCTGTTTGCATCGGAGGGTTTGCGGAATCCGATTCGAGTCTGCTCCACAGCTGAATCGCGCGCTGTCGTGCGCATACTGGAAACGCAAGCTATCTCGCCGCGAGCTTTTCGCAGCTCGACTACGATGACCTGCACCAGCGCTTCGCCATAAAAAATATCTTATTCATCAGAAAGCAAGCAGCCCGCCTTTGAGCGGATGAGGAACCCCGACTCGAAGAATGTCCCGTCCTTCCCAACGGGTTCAATGCCACGCCAAGGGACACCATCTCGTATTCTGCGGCCCCAACCATAAGACCGCAACCGATGCCATCTAAGGCCACCTGCCTATTTTCGGCGCCCCTAGGCATTTTGCGCCCAAAACCCGAAAGATCATACTAGATAACGCCTGTAACGAGCGTGCTGCAGCGGCATAATGATCTCAATGTCAACATCAACCGGTTGTACAAGGAAGCTGAAGTGGAGCGAATAAATTCAGCAAGGGACGCCCGCCCATCAAACGTGTGGAGCTTGGCGAACGCGCTGTCCCAGGTGCTTGAGGCACAGAGACGGATTCGTGACCACATTGCCGTCACGTCAAGTGTCTACTCAATAGGGCTCTCTGAGCTTTGCGGTGCCGAGGTGTTCCTTAAGATGGAACATCACCAGACGACCGGCAGCTTCAAGTTGCGGGGAGCGACAAACGCCATTTTGCAGCTGACAGAGGAGGAGCTACGTCGAGGAGTTGCCACTGCGTCAACCGGCAACCACGGTCGCGCCGTTGCCTATGCTGCAAAAGCAGCCGGGTCATCCGCAACAATATGTATGTCTAAACTGGTTCCGGAAAACAAAATTTCCGAGATTAGGCAGTTGGGTGCGGACGTACGGATTATCGGCAGTTCTTACGATGAGGCTGAGAGCGAGCTTGTTCGGCTAGTGACCGAAGAGGGGCGTGTAATTGTGCACCCGTCCGATGATGCTAATATCATAGCCGGGCAGGGCACTATTGGGCTGGAGATTGTGGAAGCAGTGCCAAATGTCGGTACAGTGCTCGTTCCTTTGGGGAGCGGAGGACTGTCTGCGGGAATCGCGTCTGCCATTAAGGGCATGCGGCCACACGCGCGGGTCGTAGGACTCACCATGGAACGAGGTGCGGCTATGAAGGCCAGCCTTGAGGCCGGGCACCCCGTGCAGGTCAAAGAGCACCAGAGTTTAGCGGATGCTCTCTGTGGAGGGATAGGCTTGGACAACAAGTTAACGTTCGCGTTGTGTCGCGACCTTCTCGACGATGTCATGTTGCTCTCCGAGAAGGAGATTTGTACGGGCATACGCTACGCTTACAAGCACGAGAATGAGGTTCTTGAAGGAGCAGGTGCGATAGGCATTGCGTCACTGCTTGCGCGCAAGATCCCGAGCGTACGTGGGCCAGTGGTGATCGTGCTATCTGGCCGAAACATTAGCTTGGATTTGCACCGCCGTGTTATCGAGGGCGAGCATTTCGCATTTGGAGGGCCATGGTGATGGTAATGGTGATAAATGAGAACGAGCTGAGGAAGCTTGTATCACTCGATCCCCCCACAGTGCAGTGTGTAGAACGTGCATTCCATGCTCTCTCTACAAAGCCAGTGGAAATGCCGCCAATACTCCGGCTCAATATTACCGATCATCACGGGGAGGTGGACGTAAAGACGGCCTACATATCGGGTGATGATTGTTTTGCCGTGAAGATTGGATCTGGCTTCTTCGATAATCCGAAAGTAGGACTGCCGAGTTCAGGGGGGTTGATGGCACTCTTCTCCAGCGAAACTGGAACTCCCCAGGCGATCCTTCTCGATAACGGCTATCTTACTGATATCCGTACGGCGGCAGCGGGTGCCGTGGCTGCACAGTACCTCTCGTGTGAGAATGCTTCCGTGGCCGCGATCATTGGAGCAGGGGTGCAGGCTGAGTTGCAGCTGGAGGCACTCATGCTGGTTCGTTCGATCAAAGAGGCGCGAATCTGGGCTCGCGACTTCCTTAAAGCGAAAAGACTTGCTGAAAAGCTGTCAATGAAGTTCGGACTGTCGGTGATTTCCTGCGCGGATCCCGCCGTCGCGGTGCGCGGCTCGGATATCATTGTCACGACAACACCTGCGAGCAGTCCAATCCTAAGCGCTGCATGGCTTGAGCCCGGGCAGCATATTACAGCGATGGGGTCGGATGCTGAACATAAGAACGAGATTGAGCCCGCTGCTGTCGCACTCGCTGATCTGTACGTGGCGGATAGTTTGCCGCAGACGAGAAGGCTAGGTGAATTGCACCATGCCTTGGCCTCAGGGCTGATTTCCGAAACGTCCGCTTTTCTCGAACTTGGGGATGTTATCGCAGGAAAAAAAATGGGGCGCTCAAACGGCGCGCAGATTACGATAGCTGATCTTACCGGTACTGGTGTTCAAGACACTGCGATCGCCCAGTTTGCCTTTCAGCGTGCGAAAACTGCCGGCTCGGTATTAGGTAGCAGGTTTTCAGTCGGACGCTGATATGCCTCGTCAGTATATGCAGCGTGCATAAATCTAGTCTGACGTTCGACAATCGCCACATGGCCGCGAAGGCAGCCAGCTAACCGCCTTGATGCACGGCGATGAGGTTTTGGCGGCCTGAAGCGGCGATGTGGCCGCTGTTGGGCGCTTTTCCGCGAACCTCGTCAG
>NZ_JAMYQN010000047.1:0-11942 GCF_040320905.1 Mesorhizobium sp. M0590
CGGCATTCGGACGAACGAGAATCGACAGAAAGGACGACGGCCTTGCACTCACCCCCTTGACGGTCGAGCGATTAGACGACCCGCTGACGCGGGATTGGCGTGTGGATTGGCCGGAATGGCCTCCTGATGGGAAGGTTTGGTTGCTGAGACCAACCCCTGACCGGGAGACCATCCCATGGCTGAAGCCACGGCAGCGGTAAGCCCGCTGCGCCGCCGCATGATCGACGACATGAGCTTGCGCAACCTGTCGCCCGCGACGCAACGATCCTATCTGCATGCGGTGGCTAGGTTCAGCCGTTATTTCGGCCGGTCACCGGATCGGCTGGGGGGCTGGAGGACGTGCGAGCGTTCCAGGTTTATCTGGTGTCGCAGGGCATTTCCTGGCCGGCGCTGAACCAGACGGTCTGTGCGCGTGACGCTGGACCGGGCGGAGATCCGGAGCGCATCGTCTATGCGCGCACGCCGCGCAAGTTGCCGGCGATCCTGAGCGCCGACGAGGTGGTGCGCTTTCTGGAAGCGGTGCCATCGTTGAAGGCGCGCACTGCACTGACCACCGCCTATGCCGCGGGGTTGCGCGCCTCGGAGCCGGTGAGCCCCTCAAGGTGGCGGATATCGACAGCGACCGGATGGTGATCCAGGTTCGCCATGGCAAGGGCGCCAATGATCGCACGGTCATGCTGTCGCCGCAGCTGCTCGGGATCTTGCGGACCTACTGGGGGCTGGCACGCCCGCAGGATTGGCTGTTCCCCGGACGAGGCGACAAGCCGATCGACGTGCAGGTCCTTCACGCGGCCTGCCGCTCCGCGACCAAGGCGGCGGGTTTGGTCAAGCGGGTGAGCGTGCATACGCTGCGCCACAGTTTTGCGACTCACCTGCTTGAGAGCGGTACGGATATCCGGATTATCCAGGTGCTGCTGGGGCACAACAACATCTCGACGACGGCGCGCTACACCCATGTGGCAACAAGCACGATCGCCAGGACGCAGAGCCCGCTCGACCGCCTGACGCTGGATGTGGTGCCGCCCGCCTGAGCCTAGCGATGCGCTCCGAGCTGGAGGTGGCGGATATCTTCCGTCGCCATGATCATGCCTATCGTGTTGCCCATGACGGCCATCTCGGCCGCGTCGAGCGCCGCGTCATGTCCGCGATCGAGCTCTGCCGGACTGCGGCGCTTGGCGGTCATGTCGAGGCCTGTGAGGACTGCGCACATGCCCGCGTCTCTTATAATTCCTGCCGCAACCGGCATTGTCCCAAGTGTCAGAGCGCGATGCGCGAACGGTGGCTCGCCGACCGTCAGGCCGATCTGCTGCCGGTGCCTTACTTCCACGTCGTGTTCACGGTGCCGGCCGAAGTCGCCGAGATCGCCTTTCACAATAAGGCAGTCGTCTATGCCATCCTGTTCGACGCCGTCGCCGCAACGCTCAAGAAGTTCGCCGCCGATCCGCGGCACCTCGGCGGGGAGATCGGGTTCCTGGCCATTCTTCACACATGGGGCCAGGCGCTCACCCATCATCCGCACATCCATTGCCTCGTCCCCGGCGGCGTTCTCTCTCCCGAGGGGCGCTGGCTCAGCTGCCGGCCACGCTTCTTCCTGCCCATCCATGTCCTCTCCCGCCTATTCCGGCGGCTGTTCCTCGAGCGGCTTCAGGCGGCTTATGCGGCTGGGCGACTGCGCTTCTCCGGCACGCTCGACGGGCTCGGTCAGGCCCGTGCCTTCACGGCCGCTATCCGGCAGCTTCGCCGCAAGAACTGGATCGTCTATGCCAAGCCGCCGTTCGGCTCGCCCGAGCAGGTCCTCGCCTATCTCGGCCGCTATACCCACCGGGTCGCCATCGCCAACAGTCGCCTGGTCAGCGCCGACGAGACCAGCGCCTTCCGCTGGCGCGATTATCGTCACGGCAACGCGCCTAGGCTGATGTCGCTCGATCCGCACGAGTTCATCCGTCGCTTCCTGCTGCACTGCCTGCCCGAGGGCTTCCACCCCATCCGCCACTATGGCTTCCTCGCCAATGGATGCCGCCGGACCCGACTCGCCATCATCCGGCAACTCAGGGTGGCGATGAAGCTCGCTCCGACCGCCGCAGCCGGCGAGACCACCAGGCCGTTCCCGCGCTTTGACCCAACCGTCTGTCCCTGCTGTGGCGGCATTTTGCGCATCACCGCCAATCTGTCGCGATGGCGCACCGGACCGTCGCGACCACAGCCGGATACCTCATGACGACAGGATGTCGCCCCAGCATCGATCGTGGCAGCGTCGCGGCATCAGCGTCGACGGACGCAATGACCCCATGTCGTCATCTTCCCGATCAGCCCGAAGAGCAGAAGCATTACCCCCCGCAGTACGCCCAAAGATGCCGACGGGCACGTCGATCGCCTCGCTCAACGGCGGCGTCTCAGCCTCGTCTTCACCGACATGGCAGCATTGCATCACACCAAGCCGCCCACTGGGAACAGGCGTCGCGACACTAATCCCATAGCGCGTGGCCGCGCCAACGCGTTCGCTCAATCCGGCTTCAATGAGGTCGCGCACAGCGCCAAGCCAGACCATCACCGCCGCGCGACCTCACAAAACCCTCCAGATTCCCATTGATTTGAGTTCGTGATTCATTGCGGTTGAAAGGAAACCGCGATGGGCAAGCCGCTACCACTTGAGTTGCGTCGGCGTGTTGTTGCGTTTGTCGATGAGGGATATGGTCACCGCGAGGCTGCGCGCCATTTCCGCGTTTCGCCTCGCTTTGTGAATAATCTGATCAAGCTGCGCAGGCAGACAGGTTCACTTGAAGCGCGCCGGCAGGGCCATGTGGGCGGCGGGAAGCTTGAACGGCGTGCCGAGTTTGTCCGCTTGCGGTCGGCCGAGACCGGCGAATTGACGCTGGATGAGCTTTGCGTCGAGCTGGAGGGGCGTGGTGTGGGGCTTGGTGTGAGCGTGCACCGCTCCAATGTCGGTCGCTTGCTCAATCGCCTTGGGCTCAGTCATAAAAAAAAACTCTACTGGCCAGCGAGCAGCAGCGGGCCGACGTGCGCCAGGCGCGTGAACTGTGGATCGGGCGGCGAAAGCGCTTTTCAACAAGGCTTTGGCGCGGCTGATCTTCATCGATGAGACGTCGACCAACACCAAACTGACCAAACGCACCGGCTGGGTGCCGAAGGGCGAGCGCTTCAGGACGCATGCGCCATTCGGCAAATGGCAGACGCAGACCTTCATCGCTGGGTTACAATGCCACGGTCTTGTCGCGCCGTGGATCGTCAATGCGCCGATGAATGGCACCATCTTCGAACACTACGTCGAAACGCAGCTCGCTCCCGAACTGTCGCCCGGCGATGTCGTCATTCTCGACAATGTCGGCTTCCACAAGAACGAGCGCGCCGCCCAACTGGTCCGCCAAAGGGGAGCCTGGCTCCTGTTCCTGCCGCCATACTCGCCCGATCTCAATCCAATCGAGATGGCCTACTCAAAACTGAAGGCGCGGCTGCGAAAGAAGGCGGCCAGAACCTTCGACGCACTCTGCAAGGGTCCCGGCGACATCTGTCACCTGTTCGAGCCAACCGAATGCAGAAACTTCTTCAAGCTGCCGGATATGAGGCCAATTAATCGAGACACGCTTTAGTGGTTTACGCCTGACATAAGAGTCCGGCTGGGGATTACCTTTTGTGAGTGCGCATGCGAGTCTGGCGCATGCGCACAGGAATATTGCTCACCGTTTCTTCGATTGATCGTCAGCGTCTGGGCGCGCTGATCAGAGATCGCAATGCGCCGCAGAAGCACGTTTGGCGCGCCGAGATCATTCTGTTGAGCAGCAACGGCGTGGGCACCGTCGAGATCATGCGGCAAACTGGTAAGTCCAAGACCTGCGTGTGGCGCTGGCAGGAGCGCTTCGCCGCGGAAGACTTCGAGGGACTGTTGCGCGACAAGACGCGCCCCTTGCGGCAAACACCCCAAGGTGCGTGCTTGGCTCGGCCGCCATCAGCGCTTCACCTTCCATTTCACACCCACCTCATGCTCGTGGCTCAACGCGGTTCAGGGCTTCTTCGCAAAACTGTCGAAGCGTCGTCTCAGGCGCGGCGTCTTCCACTCCGTCGTCGACCTTCAGGCGGCGATCAACCGCTTTGTTGCAGAGCACAACCAGCAAGCTAAACCCTTCACTTGGATCGCCGATCCAGACAAGATCATCGCTGCCGTCAACGCGGGCACCAAATGTTAGATTCCATCCGCTAGTCGTTTCGATTGAGATAGTTAGCAAGTTTCTTCGCAAGGACGCTCACATGCGGCGGAGCGACCATCGTGTAATGGTTACCTGGAACCTCGTGAATTTCCAGGCGGCCCCGCGCGAACTGCTTCCACCCAAGATCGCCAACAGGTTGATTGGAGGACACGCGCAGACCCTTCTTGGCCGCAAAAAGTACGGCTCTGCTGTCGTTGGGCCGAGGCGTATAATCACGCAGCGCAATTCTATTGGCCTCGGCAATCGTCAGGATATGATTGAGCTGTGTGTCGCTCATCCTCGGGACTTGGCCAGCCTGCCTTCCGAAATCGAATAAGGCCATCACCTGGCGCTCACGTTTCATGGATTTCAGCTTTCGCCAATGTTTTTTGAGGGCCGGAAAAAGGACGCTCATTATGATCGCTTGCTCGCTTAACCAATCGGGAATGGGGCTGTTGCCGACCAGCTGATGATACCGGCCGCTTGCGACTTCTTCATGCTTGTGAAGCGCTTTAGCATCGAGCAGCGCAAGGATTGCCACCTCGTCACCAGCATCGCGCAATTGACAGGCCATTTCCCAAGCAATGCTACCGCCCATGGACAAGCCGGCGAGCTGATAAGGGCCGCGTGGCTGAACGCTCTTGATGGCTTCAACATATTCCTGCGCCATCTCCGGAATGCTGAGGTGAGGCATTGCCTCACCGTTCAGACCGCGTGCCTGGAGACCGAAGAGCGGCTGCTTCGCGCCCAGTGCCTCAGCAAGAGGCGTATAGAAGAGCACATGCCCGCCAAATGGGTGTGGGCAAAAAAGAGGCGCCCACGAACCGCCGATTTGTATCGGCACCAACGCGCTTGGACGCTCGCTTCCGCGGGTCTTCGAGAGGGCCCTCGCGAGTTCTCTCGGTGTCTGCTGTTCCAACAGCCGAGAAACGGCCAATCTCTCTCCCGTGAGCTGCTCGATGCGATCGATAACGCTCAGGGCACTCAATGAATCCCCTCCAAGATCAAAGAAGCTGTCGGTCAGCGCAACGTCATCTAAACCCAAAATGTCCCGATAGACTTCCGCAATTTGGCGGTCCAAAGCTGCCTCGTCAGACATCTCAACCGCTGTCGGACCGCGCGCTTCTTCGTTGCCAGCCGGGCGAGCGACCGACAGCGCCGCCGGATTAGGTTCATTCAAATCTGCGTTTTGTTCCCGCTCCTGGGCAGCGGCCGCATCGAGCCAATAACGCTTCCGGTCAAAGGGATAAGGCGGGAGGGGGATGCGCTGCGGGAGTTGGTCGTGCAGACCTGACCAATCAATGCGAGCGCCACAGGTCCAAAGCTTGCCCAGCATCTGCAACAGTTTCGCGTGATCACCTTCTTCATGATCGTCTCCTGGCATGGCTGGAAAGCTGATGGGACTGCGCAGGTCGTTTTTTGACTTGAACTGTTTTGAATGTCTGGTCAGGGCTGCGCCAGGTCCCATCTCAACGAACAACTGATAGCCCGATTGCACCAACCGATCGAGAGCCAGATGGAACTGCACCGTCTCTCGGAGATTGCGGACCCAGTAGCTGCCATCAAGCGGCACGTCCGCCTCAAGCCAGTCACCGAGCACCGTTGACACGAAAGGTACTTGCGGCGTGTGCAACTCGACTTGCTCTGCATGAATCCTAAACTCCGACAGGATTGGATCGAGTAGGGATGAATGCACGGCATGAGTTGCACGTATTCGTTTGCTCGCGATGGATTTCGCTTCCAATCGCTCATGAAACGCTGCGATTTCGGATGCAGCCCCCGAAACGACGCACTGATGCGGCCCGTTTATGGCCGCCAATGAAAGGTTTTCGTTCCAATAAGGCTGGAGCTCTTCGGGCGACATGCCGACTGCAACAATGCCGCCGGCCGGCACATGGGAAGTTAGCTGCCCCCTTATCAGCGTCAGTCGAATGGCATCTGGTAAAGAGATGATGCCGGCAATATGAGCGGCTGCATATTCTCCGATGCTGTGGCCGATCACAGCTGCAGGGAAAATGCCCCACGACATGAAGAGCTTCGCCATTGCATATTGCGTAGCGAAGATGACGGCCTGTATAACGGCTTCTAGCTGAGGCTCAAGCTCGCCGTCGGCTTTGCCTTCTCTGTAGAGCAGGGGGCGGAAGTCAGTATTTGCGAACTCGTTAATCCAATTTGCGCACTCGTCTATGGCGCTGCGGAATACCGGCTCCTCTTCATAAAGCTCCCGCCCCATACCAATCTGCTGCCCGCCTTGGCCGGAGAACATGAACGCGATGCGATGTTCACTGCTTGATACCTCTCGCGCCGCGCCCGCCTGCAGTGCCGCCTGATCGAGTTGATCGGCTAATTCCGCCAAATCGGTTCCCACAAAACTAGCGCGGTATCTGAGAGCGGCTCGACCCCTTTGCAGGGTGTACGCGATATTTGCTGCGCTGTTCTGAACATCGCTTCGGCGCATAAAGTCGGCCAGTTGCCGGAGCATCTCCGTCAGTGCAGACCCGCTCGCCGCCGATACCGGAAAGACGTTCAGCCTGCGACCGACTTGCTCACTGCTCCGCGGCGGAGCCTCCTCGAGAACTGTGTGCGCATTCGTGCCACCAATGCCAAATGAGCTGACACCGCCGCGCCGTGGCTCACCACCCTTGGGCCACGTGGTGCAGGTCTTGTTTACGAACACCGGGCTCTCCTCAAATTCGATGTTTGGGTTGGGCTTATCGAAATGCAGGCTGGCGGGAATGACGCCCCTGTTCAGCATCGTGGCGAGCTTGATCAACCCCGTTACACCCGCTGCGGCGTCAAGATGGCCGACGTTTGCCTTCACCGACCCTATTGCGCAGAATTGTTTCCTTGCGGTGTGGGAACGGAAGGCCTTGGTTAGGCCGGAGATTTCGATGGGGTCTCCAAGATAGGTTCCTGTACCATGGGCCTCCACATAACCAATGGCGTCTGCAGAGACGTCAGCATCGGTGAGGGCCGCTTGAATCACTGCAGCCTGTCCGTCGACGCTGGGGGCGGTGAAGCCGACCTTTGTGGCGCCATCATTGTTGATGGCAGTCCCCCTTATAACTGCCCAGATGTAGTCGCCGTCTCTATAGGCATCGCTCAGCCGCTTGAGAACGACGACCCCAACTCCACTGCCTCTCACCGTTCCTTGTGATTTAGCATCGAACGCACGGCAGCGGCCGTCAGGCGACAGAATGTGGCCTTGTTGATGGAGATAGCCTTTTCCATGGGGCAGGGAAATCGATGCACCGCCCGCCAATGCCATATTGCACTCATTGCTGCGGAGGCTCTGGCAAGCGAGGTGGACAGCGACCAACGAGGTGGAGCAGGCCGTCTGAACTGACACGCAAGGGCCGGTCAAGTTGAGCTTATAGGCAATGCGTGTGGCCGTAAAATCGCCGCCATTGAGAATGCGGATCTGCAACCTCTCTGAATCCAGCAGGTCGCGGCCTAGTTCGCGAACGCCGAGATAGTGGTTGGCACCCACACCAGCAAACACACCGACACGGTCTCCCGCCGTCTCCCTCAATCCGTATCCTGCATGGTCGAACGCCTGATACGCCACTTCTAGCAGGATTCGCTGCTGCGGGTCCATCCACGCTGCTTCCTTAGGCGAGATGCCGAAGAACGTTGCATCAAACAGATCAATTCCGCTGATAACGGCTTCGCGCCTCACGTAATCAGGTCTGTCATACATGTCGGGAGCGACGCCAGCTTCTTGCAATGTCTGTTCATCCAGATCCGCGATGGACTCTATGCCATTGACCAGATTGCTCCAGAACTGGTCGACGTTCTCGGCCCCGGGAAACCTGCCCGCCATCCCAATAATCGCAACAGCATTGCGGTTCTGTTTGGGCTCTTTTTCGCTTGCAGCCACGCCGATTGGTTTCGTTAAACCCAGAGCGGGGCGAGGAACGGTTAGAATTGCAGCCAAGTGCGTAGCAAGCGTTCTTATAGTGGGATGCTCGAACAGATCCAGAATCTTGCAATCAATGCCCAATCGATCGTGGATACGCGCCTGGACCTGAACGATGGCTAGGGAATGTCCGCCAACATCGAAGAAATTGTCTTCGACGCTGACGGTGTCCAGCTTCAGCACGTCCTTCCATATCTCAGCCAGTTCCGTCTGCAATCCACCAGTTGGTGGAGTTGCGGCCTTTAGTTTCGAGGGGTTTCCCGGCTCGGGAAGAGCGCGCCGATTGATCTTGCCGCTACGATTGGTTGGTAGCTGCGGGAGGAACAAGAACTGTGAGGGAACCATGTAGCCAGGCAGCGCGGTGCGCAGAAAAGACTGAAGTTCGTCGGCATCCTCCGAACTCTCCCCCCGTCTCACCACATAGGCTATCAGGCTCGCATTTTCATCGAGACGGTCCGTCAGCGTGACACAGCATGCCTTGATGTTTTCGTGCCCCATCAGGCACTGCTCGATTTCGGCGAGCTCAACCCGCATGCCGCGGATCTTGATCTGCCCGTCCTTCCGGCCCATGAACTCAATCGCGCCATCTGACCGATACCGCGCCCGATCTCCAGTTCTGTAGAGCCTGGATTGCGGATCATTATCGAACGGGTTTGGCCGGAATACCTCGCGCGTGAGTTCATCGTGATTGATGTAACCGCGAGCCACGCCGACGCCCCCGATGTAGAGCTCGCCAATTGCGCCGAGCGGTGCCGGATTGCCATAGCGATCGAGGATATAAACCTTGGTATTGATGGCCGGGCGCCCAATGGGCGGCTTTTGCCCTCCGGCTTTCACCTCGGTCCTTATGCAGTAGACGGTCGTTTCGGTGGGCCCATAGGAATTTAAGATGCGGCGCTTCTCACCCCATCGCTTAATGAGGCTCGACGGCAAGGGCTCTCCGCCTGACTTGATCACGGTGAGATAAGGAAGATCAGTTGACGGCAAAGAGGCCCACGCTGTCGGCGTAAGACCGGCAGCGGTAACGCGCTCATGGCGCATAAACTCGACAAGCTCTGCTCCAGGCAGCGATGCTGATGGGGGCGCAAGGCACAATCGACCGCCAGAGGATAAAGCCAGCATAAAATCGAAAAGCGATG
Organism: Mesorhizobium sp. M0590; assembly: GCF_040320905.1. Lineage (NCBI taxonomy): Bacteria > Pseudomonadati > Pseudomonadota > Alphaproteobacteria > Hyphomicrobiales > Phyllobacteriaceae > Mesorhizobium > Mesorhizobium sp. M0590. The sequence continues at coordinate 9,261 of NZ_JAMYQN010000047.1, forward strand.
CATCAAATCCGCAGGAAGCGAACTGCAATACCCGGCTATCCGGCCCCAGTTGATAAGTGAGTTTTAGATCTTCCACCATGTTGCAGGCGCTGCGATGTTCAACCATCACGCCTTTCGGCTGACCCGTGGAACCGGAAGTATAGATCACGTAAGCCAAATCGGAGGGGCCGGCTGGGCAGTGCGGAGGCGTGACTTCGTGCAGAGCGATTTTGGTGCGGTCTTTGTCGAGGAGAACTACCGCGCATCCATTCGCACATTCAATGTTCCGCCCTGACAAGACGTCCCCGAACGTCTGTTCTCTGAGCTCCGATTTGCTGATGAGTGCAGTGGCTCCAGCATCCCGCAACATGAAACGTAGACGCTGGGGTGGCAGGCGCGGATCGAGAGGAAGATAGACGGCCCCCGCCTTCAGGGCCGCTAGAAACCCGACTATGAGATCGCACGAACGTTCAACGAGAATGCCGACCACGTCTCCAAGACAGACTCCTTTTGAAATCAGATAACGGGCAAGTCTGTTTGCCCTTTGCTCAAGTACGGCATAGCTGAGCGCTTCCGATGGGCAACTGACAGCGATACCCTCGGGGCAAGCGGCAGCCTGCGCTTCGATCAGGTTGTGCAGGCAAATATTGGACGGAAAAGGTGCAGCTGTCTCGTTAAAACTATGCAGGAGCTGGTGTTCCTGCTCAGGCGACAGAAGACTATAGTCCCCTATCCGTCGCGCTGGCGCATCTGCAATCGCCTCAAGCAACAAATGGTAGTGCTTCGCCAGCCGTTCGATCGTACTAAGGTCCCACAAATCCGCATTGAATACGACGTCCAGGCGGACTCTTTCTTTGCCGGACAGGATTTGAAAATCAAGATCGATCCAGATATCGGTCTCGCAAAATTGGATTTGCGCAGGCAAGCCGGAGAGGTCGACGTCGCATGGCGTCAAGCTAAGAGAACTAACCGCCTCCGGCATGAAGTTGAAAACAGCTTGCGCAAGCGGATTGCGATCAAGTGCAGGCGGGAGCTTGAGCTTCTCCAGCAGCAGCGGAAGAGGAAAATACTCGTGGCTGCGCGCGCAGAGCATCAGATGTCGGACCCGTTGCAAATGTTCGATGAAAATTGGATTTCCTGAAAGGTCCTGCCGTAGGACCCCTAGGTTCACAAAGTAGCCGAACGTCCTCGAAAAATTTCCTGCCGGACGACCGAGGCGTGGCACGTAGAGGGTGATGTCGTCCTGATCACCGAAACGATGCAGCAGGACATAATAGGCGGCAAGCAGGACGGTGGCGAGCGTTACCTTTTCCTTGTGCGCCAGCCGCTCCAAGCGCGCGACCAGCGGCATATCAATATCAAGGGAGAAGACTGAACCGGTGTGCGTGGCAAGCGCAGCTCGTGGCCTGTCGGTCGGAAGGGCCAGGTCAGGTTCATGGTCAACAAATTGGCTGCGCCAGTAGGCCCACATGCGCTCTCCGTCGTCGCCGGCAAGGAGGCGCTCTTGCCAGGCTACGAAGTCCCCGTAAGGAGCTGCTGTGGCCAGACCCGGCATTTCCGTGTTGCCGCAGAACGCCTGATAGAGCCTGCCGAACTCGTGCAGGAAGGTGCAAATGCTGTAGCCGTCGGAAATGATGTGATGGAAATTGAGGAGGAGAGTCTCGTCCGTGGCACTGCGGATGAACAGATGAGCGCGAAACACCGGCCCATGCTCCACATTGAAAGGCGAGCGACCTTCCGCCGCGATAGAGTGATGGAAATCTGCCTCTTCGACATCTTCTAGCCGAACAACATGAAAGTGCAGCGAGCTTCTCTCATGAATGCGTTGAACCACGCGCTCGCCTTCCTGGTGAAAGGTCGTGCGCAACATTTCATGGCGGTCGATCAATGATTGGAGCGTGCGCCGCAAGGCATCAATGTCGAACGGTACCTTTATGCGCAGTTTGATTGGCAGATTGTATTCGCTACCGGTCGGTCGTTTTTGATGATGTATCCAAAGGCCAATCTGGCCATGCGACAGCGGACGTGTGACATGATCCATTGCTTTCTCCAGCCACATAGTTGTGCGAGGAACACTAACCAGCTTTTCCTGGAGATAGTTTGAATTTTCTGAGAATTACGTCCGTCGGAAATGTGAAACTATTGTGACGCGAATTCATATTCGCCATAACTTTACAATTTAATACAGGCGTGCGTTAATTATTCTGAGACAAATATTAACAGAGAGGACCGGTGAGCATCAAACCGCTCGCGATTGTGGCAATGACTTTATATACCTTTACACATCGCGAGTCGTCGGCGGCGTAGAAGTGGCTCCTACTCAGTAATGACTCGCCGTCATCTAAGAGCCTGACTCAAATCTCGGTTACGCACGACGCGGAGCTGCCATGCGGCGAAGCATGAGGCGGATCGAGGCGATGAACATCCATGCCTCGGCGCTGGCGATGGTCGCCTCGAAGTCCTTGGCAAGCCGGCGACAACGTCCCAGCCAGGCGAAAGTTCGCTCGACGACCCATCGTCGTGGCAGCGCCTCAAAGCCCTTGGCCGTGTCGGAGCGCTTGGTGATTTCGATGGTCCATATGCCGAGATTGGCCAGAGCCTGCGACAGTTTTTCTCCGGCTGCGCATTTCGCAAAAACGGGACAGTCGTTCCGCTAAATCGCGGACAGCAGTTTCACTAAGTCGCGGACAGCAGGATGGGGTC
>NZ_JAMYQN010000048.1:0-10683 GCF_040320905.1 Mesorhizobium sp. M0590
CGCGTTTTCCGTCTGGCCGATCCGCCGCATCAGGCGCGGCAGGTCGCGCAGGATGGCGCTAAGCCCCATCAGTGCGATCTCGCTGCCGTCGAACAATGGCGCCAGGCCGAGCGCCTGCAAATGGCGGCCGCCGATGCCGACAAGCCGAACTTCGCGCCCGGTCATGCGCTTGAGCGCCTGCACAAGGTCGGCGCCAAGCAGGTCGCCGGACTCCTCGCCGGCGACGACGGCTATCTTCAACGGCCGCTCATTCGCCATGCGCCGGCTCCGCAGCAGGCAGGCCGATTACGAACAGGCCGAGCGCATTGGCACGTCCGATGGTGGCGGGACCTTCGAGCACTAGCGAGCGACCGGCTTCGACGGCAATGCCGGCCAGTCCGGCGGCATGCGCCGCCTCGACGGTCAGCGGGCCGATGGAGGGCAGATCGGCACGCAGTTCCTGACCGGGCTTGGCGCATTTGACCAGAACACCTCGGCTCCCGCCGGCCAGCCTGCCATGCCCGCGCAACTCCCTTGTCCGCTCGAGCAGCCCGTCGGTGCCTTCGACGCCTTCCAACGCAATGGCGCGGCCGCCGACCGCAACAGCCGCTTGGCCGATATCCAGCGCGCCGATGGCTTTTGCCGCCGCGTGCGCCGCCTCGATGTCGCGCCAGTCGGATTTGCGTGGCGCCGCCTTGGTCAGCAGGCCTTCGGCGGCGACCAGCTCCGGCACGATCTCGTGAGCGCCGACGACCTTGATGCCGCTGCGCTCGATCCTGCGCACGAACAGTTTCAGCACCGTATCGTCGCCCCGGGTTACACCGACGAAGAGGCTGGGTAGCCACGCGAGCAGGCCCAAATTGAGGCGCATGGCGCTCAGCCTGGGGCGGCGCGTGATATGACCCGCGGTTACGAGATGCGTAACGTGATGCCGCTTAAGGATCGGCAGCAGCGAGCCGACGTCTTCCAGCCTCAAGGTTGCCTGCTCATAGGGCTCGAAATCGGCTATGCGATCGACCTCGCCGGCCGCCATCACGACGAAGGGCAATTTGCCTTGCCGGGCGAGCGCTCGGGCAATTTCGACCGGGAGACTGCCGCCGCCGGCGATGATGCCGACCTTGGCATCTGGCGCGAGATCAAGGCCCTTTCCGGCAGCCTCAATCTTCGTCATCTGCCCTCAGTCTTCATCATCGGTATCGTCGCCGTCGCTACCCTTGAGCGACGGCACGGCGTAGTGCCGCTTGCCGCGACCGGCGATGAAGTCGACGATCTTCATGGCAGTCGGCGACGAGGCGAATTCCGCCTTGGCGAATTCGATGTTTTCGCCGACGGTCCGGGAGCGATCGAAGATCGTCTTGTAGGCTTTGCGCAGCAAGTGGATCTCCGAACGCGGCAGGCCGGCGCGCTTCAAGCCAATGATGTTGAGGCCGCGAAGGCTGGCACGGTTGCCAACGGCGATGGCGTAAGGAATGACGTCGCCGACGATCGCCGAGCAACCGCCGAGAAAGGCGTTATCGCCGATGCGGACAAACTGATGAACCGCGGTAAGGCCGCCGATGTAGACATTGTCACCGACTTCGCAATGCCCGCCTAACGTCGCTTGATTGGCGAAGGTGGCGTTCTTGCCGACCACGCAGTCATGGGCAATATGGGCATAGGCAAGGAAATTGCCGTTGTCGCCGATCGTCGTCTCGCCGCGGCTGGAATCGGTGCCGACATGCATGGTGACACCTTCGCGGATCGTGCAGTTCTCGCCGATCACTAGCGTGGTACGGCCGCCCTTGTGCTTGGTGTTCTGCGGCGGCCCGCCCAGTATCGCCATCGGATAGACCTTGGTCGATGCACCGATGGTGGTCGCGCCAATCACCGAGACATGGCTGACCAGTTCGACGCGGTCGCCGATCACGGCGTCGGGGCCGACGTGACAGAAGGGCCCGATGCGGGCGCCTTCGCCGATTTGGGCGCCTGCCTCGATGACCGACGATGGATGGATGACTGTCTGGATTTTCATTAGCATTCGTTTGTCAGCCGCTTGCGACCATCATCGCCGAGATCTCGGCTTCCGCCGCCTTGGCGCCATCGACGAGGGCCTCGCAAGCGAATTTGAGAAGATTGCCGCGTTTCTTGATTTTCTTCACATGAATTTTCAGCTGGTCGCCTGGAACGACCGGCTTGCGGAACTTGGCATTGTCGATGGTCAGGAAATAAACCAGCGACGGCTTTTCCGTACCAAGGCTGCGGATGCAGATGGCGCCGGCCGTCTGCGCCATCGCCTCGATGATCAGCACGCCGGGCATGACCGGCTGGTCGGGGAAATGACCTTGGAAATGCGGCTCGTTTATGGTGACGTTCTTGATGCCGATGGCGGATTCGTCGCCATCTATGTCGACAATACGGTCGATCATCAAGAACGGATAGCGGTGCGGCAGGAGCTTCATCAGCCGCATTATGTCAACCGCTTCGAGCGTCGCCGCTGCGATGTCAGCCATTTCCCCCCTCACCCTGTTTGCGCGTCCGTGCAAGTCTGCGCAAGGCCGCTATCTCGCGCATGGCTTCCGCCATCGGCTGCGCCGGATATCCTCCCCAAATCTCACCGGCAGGCACATTGCTCATAAACCCGCTTCTTGCCGCAAGCTTGGCCCCGGACCCGATGGTCAAATGATCCGCAAGGCCGACACCGCCACCCATGGTGACGTTGTCGCCTACCGTCACGGAACCGGAAATACCCGAAAGCCCGGCTATTATGCAATTGCGGCCGATGCGAACGTTGTGCGCGATCTGCACCAGATTGTCGATCTTGGTGCCCTGGCCGATGATCGTGTCGGACATGGCGCCGCGATCGACGGTCGTATTCGACCCGATCTCGACGTCGTCCTGGATGATGACGCGGCCAATCTGCGGAACCCGCTCCGGACCCTTGGAGCCGGCCACGAAACCGAAGCCATCCTGGCCGATCCTGGCACCGCCATGGATGATGACGCGATTGCCAATCAACGCATATTGCACGCTGGCACCTGGACCGACATAGCCGTCGCGGCCAATCTGCGAGGACGGACCGATGACCGCATGCGGGGCAATGACGGTCCCGCTGCCGATGGCAGCGCGAGGTCCGATGATCGCACCCGCTTCGATGATCGCACCGGCCTCGACATGGGCAGTCGCATCGATATGGGCGTGCGGCGAGATACCGGTTTCGCCGGTCATCGGTCCAGGCGTTGCAGCCGCCGGAAAAAGCAGACGCCCGACCATTGCGAAGGCCTGCTGCGGGCGCGGATGCACCAGCACTGCGATGCCCGCCGGCGCCTTGCCGGCAAATTCGGCAGGGCAGAGAACCGCCGCCGCCCGCAGTGACTGCATCAGGGCGAAATTGCGCCTGCCATCGACGAAGACAAGGGCGTTCTCGCCGCCTTCGTTGGCGGGCGCCAGAGCCTCGATCGATACATCGGAGAGACCGGAATCAACAAGCGTCGAACCGGTCAGATTCGCGACTTCGCCGGCCGTATACCGGCGTGAGGGCGCGAAGAACACCGGATCGGTCATTCCAGAAGCAATATCCAGCTAGCGCATGACCCCGAAAATCGGAAATCGACCCTCGGAAAGGATCATGCGCAAATCAAAGTGCTACAACGTCCTTTGCGCGTCCGATAGGACGCGCTGCGCTGTAGTGTCGGATCACTGCCATCCGGATCCAAACGAGCCGGAAGCATCATTGCCCGCTACATCAGAAGCGGGTCGATATGCCGAAGTTGAATTCCTGCACGTCGTCGGTCTTTTCTTTCTTGACCGGGATCGCATAGTCGATGCGGATCGGGCCGAAAGGCGATGCCCACATCAAACCGACACCGACGGAAGCGCGCCATTCCATGCCGGTTGTCGAAGAATTGACAAGGCCACTTGCGATTTTGCTGCCGTAGAGCGTTGCCGCATCGGCGAACACAGCGCCACGCAAACCGAAGCTTTCGGGGATGACCGGCAGCGGGAACTGAGCTTCCGCCGAGGCATTGAAGTAGGTAGTGCCGCCGAGATGGTCATTGCTGTTGTCCGAAGCAACCGGGCCGATGCCGCCATATTCGAAACCGCGGATCATACGGTCGCTGCTCTGGAAATGGTCGAAGACGCGCAGATCGCCGTTGCCATATCCCTGGACATGGCCAGCGCCGCCCGAAACGAGGCCCACCAGGTCCAATTGTTCGGACAACGTCTGATAAATGCTGCCGCGCGCCGTGACCTTGATGAACTTGGCATCGCCGCCGACGCCGGCCACTTCGGTGCCGACATTGGCATAAATACCGTCATGCGGGTTCTTCATGTCGTCGATGGTATTGTAGATCAGGCCGAGGCTGACCGAGGACTTGAGCCATGGGCTCTCTTCAACGCCGTTTACGATCGCCTGGGAGACGTCGCAGGTGCCACCATTGATAACGGGAACGCAGCCCTCGTCGAACTCGTACTTCTCTTGCGCAATATTATAAGCCAGCTGCGTTGAGATGTTGTCGGTGATCGGCAGACCGAAGCGGACGGTCGCGCCTGTCGTGTCGCTGTCGTAATGGTCGTAGTTTCGGCTCTGCTTGTAGATGTCGAAGCCGGCCGCGATCCGGCGGCCGAGGAAATAGGGTTCGGTGAAAGAGAAGCTGTAGTCGCGCGAGTTCTTGCCACCGCCCGCCGCCACCTTGATGAATTGGCCGCGACCGAGGAAGTTGCGCTCACTGACGGAACCTTCGACGGACGGACCTGACGTTTCACCGCCGCTCGAATAACCGGCGCCGACCGTGAACTCACCGGTCGATTTCTCGACCACATCGACCACCAGCACAACCTGGTCCGGCTCAGAACCCGGAACGGTGGAAATTTCGACTTTTTCAAAATAATCGAGCGCTTCCAGCCGCCTCTTCGCGCGCTGGATGAGCACCTGATTGAAAGCATCGCCTTCGCTGACATCGAACTCGCGGCGAATGACGTAGTCGCGCGTCCGATCGTTGCCGCGAATCTCGATGCGCTCGATATAGGCCTTGGTCCCCTGATCGACCGTATAGACGACCGAGATCGTGTGGTTCTCGAAGTTGCGGTCGCCGCGCGGCGTCACCTGGGCGAAGGCATAGCCGGATCCAGCGACCTTTTCGGTCAAGGCGATGATCGTGTCCTCGACGTTCTTGGCGTTGTAGACATCGCCCTTGTGGGTCTCGACCACCGATTCAAGCGACTTGGCGTCGACCTCGGGGATCGTGCTTTCGACGCTGACATCCCCGAACGTATAACGCTCGCCCTCCTGTACCGTGATGGTGACGGTGTATTTGTTGGTGGTGTCGTCGAGTTCGCCGACAGCCGAGACGACCTGGAAGTCGGCATAGCCGTGATTATAATAGAAGCGGCGCAGCAGCTCCTGGTCGGCGCGCAGCTTGTCCTCGTCATAAACGTCGTCGCGCAGCACGAACGACAGGAAGGACGAACGCTTGGTGGAGATGATGTCCGACAGCCGGCGGCTCGAATAGGCGCTGTTGCCGACGAAATTGATCGCTGCGATCTGGGTGCGGCCGCCTTCGTTGATGTTGAAGACCACGTTTACCCGGTTGTCGCCGAGATCCATGATCTGGGTGGTCACGGCGGCATCGTCGCGGCCGATACGCCGGTATGCGGCCTTGACCGCCTCGACATCGGCATCGAGCTGCTGTTGCGAGAAGGTGCCGCGCGGCTTCAATTGCACCGCGGCCTCAAGCGCGTTGTCCTTAAGCTTCTTGTTGCCCTGGAACAGCACCTGGTTGACGACCTGGTATTCGGACACCTTGATGACCAGCGTCGATCCGACCTGGTTGATCTGCACATCCGAAAACAGCCCGGTGCCAAACAGCGCCTTGACCGCATCGTCGATATCCGAACTGGAAAACGCCTTGCCGGGCTTGATCGTCACGTAATTGCGGATGGTGTCCGCGTCGACACGCTGATTGCCGGTGACTTCGACTCTGGAGACGACAGCCGCCTCGGCGGCCGATGTGGCAACGAACTGCACTGCGAGCGCGCCTGGTACAACCAGAGCGGCGGACATAGCCACCGCGGACGCGGCGCTCAGAAACTTGGATGCTGCCTTCATCGGGCTTTTGTACCTTTTCTCGAAGTCCCCACGGCGAGAAAACCGGACGTGCGGTAATTTCCCCTACCGTATTAACCGGATTTTCCCTACACGCAAGGCTTCTGGTTAATTTGTATTTACTTAACCCTGAGGCGTGGCTTTCGCGTCACGCATATCCCCACGCATGGTAAACGGCGTCTCAACATTGCTCGTGCCGAAGCCAAATTCCTTCATGATTTCAGCACCCAAACAGATCGTTCCAGAAAACAAAGCCCATGAACCCGAGCACCAATATGAGGCCGCTTCGGTAAGCCATTTCCATCATGCGTTCGGACACCGGCCGCCGGATGACAGCCTCCACGCCGTAGAACAGAAGATGCCCTCCGTCGAGGGGGGGAATCGGCAAAAGGTTGAGAATCCCTATCCCGACTGACAGGAATGCAACAAGCTGCACGAGCCATTCAAAGCCGAGCTTTGCCGCCTGACCCGACATCTTGGCGATCTTGATGGGGCCGCCCAGCTGGCACTTGTCCTCGCGACCGACAACGAAACGTTGCAGGAACTGGCCGGTACGCTGGATGACGTGTCCGGTTTCCTGGACCGCTGCCCCGACCGCCCCGGCCGGACTATAGGTGATCAGCCGTGGCTGGCCGAGTTCCTTGTTGTTGACGACGCCGATCACGGCCACCTGGACCTTGTTGCCCAGTGCGTCTTGTTGTTCCATCAAGCGCGGCGTCGCCGTGACGGTGATTTCCTTGCCGGCGCGTAACATGACGAAGGTGATGCTGTCGCCGGCGCGGCCAGAGACCAGACGCTGGACGTCGGCAAAGGTCTCGACCTTGCTGCCGTCGACGCTGACGAATCGGTCGCCGGGCATGATGCCGGCCGCGGCGGCCGGACTGCCGACGGTGACCTCAGCCACCATCGGCTCCAGCACGGGCCGGCCATGGACGGAAAACAGCACGGCAAAGACGGCGATCGTCAGCAGGAAGTTGAACAGCGGCCCCGCCACGACGGTCGCCGCCCGCTTCCAGATCGGCTGCGTGTGGAAGGCAACCTTGCGTTCTTCGTCGCTCAGCGCCTCGATCTCCTCCGAGCTGGGCTGGCTCGACGTCGCGTTCATGTCGCCGACGAACTTGACGTAGCCGCCGAGCGGTATGGCGCAAAGCTTCCAGCGCGTGCCGCGGCTATCGTTGAAGCCGATGATCTCTGGGCCGAAACCGATCGAAAAGGCTTTTGCGCCGATACCGCACCAACGCCCGACGAGGTAATGGCCCATTTCGTGGACAAAAACGACCACGGTCAGCACGAACAGGAAAGGCACCAGCGTGCCGAGGACAAAGCCCTCTGTGCTGAAAACCGCGTGAAAAATCTCGTTCAATTCATGCCCTCAAATTCATCCACGGCACAGATCACGCCGCGACTGTGACATCAATCCAGGCGAATCCATGACGCAGCCCCGCGCCGGCCCACCGACGATGCCGTTCAAACCGGAAACAGCCCCTGTGCCGGATGGTCGGCGGTCGCGGAAATCCAGCCGATGACGTATAGGGCGAAAGCCGCCGCGACAAGCCCATCTACCCGATCCATGATGCCGCCATGGCCGGGTATCAGCGTGCCGGAATCTTTACGGCCGTGGCGTCGCTTGACCCATGATTCGAACAGGTCGCCGGCCTGCGCGACAATCGAAAGCACCAGTGCGACCACGCCAAGCACGACGAGGTTGCCCGTTCCGGCTACGGCGGCCAGAAGCAGCCCGGCCACTACGCCGCCGACCACCCCACCGAGCGCCCCGCTCCGCGTCTTGCCCGGCGAGATCGACGGCGCCAGCCTTGGACCACCGATGGAGCGGCCGACGAAATAGGCAAAGATATCGGTCGCCCAAACCACGGCGAATAGGAACAGAATGGCCAGCAGCCCTGAATGGTCGCCGTCACGCAAGAAGGCCAGCGACAAGCCGGACACGGCCGCATAGGCAAGGCCGGATGCTTCCCACGGTCCTGCCCTGCGCATGGAAGAAGCGACGGCAGTGACAGCAACCAGAGCCGCGACGAGCGGCAGCAGCAAAGACGCAGGCAGGCCGGCGACGAGGGCACCAATAAAGACCACGATCAGCGCCTCGGGCAGAAAGCCGAGACCTGCCGTGGCACCAGCACCTGCCGGGGCAACGGGGCGGCTCATCCGCGTCCACTCGTAGAAGATCACCGCCGCCATGGCGGCGCAAAGCAACCGGAAGGACAGTCCGCCGAGCCAGGTCAGGGCAAGCGTGACGATGGCAAGCACGACGGCCGAAATGACCCGGAGTTGGAGGTTGCTCATTCCTCAGCCTGAGGCGACATCTTGGGCGGCAAGTCCGCCGAAGCGGCGCTCGCGGCCGGCGAAATCGCGCAGTGCATCGGACAGGTGCTCGCGACTGAAGTCGGGCCAGTAGCAAGGCAGGAAAACGAGTTCGCTATAGGCGGCCTGCCATAACAGGAAGTTGGACAGCCGAAGCTCGCCGCTGGTGCGGATGACCAGTTCCGGGTCCGGAATGCCCTCTGTATCGAGCGAGCTGGCAAAGGAATCGGCCGTGATCGCGTCGCTCTCGATCTCACCGCGCGCCGCCGCCGCTGCGAGCTTGCGCGCGGTGCGCACGATCTCGTCGCGCCCGCCGTAATTGAAGGCAATGACCAGTGTCAGCGCCTCGTTGCTGAGAGTGAGCGTTTCGGCTTCCTCGAGCAGCCCCCTTATGTCGGGCTGCAGCCCTGCCCTGTCACCGATGACCCTGATCCGCACCCCACTCTGGTGCAGCTCGGCGAGGTCACGTCGGATGAAAAGCTTCAGCAGGCCCATGAGGTCGCTGACTTCGGATTTCGGCCGTGACCAGTTTTCCGACGAAAAAGCGTAGACGGTCAGGAAGGAGATGCCGAGGCCGGGGGCGGCGCGAACTGTCTTGCGCAGCGCCTCGACGCCGGCGCGGTGACCGGCCAGCCGCGGTAAGCCGCGCGCCTTGGCCCAGCGTCCGTTTCCGTCCATGATGATCGCGACATGCGCGGGCGTTGCCATATTCTCGCTTCCGGGCCAGGCGTGGCCAGACCCTAGACCTGCATGATTTCCGCTTCCTTGTCGGAAAGCAGGTGGTCGATGGTGCTGATTGTCTCGTCGGTCAGTTTCTGAACCTGGTCGGCCCGTTTGCGATGGTCGTCCTCACTGATGTCGCCGTCCTTTTCCGCCTTTTTCAGAAAGTCCATGCCGTCCCGGCGAACGTGGCGTGCGGCGACGCGGGCATTCTCGGCATAACCGTGCGAGATCTTGACCAGCTCCTTGCGGCGCTGTTCGTTGAGCTCGGGCAGCGGAATCCTGAGATTGGTACCGTCGACGATAGGATTGAAGCCGAGATTGGCTTCACGGATGGCGCGGTCGACTGCGCTGACCATCGACTTGTCCCAGACCGAAACCGAAATCATGCGCGGTTCCGGCACCGACACTGTTGCCACCTGGTTGATCGGCATGGTGGTGCCATAGGCCTGCACCTGGACGGCATCGAGCAGGTTGCTCGACGCGCGGCCGGTGCGCAGCGAAGCCAGATCATGCTTGAACGCGGCGATCGCCCCGTCCATGCGCCGTTTGAGATCGTCGTACTCGCCACTCATCATCGTCTCCTCGACCCGTTAACCCGGGTTCACTGCTTAGGCCCTGTTCGAGCCTCATCCGCAACCGGTCCCTTTCGGGTTCATGGTCCGGTCAATCGTCTGCGACAACCGTGCAACGGCCACCGCCCCTCAGGATATCGCCGAAGCCACCCTTCTCGTGGATCGAATAGACGATTATCGGAATGTTGTTTTCGCGCGCAAGTGCAATCGCCGCCGTATCCATGATCGAAAGCCCGCGTTTGATGACTTCGTCATGGCTGATCCGCTCGAAACGTGTCGCATGCGGGTCCTTCTTGGGATCAGCCGAATAGACACCATCGACCTGGGTGCCCTTGAACAGAGCATCGGCGCCGATCTCGGCGGCGCGAAGGGCCGCAGCCGAATCGGTGGTGAAGAACGGATTGCCGGTGCCGCCGGCGAAGATGACGACCTTGCCCTGGTTCATGTAGGCGGTCGCCTGACGCTGCGAAAAACTTTCGCAAAGCTCGGGCATGGCGATCGCCGACAGCACCACGGCGTCGACGCCGATCTTGTTGAGCGAGGTGCGCAGCGCCAGCGAATTGATAACCGTGGCAAGCATGCCCATATGGTCGCCGGTGACGCGGTCTCCGCCTTTTGACGCAACCGCGACGCCACGGAAGATGTTGCCGCCGCCTATGACGACACCGACTTCGATGCCCAATGCGCGGGCCTCGGCGATGTCGGCGGCGATGCGGTCGACCACCGATACGTCGATGCCGAAATGCTGCTCGCCCATCAACGCTTCGCCCGACGCTTTCAGCAAGACACGTCGGTAGAGGGGCTTCACCGTCATCTGGTCCTCGTCATCGTGCGTGTGACGCGTTTCGGTGCGCCCCGAAACACTGGGCGTTCCGATACACGAAGGGCGCCGCGCTGTAACGCGGCCCCCCCGCCCGGAAATTGAGATAGTGGACCGGGGTAGACCCGGGGTCTTTTAAAAAAAAGACCCTGCCCACGCACATAAGCGGGTATAAATAGGGTGGGGCC
>NZ_JAMYQN010000049.1:0-9074 GCF_040320905.1 Mesorhizobium sp. M0590
TAAAGCAGGAGTTGAAGACGTAGGCAATCGCCGAACGTCGTGTCCCATCAGGGAAGGAAAGGCTTATGCAGATCATCCAGAACCGTCGCCGTTTCCTCACAGGCTTGTCTGCGCTCGCTGCAGCAGGCCTTGCCAACGGCCGCAATGCGGTAGCAGCCGAAGCGGCACCTGAAACCACGATCGCCCGCTTTGCGGCAGCGCCTGGTATCTGCATCGCTCCGCAGTACGTCGCAGAGGATCTGATCCGCGCAGAGGGGTTCTCAGATTTCGGCTTCGTGGCCGCCGAGGCCGGTATCGCCCAGACCGAGATGCTGGCGCGCGGCGACATCGACTTCGGCATTGACTTTGCCACGGCCCTAATCATTCCGGTCGACACTGGCGCCCCGATCAAGGTGATCTCCGGAGTCCATGTCGGCTGCTACGAGTTGTTCGGACGCGAGAACATCAAGAGCATCACAGATCTCAAGGGCCGCAAAGTCGGCGTCGGCGGCAATCTATCGTCGGATCCGCATATCTTCGTCAGTGCCATGGCGACCTATGTCGGCCTCGATCCGCAACGCGACATCGAATGGATCGTCGGCGAGGCAAAGCCGGCGGAGCTCTTCGCCGAGGGCAAGGTCGACGCCTTCCTGGCTTTTCCGCCTGAGGCTCAGGACCTGCGCACCCGCAAAGTCGGCCACGTCATCCTCGACAGTTCCAAGGACCGGCCGTGGTCGCAATATTACTGCTGCATGCTGGCGGTCAACGCCGCGTATGCCGAGAAAAATCCAGTTGCCACCAAGCGCGTCATCCGGGCCATCATCAAATCGGCCGATATCTGCGCGGCCGAACCGGAACGGGTGGCACGCCTCTTGGTGGATGGCGGACACACCGAACAATACGACTACGCCGTGCAGTCGCTCCGCGAGCTCCCATACTCTAATTGGCGCGACTTCGATCCCGAGGACACGATGAGGTTCTTCTCGCTGCGGCTGCATGAAGCCGGGATTGTCAAGTCGAGCCCAAACGAGATCATCGCGAATGGCACCGATTGGCAGTTCTTCAACGAGGTCAAGCGCGAGTTGAAGACGTGACGGGCTGGCCGGCATGCGCATTGGCACTGGCATTTCTTGCCCCTTGGCCGGCACTTGCGCATGACGCGGCGCACGACCTGCGCCTGCCGACGATCGGAGCAGCGCCGGACTTTACCCTGACCTCGCAGGACGGTGTACGCGTGTCGCTGCGCGACTTTCGCGGCAAGGTGGTCGCCGTTGCATTCATCTATACGTACTGCACCGACGTCTGCCCGATGCTGACCGCCCATATGGCCAGTGTGCAGGAGAAGCTAGGCTCTGCGTTCGGATCGAAGATCGCCTTCATTTCGATAACCGTCGACCCGGAGCGCGACACGGCTGAGGTGTTGAAAGAATATGCGCAGAATTTTGGCGCCGATCTGAAAGGCTGGTCGTTCCTTACCGGTGATCCGGCGGTTGTCCATGAGGTTGGACGGAAATACGGCGTCATCGCGAAGAAAACGGCGGATGGTGACGTCGACCACACGTTGCTGACGTCGCTCATAGACCCTAGGGGCATGTTGCGCGTACAGTATCTTGGCGTTCGGTTCGACCTAGAGGAGTTCCGGGGTGACCTTCTCAGCCTCTTGGACGAATCCAAGTAACATAACGAACCGGCTAGTCGGCTGGGTTGCCCGGCTGCCGGCGCGCGTCCAGACCAAGCTCTTGATCGCGTTCCTGTCGATCGTCGGCCTGTTGATCGTGCTCGGGGCCGTCGGGTTGCAGGTGCTGAGTGGGGTCAATGATCAAACAAACGAGCTGATCAAGCTGCAGCGCAGGATCGCGGCCTATCGCCAGGTGCAGCACGATACGACAACCCAGCTCTACGGCATCTCCACCGCCCTGTTGCTTCAGGACGACCGGATGCTGGATGGGGCGTTGCGCCAGCTCAACCAGTTTGGCTACGACCTCGACCGCATGGAGTTCGTCGCTGAAACTGAGGCGGAGGTGCTGGGCCAGGTCCGACAGGAGTACGAACGGCTTGCGGCCGGCGTGATGCATGTCGCGGAGCTCTTCCGCGCCGGTCGCACGGCGGAGGCGCGCAAGGTTCAGCTGGATGAGATCATGCCGTCGGCCGACCGCCTCGAGCGGCTGACGAACCAGCTGGTCAACATGGCCGAAGCCGACATGGTCGCGGCCATCGAAGCGAGCGAGGGGGCGTACGGCACCTCTCGAATGATCGTGGTCGCTTTTGCTGTGGGCAGCATCCTGCTCGCGCTTGCGCTTGGCTACATCATCTCCTGGTCGTTGATCGAACCGGTCAAGAAGATCGAGACGCGTCTCAGTCAGATAGCGGCCGGCGACTTCGCCCACCAGGTTGCCGTGGCCAATCGCGACGAACTTGGAGTGCTCGCCGCTAACGTCAACCAGACCTCCGACCAGCTGGGGCGCCTGTATCAGGAGATTGAGACGCGCACCCAGCAGCTCGACGAGGCCCTTCAGCAGCAGACAGCCACTGCAGACGTTCTGAAGGTTATCAGCCGCTCTACCTTCGATCTGCAGGTTGTGCTCGATACGTTGGTGGAATCGGCTGTCAGGCTCTGCCGTGCCGACAAGGGTGGTATCGTGCAGTTGCTGGACGGCGTATTCCGCTATGTGTCGACGCATGGCTACCCGCCCAGTTTCCGCGCTTATGTCGACGCCAATCCACTTCCAGCGCTTGCCGCAGGCCGGGGCTCCGCCGTAGGGCGCGTAATCGAAGAACGGCGGATCGTGCAAATCGAAGACGTGACCGCCGATCCGGACTACCGCGTTACCCTGATCGCTGAGGCAGGCGGATTCCGCACCGTCCTCGCTGCCCCGCTGTTGCGGGAAGGTGATCTCGTTGGCGTATTCGTCATGACGAGGGTTGAGCCGCAATCTTTCAATCCCAAGGAGATCGCGCTCGTCGAGACATTCGCCGACCAGGCGGTGATCGCCATCGAGAATGCGCGGCTCTTCGAGGCGGTGCAGTCACGGACGCGCGAGCTTGCCGCGTCTGTTGGTGAGCTCGAGGCGCTTGGTGAGGTGAGCAAGGCGGTCAATTCGACGCTGGATCTCGACACAGTGCTGAAAACGATCGTCGCCAAAGCGGTCCAGTTGTCGGAGACGGATGCTGGCACCATCTACGTGTTCAGCAGCACGCGGCAGCAATTCCGTCCGCGCGCAAACTTCGGTATGAGCGATGAGCTTATCGCCGCAGTCTCACACCAGACGATCGGGCTGGCCGACATGGGGATCGGCGACGCACCCGGGCGCTGCATGCCGGTGCAGTTTCCCGACCTGAGCCAGGAGGCCTCAGCCTTCCTCGTAAGAAAGACGATCGTCGAAGCCGGATATCGCGGTATCCTGATCGTTCCGCTGCTGATGCCCAACAAGATCGTAGGTGCACTGGTCGTCAGGCGCCACAAGCCAGGTGCCTTCCATGAGCAAGTTGTCCATCTGCTGGAGACCTTCGCAGCCCAATCGGTGCTCGCGATCCAGAATGCCAAGCTGTTCCGCGAGATCGAGGAGAAAGGCCGGGAGCTGGAGGCAGCTAGCCGCCACAAGTCCCAGTTCCTCGCGAATATGAGCCACGAGCTCAGGACACCGCTCAATTCAGTCTTGGGCTTCACAGAACTGCTGGTCGACGGCATCTACGGCGAACTCCCGGACAAGGCGAAGACGACCGTCGCGCGCGTGCAGGCAAACGGCCGTCACCTTCTCGGGCTCATCAACGACGTACTCGACCTTTCCAAGATCGAAGCCGGCCAGCTCACGCTGGCGATCGAGGACTACTCCGTCGCGCAGATTGTTCGATTGACCGTTACGGCTGTCGAGCCGCTGGCACGAGCGAAGGGTCTTGAGCTTTCAACGACTGTTGGCGAGAACCTTCCAATCGGCCGCGGGGACGAACGCCGTTTGATGCAGGTCCTGCTCAATCTTGCAGGCAATGCCGTCAAGTTCACCGAAACGGGTGCGGTCGACATTCTTGCCGGCGCGGCCGACGGACATTTCGAGATCACCGTCCGGGATACAGGTCCCGGCATCGCGTCCAAGGACCAGGCTCTCATCTTCGAAGAATTCCAGCAGGTCGACAACAGCAGCACCAGGCAGAAGGGTGGCACAGGTCTTGGCCTGGCGATCTCGAAGCGCATCGTCGAAATGCATGGCGGAACCATAGACGTCGAGTCCGTGATCGGGTCAGGGTCGACATTCCGCCTGAAGATACCGATCCGGGTGCAAGAGGACGTGAGGGCCGCATGAGCAAACGAATCCTGATGGTGGAAGACACCGAGGACAACCGCCAGATCATCCGCGACCTCATCGCCACCACCGAATACCAACTGATCGAGGCAGCGGACGGCGCCGCCGGCATCGCTGCAGCCGGAGCGCACAGGCCGGACCTGATCCTTATGGACATTCAGCTCCCGGTGATCGACGGGTATGAAGCGGCCCGCCGCATCAAGGCCGACCCGGCGCTCCGGCACATTCCGATCATCGCGGTCACCTCCTACGCACTGTCGGGCGACGAGGCGAAAGCCCTTGCTGCAGGGTGCGATGGTTACATTGCCAAGCCATTCAGTCCGCGCCAGCTGCTCGCCGAGATTCGCCAGTTCCTTTCCTGAGGGGAGACAGTGCCTTGCACAATCCGCCTCGCATTCTCGCGGTCGACGATACCCCGGAAAATCTCGAGATCCTGCGCATGCGGCTCGAGGCGAATGGCTACGAAGTGGTGACTGCCGCGGATGGTGAAGAGGGGCTTGCGACGGCCCGCGATCTCACACCGGATCTGATCCTCCTCGACATCATGATGCCGAAGCTCGACGGCATCAGTGTGGTACGCATGCTCAAGCACGATCAATCGCTGCGGTCGATCCCCGTTATTCTGGTCACCGCGAAAGCCGACACGCGCGACGTGGTCGATGGGCTGGACGCCGGTGGCGACGACTATCTGACAAAGCCCTTCGAGCACAGGGCGCTGTTAGCGCGGGTGCGCTCGATGCTGCGTCAGAAGGCGCTTCACGACACTGTCGCGAGCCAAGCCAAACGCCTTGAGGACCAAGCCGCGCAACTTTCCGACTGGAACCGCTCGCTCGAGCAAACCGTGGCCGACCAGGTGACGGAGCTCGAGCGAATGGCGCGGCTTAGGCGGTTCCTGCCCGAACAGGTCGCCGACCTCATCGTTGCGGCGGGCAATGGAGATGCGCTCTTGCAGAGCCACCGTCGCGAGGTGACCGTTGTCTTTTGCGATTTGCGCGGCTTTACTGCCTTCGCAGAGACCGCCGAACCCGAAGAAGTCATGACCGTTCTTGCCGAGTATCATTCCTGTCTTGGTGAACAAATTGTCCGCCACGAGGGGACTCTCGAGCGGTTCGTGGGTGACGGTATCGTCGTGGTTTTCAACGATCCACTGCCCTGCGCCGACCATACCGAGAGAGCCGTCTGCATGGCTACGGCGATGCGTGATGCGATTGACGAGCATTCGGAGCAATGGCGCAAGCGCGACCACTTGCTCGGCTTCGGAATCGGCATCGCCCGAGGCCATGCAACCATCGGGCGGATCGGTTTCGATCAGCGCGCCGACTATGCAGTGATAGGCACAGTGTCGAACCATGCCGCCCGATTGTGCGAGGAAGCCGGGCCGCGCCAGATTCTCGTGAGCCAGCGGGTCGTTGGTGCCGTCGAATCACTGGTTGAGTCCGTCGCCGTTGGCGAACTGACGCTGAAGGGTTTTCGCCGCCCGATGCCTGCCTATGAAATCGTGCGGTGGATCGGTCGGCCAAGCTAGCTTAGACGCATTCCGGCTTCTTTCGGACGATGCGGCGCGTCGAACCGCCGGCACAAAGCATCCCAGCCACGACCGATCTCGAAACCGCCCGCAACGGGGAGAAAGTGTGCGTTCTGCCAGCAGCAACCCGATGGCAGCCCTATGTGACATCTCGCCTCGATCTTCGTCTGTCAGGTTCGGATACAGCAGCCAGCCCACGGCCTGCGAACCTTGGATCGCTGCTCGCCGTGAAAGAACTGTTCCGGCATCATCGGGTCGGCGATGCGCATCAGATCGCTGAACGCCGAGCGGATTTGCGGCCAAGGGAATTCTGAGCATTCCTCCCAGGCCTCGCCCTCTCGCAACACGGCATCGAGCTTGCCCACTACACCAGCGAGGGTAGTGGCGGGGGTGGTTGAGAACGCTTCCAGCAGATGCTCAGCCCGCTCGCCAGCCTCGCGCTCAGCCCTGAGCGCTGCGGTGTAACCGGTCTCCTCGGCAGCCGCATCCCAGCGTGCCTGATGCGCCGCGAAATCAGCTTCGGCCTTTTCGCGCAGAGCCGCCATAGCCGGCCCTTTGCCGAGCACGCTATGGAGCGCCTCGATCGAGTGGAGCGTCACGTCCTCACCCTCGGGCAGGCTGATGCTCACACAAGGAAAGCCAACGCTGTGGACAAGCTGCGTCTCGAGGCGCTGCTGCCCCTGGCAAAGCTGCTCTGTCAGCTTGTGGGCTTTCTCCCATTCAAGCCAAACCGCCAGCGCTGGATCGGAGGGGGGCGTGCTCGTCGCCGCTGCGTTGCCGGCAACAGTACTTTTCTCAACAACCAAAGCCGTTGACGTGATCATCCCTGCGGTAAGCATTCGCCTGCGAGTGACGAAGGGCGGAGTCATGGTATTGTCGGAATCAGATGGGGTATTCGGCTCGAGCCCATCTTCAAAGGTGATGCAAAGAGGTGTTGCGCTTCGAGCTGATGATAACTTGGTCTGTCCAGACAGCCACAAGCATCAGGAAAGGAAGCGCAACATGAAGCATTTTGTTGGCCTCGATATCTCGGTGAAGGAAACCGCCGTTTGCGTTGTCGACGAAACCGGCAGGATTTGTCGTGAGGTGAAGGTGGTCAGCCACCCTGACGATATCATTGCGGTGCTGAAGGACTCGACTTGGAACGTCGAACGGGTCGGGCTCGAAGCAGGGCCCTTGTCGCAGTGGCTATTCGAGGGGCTGGCCAGGGCCGGGCTGCCGGTCATCTGCATCGAAACACGTCATGTGAAAGCATTCCTGAAGGCGCAGCCGAACAAGACAGATCGCAATGATGCGCGCGGCATAGCCCAGATGATGCGGGTCAAC
This sequence comes from Mesorhizobium sp. M0590, assembly GCF_040320905.1. Classification (NCBI taxonomy): domain Bacteria; kingdom Pseudomonadati; phylum Pseudomonadota; class Alphaproteobacteria; order Hyphomicrobiales; family Phyllobacteriaceae; genus Mesorhizobium; species Mesorhizobium sp. M0590. The sequence continues at coordinate 7,129 of NZ_JAMYQN010000049.1, forward strand.
CTATTCCGCCCGGTGCACATCAAGACGCTGACGAGCCAGAAGCGCCGGGTGCTGCTGACGGCCCGCAAGATCTTGCAGGAAAAGGCGATCGCGATCGAGAACGACATCCGCGGTCTTCTGCGCAACTTCGGGCTCAAGGTCGGCGCCGTGGGAACGGCGAAGTTCGAGGACCGCATCCGTGAGCTTGTCGAATGCATGCCCGATCTCGAACAGATCATGGAGCCACTGCTGGCCGCCAGGCGGAAGCTGCGCGAGGAATTTGCGCACCTGCACAGACAAGTGCTGGCGATCGCCAGGGGCGATGCTACCTGCCGGCGCTTGATGACGGTCCCTGGTGTCGGCTCCATAGTGGCGCTCGCGTACACCGCGACGATCGACATTCCACAACGGTTCAGAAACTCCAAGGCGGTAGGGCCGATCCTGGGGCTGACACCGAAGCTCGACGAGTCCGGCGAAAGCAAGCGCGTTGGAGGCATCTCACTCTGCGGGGACGGCATGATGCGAACATTGCTCTATGAAGCAGCCCAAGTCATGCTGACGCACGTGAAGAAATGGTCATGGCTGAAGGCCTGGGCGATGAACGTCGGCTTGCGCAGGGCGATAGTCGCGCTCGCACGTCGCCTGGCGGTCGTCATGCACCGCATGTGGCTGGACAACAGCGAGTTCCGCTGGACGCGGGAAACCATGGCGTCAGCCGTGTGACAAAAGGCCGGGAAGAAGAGGTAGAGAGTTCCGCCCAGCGCGGAAGCACGTCCTTCGCGGGACGAAGGATGAGGTGAGTTCGCGATCATGGGCGCACCGGTCATGTCATGCTGGCCAGGACGCGAATCAGATTGTTCCGCCTTATTCTCTGAATCCCATCAAGGGAGGGCCAATGGGCCGATCCCGGAGAGAAGCACGAACCCGCGAATGATGTCAGAAGCTGGTAAGGCAGAAAATGACAAAAGCGCTTGACCCCAAGCCGCCGAATAGAGAAGCCATGATCCGAGCTCCTCAGAAGCTTGGGTTTGGTCAGGCTGGGGACGGTGCGCCAACACCGTGCCTAGCCGCACCTCGGACCGGTCGGCCCAAGGGTATCACTGATACCTTTGGATCATATAGGAATGATCTAAAGGGATCAATAGACTTTGATGACAGCAGGACAGATGCGGGCAGCCCGCGCGTTGATCGGTATCGCCCAGGCTGAGCTTGCCCGCCGGGCTGGTGTATCCGTTCCGACTATCAAGCGCTGCGAAAGCGACGGCAAAAACGGTCTGATGGTATCCGCCGAAACCCAAGCAAAAATTCGTGCCGCTCTTGAAGCCGAAGGCGTGGAGTTTACCAATGGCGATCGCCCAGGCGTTAGGTTGCGGCGACCGTAGTCGGCCGTTGATCAGTTGAGCGCAGGATTGCGGGCTCCACTTCAGCCAGCCCCGGCAGCGCAGGCTCATTCTGTACCGTAGGCCGCTTGCTAGGCTAGACCAGCGGAGAGCGGCATGGCTCGGGCAGGTCTCTATGAGCGAAAAGGCCTCCCGCCAACTCAGGATGGAATAAAGATCTGTTAGCCGTGAACGCTGGCTGGCCAACCTGCCGGTGACGATCTCGATCCCGCGTCAGCGCGATCTCCTGCAGGGTTGCGCGCGGCGGGCCTCACATCCCGATCCCCAAGCCGCGCTTTCTGCCGAAGCTCCAGTCGATGCCGCCGCTGTTTTGCACGAAGCCGGTAATGTGCTGGCCGATGCGCTTCTCCAGCATTGGCTGCCACGGCACCAGCTGAAACCCGAGCCCGTCGTCCAGCATGGCGAAGCGCCCGCTGGCAAGACGGACCGAGCCTAGCAGCCTGCCGCCGACATGGTTGCCGGGCTGGACTGGCTGGAACGTGAGGCCGCGCGCAGCGGCCATTTCCTTGCCGACCCGCGTAACCTCCTGGCGCTCCAGCGTGGCTACAAGGTCGCGCGAGAAGGTGA
>NZ_JAMYQN010000050.1:0-7884 GCF_040320905.1 Mesorhizobium sp. M0590
CGGTCGTCGACCTCTTCACGCCAGCCGAATGTGCCAACTACTTCGAAGCCGCAGGATATGACCCGGATTAAACAGGACGTGCTCTAACATGGCACCGGCAGACTACCGGGTCGTGGTCGAGTAGCTGATCGCAGTGAATTGCGATGAGTTCCTGCAATTGCTCATGCCGAACTCACGTTGCCAGAACCGTGCTGACTCAGAGCCCTCTCTGATTGGGGTCGTTGAGGTCAAGGCGCTCCTACGCTTTTTCTCGGACCGTTCCGTGGGTCACTCGCTTCTCTTCGCGGTCAGCGCTTGGGCCGCCGCATGATGGGGTCAGGAGAGGGAGGCGTCTCAATCTGTTTCACGACCTTGCGGCGGAGAGTTCGCCCGCCTGACCAAGCAGGTTCTCGACACCGTCCGCAATGAAGAAGTCTGCCGGCGGCTGAAGAGCGCCGGGCGTCGGGCCGATCACCGCGCTCGCCTTCCGCGCCACGATCCACCGGCCTGAGCGGTTCGGCTCGTCGCAGGCGGTGGGGCGCTCAACATGACACCGAGGATTGCAAGCAGCGGCTCAACATCGCCATCACCTCGGCGTCAGCGCCCGTCAACTCACACACGCGACCGGCAAACGCGCTGCGCAACGGCAGGCCCAGCTCGACGCCGGCCTCGCGCAGGATCGCCCGCACTACGTTCTCGATCGAACGCATCTCGTTCAGCACCGTGCGGCGGGCAACCAGCAGCGAACGCCACAGCCGGGCACTGCCTGCTCTTGACATGCACCTGCGATACCAGCCGATGCGCAGGATCTGCGCCAACGCCCGGGCGTCATTGCTATCTTCTCTGTCCCGGCGTTCGTCAAGCTGTTTTCATTTTACATCTACTCCTCCGTAAATTGTCGCCTTGGCGTTGGTCGATCCGGCAATGGAACAGTCTTCTCTTCGTGCTCGGCGCTCGGCCGGCACAGGATGGCGTTCAACTAGGTAGGGGCGGAGCCATCTTATTCACGGCGTTCCTTGGTCGGCCGACGGCACACCAAACGGACGGTCGCTCTCACCCTCACCCGTCCCTTGCCGGGACTTCCGCCGCAGCGGATACGAGTGAGCTAGTCTAGGCGTGGGCCAGCACGTTCTCTGCCGGCGGAACGGCTCCCCGGTCACCCACATTTTGTGCAGCGTAACCGCGTCCGGCGCGGAAGCGCAACACGTGCTTTGGCGATGCCACGAGTCTTGGCGACACCCATGGCCTACGCCTTCATCGACGACCAAAGATCCTGGTCACATCTGAGAGTGATCTGCGCAGCAACGTAGAGCATGTGGCGCGTATGGCGATCACGCATCTTGCTGATCGTTCCCGACAGGTCGATTTCGCCCGAGCTGTAACGGCGCGGCGTAAGACCGAAATGCGCGCCGACATTGCGCGAACGACGGAACCGAGCAGGATCATCGAGTCTCGGCCTGAACGACAGCGCAACGTGTGGTCCCACACCCGGCATTGTCATCAGCAGCTTGCAAACTTTGTCCCGGCGTGCCAGCTATATGATGCGGCCGCGGGCGGCACGGCCTTGGTCACTGTGGGTTCCGCCGCTGATCTTGCGCCGGGTCACCACGCTGCAGATATCGTTCTCCGAGCCATTGGTGTGGAGCGGAATGTCCGGGCGTTGGAGGATCTTTCAGGAAGCTTTGCCGGTCGGTCCGGATGCGCGCGAGTATACGGTCGAGGGTCACGAACCTGGTCTTCATGCCGACGATCCGGTCGAACCGCCGGGCCAGTTCCCTGGCTCTTCGGGGCGTGGATCCAGACACCACTCTCCAAGAAACTGTCATGCATAAGACGGGCTAGCGCATCTCTGACGGCGGCGATCGGATCGGTGAACGGCACATGCGATTTTCGGACGTGCAGAAGACGTTCGTTATTACGCAGGGTGAAGACGTTGGTACGCCGGTGGCATAAATTTGTGGCAGGGCAGTGGCAGAAGGACGCGATCCCGTACACCCGTGAGGCGAATCGACGGCAAGTCGACCTATTCGGGCACTGCCTCCACGGCTTCAAGGCAGGCGAATTGTAATAATGCCGGTCTTCGTCCCAACAGATCAACCGTTGAACTAGGCTTGACGGTGCTTACCGACATTTTATAATCCGAGCTTACAATTCAATAATTCCTAATTTTAGCGCTTTTATAGCCGCAGTTGCTCTGCTGACCGCGTCCATTTTTCGAATTACGCTTTTTATGTGGAAGTTAACAGTATTAACAGATATTCCTACAATTTTACCTATTTCCCACGACGACTTACCTTTAGCCGTCCATAGGATGCACTCTTTTTCTCTTGGAGAAAGATTGGGTCTCTCCTCAATACCGCTTGAAATAGCGGAATTGCCGATTCTCAGATGGAAATGTAATGCCGCGAGCTGCAAGTAGGTGATTGCTCCATTTTGGAATTCACCGGCCCAGGCTTGAGCAAAGTTCATTATTGCAAAGCGGCCATCGGGGCCGTGCAATGGAACGCTAATACCCGATCTTAAGCCGAACGTCGCCGCCTCGTCGAAAAAGCGCCGTTCGTCTTCAGTCGTGCTTTCGTCGTTGTACACCTCGCTCCACCGAAAGGCTTCTGCTCGCCTCCGACTCCTCTTGATGGTGGGGTCTATCCTATAATAACCCATTTCGAAATAGCGTTCCTGCCATCCATGAGGATAATTCAGCATGACCGTCGGATCGCCTCGGACCGGCTTTAAGCCTTTTTGGTCTGTTGCAAGAGATCCATACGCGATCCACGGACAATCAAAATTCAGGGCAAAATTAGATAACAGGTCGAATAAATGCTCCAATTTTGCAACACCGTCGGTTTGGTCGAGAAATTGGCCAAACTCGAGTGCAAACGCCTCACTGGCAGCCTCAGGAAAATGCATCGCCGGCACCAAAGAAAACTGGTCGGACACTCTGGTTGAGAGCCCTCGACGTTGAGAGACAGCAGTTATCCGCGGACGTTCCATGATCTCTGCTCCGTAGCGATTTGCGTTGGATGTTGTCACTGGCCACCCGAAGCTGCCGGGTCTAAGGGTAGGGCTTCGCGCGCCCGCCCTCGCAGGCCAGCACGATCAAAGCTCTAAACATCTCATGTCAATCGGCCTAGTTATTTTAATTTGAAGTTATTTTATGCTATCGTTATATGAACGCAACACAACTAAACAAAGTTTATATTTTATATGCTTTCACCCGACATCCGATAATGGCATGAATATTTTGGAGCGTTTTACATACATCATTTAGCCGCCTGACGTACGGCAATGAGGTCTCGGCGGCATGAAGCGGCGATGTGGCCGCCGTTGCGGTGCTGCTTTTTCACGAACCTCGTCAGGCGCCGGCGGTGATCCGGCGTGATGGCAGGCGGGGTTTGCAGGTTGCGGTCGACAGGTTCGTTTCGGGGCGTCTGCGCCCCATAGTTATGTCGCGAGTTGGGGATGCGATCGAGGACGATGCGCAGGATGCGCTGGTCGGGGATGTCGACAGGTGCAGGCGGATTTGCGTCTTCATCTCGACCACCGGCGCAGCGATTTTGATGAGGCGCAATCGCGACGTGTCATATTGGGCGATGGCAAAGCTGGAGCGTTTCGACATCGACCCGAAGAAGGCGCGTCCAGGTCCGTCTTGAAGACCGGGTCGGAACGCAGCCGGCCGTAAGCTCAACACCATCGCCTCCTATCGCGACACCTTCCGACTCCTGTTTGCATTCGCGCAGACACGCCTTGGCAAGTTCCCGTCGCAGTTGACGCTTCGGGATTTCGACGCGCCTTTCATTGGCAGCTTGGCAAGCGCGGATTCCTTCAGTTCAAGATGTGCGTGAAGGTAGGTCAGGGTCGTTTCCATCGTCTCATGGCCCAGCCAAAGGGCGATGATCGAACAATCGACGCCCGCCTGCAGCAGCTCCATGGCAGCGCTGTGCCGTGACACGTGGGGCGACACGCGCTTCGAGCGAAGGGGGACGCAGTGCTCACGCGCCTTGGCGACATATTTGTTCAGCAACGCCTGCAAGCTGTCGGAGCTAAGCTTGCCGCCGTGCACGTTCGGAAATAGAGCTGTTGCGCATTCCTGGAGGACCTTGAGACGAGCCGATCCGCCTCGGTAAGGACGCGGAATCTCCGTCTCACGGCGCATTCGGTCTTTCTTCAGATATGCGTCATTGGAGGAGCCGGCGCACAGCGCCCACATTCAACGCGTGCTCGCGATCCCGAGCAAGCGATGCGACAAGGAAAGCTTCAGTTTCTCACCAGACCCGAGATTGAAGCGATCCTGGCCTGCCCGGATCGTAGCACATGGCTGGGTCGAGCGATACACACTCTGCTGTTGCTGGCTGTGCAAACGGCCGCGGTGCGCATGTGCGATGTATCGGCAAGGGCCGCCGCTCACCAAGGTTGCACAGCAAGCCCTTCCGCGTGCTGGCTCAAGGAACCCAGGAAGCGCGGCGCCTCGATGCCGCATGAGACGATCGATCAGCACAGCCAGATCGTTCCAGGCGCTCATGAGCGAGCCTCCCACCGCTCATCCAGCAGTCGCGCGGCATGGGTCATTAGCTCCGGCGCGGCGGATAGGTACCAGTAGGGGTCGCGAACATTGACATGGCCGAGAAAGGTCGAGAGGACCGGCAGTTCGCGCTCGACGTCTTCGCCCGCACGATACCAGTTGGTCAGGGCCTGGACGGCGAGACGGTGACGGAGATCGTGACCCGCGGACCATTGCGCTGCCCCGCTGCCGCAGACCGATCTGTCGCGACAGCTTGCAGAACACGCGGTGCACGTATTGGTGCAGCAATCTCCCGCCCTGCTCGGCGACAAAGAAATAGGGGCTGCGCGGCGTGCCGAGATGTGCGTCGCGTCGCGCGGCATATCCGACAGCACGGCGACCGTTGTGGCATGGAGCGGCGCCAGTCGCGACTTGCCGACCAGCTCGGTTGCCGGCCGATCGACGTCACCACGACATCGAGAACCACGCCGCGGAGATCATCTACAACAGCATGCTGCTTGTAGGCCGGCTCAAGCCGGCGATTGCGGGCGTTTGTCGCCATGGTGGCATCCGGCTCGGTGACGCAGACCTTCTGCCGGTTTTGCGGCTCTTCCTCGCCTCCGCATTCTCGCCGCACTCACCGCCTCCATGTGACGAACCGCCAGGCTGTCCCAGCTCACGTCGGCCCGGATCAGCGAAGCATCGGCATGGACGATCTCGCCCTTGGCGATTTTGGCGTCGATACAGGCCTGCACCGCGCGCTGAAAGATCCGGCGAAACCGTTCTTCGCCCCAGCGCTGGCGGATGCCTGTCAGGGAAGAATGATCGGGAATTGCTTCATACAGAGCATAGGCGACGAACCACCGGATGGCGATGTTGACCTGGGCCTCGCGCATCAGCCGGCGGTCGTGGACGATCCCAAGCAGGAAACCCGCAAGCATTAGACGGACCGCAACCTCAGGATTTATTCCCGGGCGGCTGTTGTCGTCGCAATAGAGATCCGCCACCTCGCCGCGCAGCCACGACAGATCAAGCACACGATCAACCTTGGCCAGGATATGATCATCAGGGATGAGCTGTCGCAGCGAGCCGGTCATGAACAGTTCGAGTTGATCTCGTTCTTTCCGACCCAGCATCGCGAATCCTCCACCGAATCAACGATTGACCAATTGAATCAGCGGGGAAGGACTTCTTCAACAGCCCCACCCGTGCCAGGTGGCGCACAGCACCTTGGTCACGGCGGCCTTGATGCCCTCATGGGCGTCGCAGACGACAAGCTTAACGCCGCGCAGGCCGCGACGTGTCAGCTTGCGCAGGAACTCCGTCCAAATCGGCTCCGCCTCCGACGTGCCAATCTCCATACCGAGCACCTCGCGCCGGCCGTCACTGTTGACGCCCACGGCGATGATGACGCGACCGACACGATGCGGCCCCCCGCGGCCAACCTTAGGTAGATGGCATCAATCCATAGGTATGGCCAGTCGCCCTCGATCGGCCGCTCGAGGAAGGCCTCACCTTACCGTCGATCTCCTCGCGCTGCGTCGGCGTGTAGAATGTAGTTCACCTTCCGCTGTGCGATACCGACATAAAGCGCGTCAAGCGGGCCGGGCTGATCAGCGTGCCACGGCTGGCAGGCTGATCAGAGGATCATCGCTCATTTGGCTCATGGTTTCCAGATGGGGTGGATGCCAGCCTTCTCCGGCGGCATCGCAATGTGCCAAGTTTGTGGTGTTAGCGCCACGCAAGGAGAGGCAGGCATCCATGGAAAAGGTTACCATCATCGGAGTCGATCTGGAAAAGAACGTCTCTCAAGTGCACGGGGCGGCAGCTGACGGATCAGTCGTATTTCGCAAGAAGCTGTCGCGCCTGCAGTTTTGCAAATTCATGGCGGGTCATCCGGCATGTGTCGTGGCGATGGAGGCGTGCGCCGGGTCCCATTATTGGCGCGCCAGATGGTCCAGCTTGGCCATCAGCCGAAGCTGATTCCACCTCACTATGTGAAGGCGTTCATCAAGCGGCAGAAGACGCAGCGGATGCGCAGGCGATCGTCGAGGCAGCGCAACGGCCAACGATGCGCTTCGTCGAACCTAAAACCGAGGAGCAGCAATCTCGGTCCATACTGTTTCGCACCCGGGAACAGCTGGTCAATCAGCGCACTGAGTTGGTCAACGCATTGCGTGCGCACCTTTATGAGTTCGGCCACACCGCGCCGCAGGGAATTCGTTATCTGAACCGACTTGAATGTTTCGTTGAGGACCAGAACGCCAATCTGCCTGATCTGGCCCGCGAAATCTGCCGCGATCTGCTGGACCGGACCTGCCAGCTAACTGGCCGGATCGACCCACTGAAGAAGAAGATCGATGCTCTGCCGAGGGAAGCTGAGGCATCTCGGCGCTTTGCAAACAATGCCCGGCGTTGGCCCCGTCGCCGCACTGGCGATCGAAACTTTCGCGCCCCCGATGGAGACGTTCAAATGCGGCCGTGACTTCGCCGCCTGGCTTGGGCTCGTCCCGTTGCAGAAATCGACCGGCCGCAAGCGACGACTAGGAAAACCCTCGAAGATGGGCCAATGCGATATTCGACGCCTGCTCATCATTGGAGCCATGGCTGTGGTCCCGATGGGCATCGCGGAAGGGCGCGCCGGAAGGCTCCTGGCTTGCGCGCATGATGCCGAAGAAGCCGCGCATGCTCGTGGCCATTGCGCTGGCCAACAAGATGGCGCGTGGCATCTGGGCCATGCTGACAAAGGAAGAGGATTACCGGAATCCGGCAACGGTGCCTGCGTGAGCATTCAGCAGCACACCTGAACCGGGTCCGTCGGGGATGTGAGGAAGGCCTGAACCGCATGGGCAAATGATCGATCAGATCGGGATCAGGAAAACCAGAATGACGCACCGAGCCTCGCGCTCGCTTTCTAGATTTGGACCTGATCCGCGTATCACCATACCGGCCCGCGGCACGTCATGGCCGCAACTCAAGGCCTGACACAAGACCGCACTCGATCACGTTCAAAGGTTCAAAATCTTCCTTGCAAACGGCTGGCATCCACACAAGCGTCATGTATCTGGCGCGCTGCACGTTCGAGCAGGATCGCGCCAACCAGGCGGACGATGGCGTCATCATTTGGGAAGATGCCGACGACCTCGGTGCGCCGCTTGATCTCGCCGTTGAGGCGCTCGATCGGGTTGGTAACCGGTATGATCATGACGGTGCCATCCGATCCCCGCTGGAGATGAGCGATTTTCGGCGTATGGTGCAACCATCCGGGACAGGGGCACCGGGAGCACGCCAAGTGCGGGCAGGCCGATGTATTCGATGAGCGGCGAGCTCGCGTTAGTAGCTGGCCGCCCCTGCGACCTGCCCGGTTGCGCCGAGAGCGCGGATCCGTAGGTGTCGCGTCGCCCGCC
>NZ_JAMYQN010000051.1:0-7614 GCF_040320905.1 Mesorhizobium sp. M0590
GAACGCGAAGCTCCAGCACCCCGACCCGCGTCACCAGCTTGCGCTCGTAATAGCCGGACCGGTAACTCGTCCGCTCCGCCGTCCGATGATGAACCGACAGGAGAAATCTGACTCCGGCATAGTAGCTGGGAAGCCGACGAACAAAGCCGGGCAACCGGCGGCGGAGTTGCTGGAGCCAACGCCGAGGACCAAGGAGAACGCGGAACAGCAACACATGCACCGGACACAGAGCCGGGTTCGCATGTCCCAGTCGCTGGACCGCGTACGGAAAGCCGCAAGGCTGAGGAAGAAGGAACGGTTCACCGTGCTCTTCCACCACATCAATGTCGACACGCTTCGGATGGCGTTCTACGCGCTCAGGCGGCCCCATGATGCGGCGACCCATGTCGACCGCGTAGACGACCGTGCTCCCGGCAAACAACCTCTCGCACCAAAAAGGCGCTTGCAAATCTCGCTATTAGACGACGGTCTTCCGCCATTCCTGACTGACCGCCCCGAAAAAGTTCTGGATGTCGCCGTCTACAATCCAGTTCACCTTCCGCTTGTCGATCGCCACGCACAGTGCATCCAATGCATCGTGCGGCCCTCTTCCGGGTCGGAACCCGTAGGAGAAACCGCAGAAGTCGCCTTCATAGATGGCGTTGAGCACCATGACGGTTGCCCCTTGGACGATCTGGTCCTCCAGAGCGGCAATCGCCAGCGGCCGCTGCTTCCCATCCGGCTTCGGTATAAACGTCCGGCGAGACGGTTGCGGACGGTACGCTCCCCGATGAACCCGTTCTTGCAGATCCTTGAGCCGAAGCTCGAGGTCCGCCTTGTAGTCCTGCCACGTCATGCCATCCACCCCGGGAGCGGCCTTGCGGTTCGGCATATCGAGGGTGGCCGAGATCAACGACGCAGAGATCGAAGCGCTCCGCGCCAGCCGGCAGACCGGCAAGTTCAAGAAAGCGTGCGTAACCGACCCCGACGCCACGATGGCGACCAACGTATTGTGCGGGATGAGACGGTAGCGACAATGTGGATGAGGTGCGCCAGGCCAAGCTGGCGAGTTCCAGCCGGTGGCCTCGTGCCCGCGATTACACCATGTATGTCCGCCTCTGCCGATGAGGTGGCTCGCCCTACACTGCGCGTCCGAGGGTTGCTCGGGCGGGCCGAGCCGATCCTCAGCACAGGAGGACGAGCCGTGGCGGATTATAGAGAAGCACTTGTCGGAATCGATGTTGCGAAGCTGAAGAACGCTATTGCGATTGCGGAGGCAGGCCGGGAAGGAGAGGTTCGGTTCTTCGGTGAGGTCGACGCGTCGGCCACCAGCATGCGGCGGGTCATAGGCCGGATCGCCAGCCGCTTTGATTACGTGCATTTCTGCTATGAGGCTGGGCCGGCCGGGTATGGCCTTTATCGCCTGATCCGGTCGCTCGGGCCTCGAGCAGGATGCTTTCGACGTGCGCATCGACAGGCAGCGCACGCACTTCCTGGCATAGCGGCCCGCCCTCCTGATCACGATCGGCGCGACACGTGTAGACGGGATAGTCGCCGGCGGGACCGCTATAGCGCAGGCTCATCCGGCGACCGCACCGCCCACACGGCGATGCCCTGCAGCAGTGCCGCTTCCTTGCGCGGCACGCCCGAATGGCTGGCTTCGTAGCGGTTGATGTTGTTTTCCAGTCGCCTCTGGTTCTCCATGAACTCCTCCCAGCCGATATAACCAGGATGAGCAGCCTGAAGGCAAACCTCCCAGTCGGCGATGGGGACCTTGGTAGTCCTCGGGCGATAAACGCCATGGCGAATCCGCCCGCCTTCCATCCGCCTCCGGCCATAGACATACGCTCCAGCATAGGCAGGATTTTGAAGAATGCTGAGAACCCGTGAACTGTCGGCCTCGCGCCACACCACATCGTGCGGTGCTGGGCCGAGCACGGGACGCACGGGCAGCGGCAAATCGTTCTTTCGCAGGTAGCGCATCACGGCCCGTGCACTGTGAAGCTCGCGGAATTTGGCGAAGACGAGGCCGAGCCTCGCCTGCACCTGCTCATCGGGATTGAGAATGATCTCGCCGGAGCGACCATGCGCCAGTCCGGCGGGAACAGGAAGGCGTAGCTCGCCGCGTGCCCCCTTCTGACGCTCGCCCTGATGGAGGCGCTGCTTGATCTGGTGCAACTCCGCTTCGCTCATGATGCCCGACAAACCGAGCAACAGGCGGTCATGGTAGGCGCAGGGATCGTAGAGACGTTCGCCATCGGCAATGATGACGCCGAAGAGCGAGCACAAATCGAGGAGCTAATGCCAATCGCGGTTGTTGCGAGCAAGGCGGGAGGCATCGAGACTGATGACCAGACCGGCATTCCCCAATCCGATCTCGGCGATCAGCTTCTTGAAGCCCATCCGCTCGATGGTCCCGGCTCCGGATTTGCCAAGATCTTCGTCAATGACGTGCACACGTTCATGCGGCCAGCCGAGAGCGACCGCGCGATCGACGAGGCGGTATTGCAGTTCCGTGCTTTCCTGATGATGCCGCACCTGGTTCACGGAGGACTGGCGGACGTAAATGTAAGCGAGCTTACCGCGATGCGCAGCAGTGACGCACTCGTCCGGTCTATTCGGTGCTCTCAACATGCCGATCCGCCGCTGTCGGCGCGCCCGTCGATCGCATCCGCAAGAGAAGTCGCGCGATGCTCTGCGCGATCTGCTTCTGCGTCTCCCCCGGCAAGTTGAGCCAAAGGCTCGGGAGTGTCGTCATGCCCGGGTTGGGAAGTTCGGTGAGGGTCTGGGACGCTACGCGGTACAGATTCGACTGTATGTTCATCGCGAATCACCTCCTCGATACGGGAGGCCAAGGTGCTGTTCAAATGGTGCAGCAATGTGAACAGCGTTCGGACGTTGATGCGGGCCAACGATTTCGACACGCCCTGTTCTTCCGGTGACGCCGCTGCAAGGTCGGTCACCGAACGCCGAATTGAGCGGCGGCGTCCGTCAGGCAGTCGAACAACGACGAAAGCCGGACCGCGCGCAGAACGGGACGAAACCAGCTCCAGACGCTGGCCCGCAAGGCCGTGACGCGGGTCGATCACCGTTAAATGAGACACCACCCGGTCGAGAATGGCGGCAGCCTCTGATGGTTGGTTCGCCAAACACGCTGCCCCATTCGCCCACCGAGCGATTGGAGGTGATCAGGATCGATCCCCGCTCATAACGCCGCGACACCAGCTGGAAGAACAGATGCGCGGCATTGGCTTCGAACGGGAGATAGCCGAGCTCTTCGATGATCAACAGTTTCGGCCGCGACAGGGTCGTCAGCTGCTTTTCGAGTGAGCCGTCGTCATGGGCCTTGGCCAGCATCGCCACGAGCGTGGCCGCCGTGACGAACTGGACGCTATGGTTCTGCCGGATCGCCTCGCGCCCGAGAGCCACCGCCAGATGTGTCTTGCCCGTACCCGGAGGTCCAAGCAACAGGACCGTGTCGCCATGAGCAATCCAGCGGCAGGTCGCCAGCTCCCGGATTTGGCACTGATCCAGCGACGGCTGCGCGTCGAAGTCGAAGCCGTCGAGTTCGCGCACAAACGGGAACTGCGCGATCTTGCCTGCCATGGAGATGCGCCGCTCGTCGCGCTTCGCGATCTCGCGCCTCAGCAGGAAGGCCAAAGCCTCGCGCAAGGTCATTTGCGAACGCGCCGCTTCGTCCAGCAGCGTATCGAGCTGATCCCGGATCGCGGTCAGCTTCAGCCGGTCGAGCTGAGCCACCAACATCTCGTGATCGACCGCCGTCATCACCAGCTGCCTCCCACCAGTGCCTCATATTCGGCCAGTGGCCGCAACAGGGCGGAAGGCGCAACGATATCCGCCGATTGTATCGGCGCAGCAGCGCCGACCAGGCCGGCAAGATGCGCGCGCTCGACAATCCGTTGGCGACGTCCCCGGCACAAGGCATGATCCGCCACCACCTCGCCCGCATGATGCACGATAACGCGGCCGCCCAGCACCACGACTTGGACGCTCTCCCCGATCAGCCGCCAGGGAACCGAGTAACTGTTCGTGTCCAGGTCGATTGCGCAGTCCGCCTGGACCTTGCGCACGAGATCCCGCAGCTGCCCAAACGGCGCCCGTCCGCCCAGAGAGCGAAGCGCCCCAGCCTTTTCGGCAAAGCGCTCCGCAGGAGCCACGCCGGTCGTGCCATGCACACGCTGATCGGCAATCTCGCGCGTCCACCGGTCCAGATGTGCCTCGAACGCCGCCCAGTTCTCAAATCGGCGGCCGGCAATCGCATTGCGCTTGACGTAGCCGACCCCGCGTTCGTCCTTCCCCTTCGTAGGCGCCCGGTAGGGCGCACAAGCCCGCGCCGTAAATCCCCAGTAGCGGGCAAAGGCGTGCAGCCGCATGTTGAACCGCACCTCCCGCGTCGTCGCATCGTGATGTTCGACCAGCGCCTTCGGGTTGTCGAACAGTACTTCCGTTGGAACCCCGCCGAAGCGAAGGAAGGCTCCTTCCATCCCCTCGAACCAGTCCACCTGGCGCTCCCGAAGCGAGGGACGGATATGCAGCCGACGCGAGTAACCCAGCGTTGCTACAAACAGGTGCACCCGAACACGCTCGCCGCCGATCCACGCCCGCGTGTCGCCAAAGTCGATCTGCATCTGATGTCCCGGCGCCGTCTCAAACCGAACCGTCGCGCGCTTCTGCGCCCTCAACTCCCGACGCCAACCCTGCACCCGAAGCTCCACCGAACGAAGCCCTATGACGATCCCATGTTCGCTCTCCAGTTCCTGGCGCACCACATCGGCATTGCCGCCATGGCGGAAGAAGCGCTCCCGCAGCCAATCGTCCAGCCCGTCAAACGCGGTCGGCCGCAAAGGCTTGCGAAACGGAACAGTCCCGCCCTCGCGTAGATACCGACGCACCGTGTTGAGCGCGCACCCGAATTCCTTCGCCAGTCGCTTCGCCCCCCAGCCAAGCTCATGCAGCCGCAGCATCGCTGCCACCTCTTTAGGCTCAAGCATCTCCTCTCCCTGCATCGTTCTCGACAATGCAGGAACCGCCGAAATCCCAATCGTCATCCATGCCTCCTCTCATAACCGAGGGGGTCAGTTCTTCATTTCGTCAGAGGGTTAGTTTCTCAATTCGGCCGACATGGGCGGCGTGGGCGTCCGCGCGAGGTTGATTTTCGCGAGGTGATTAATGCGGTGCGCTACCTGGTCCGTTCGGGGTGCGGCTGGCGGATGCTGCCGATCCACTTTGGGCCGTGGCAGACGGTCTATGGCTGGTGTCGAGAGCTGGCGCGGCGCTTTCTGTTCAAGACCATCCACGACGTGGCTCTGATGCTGGATCGTGAGCGGGCCGGGCGCGATGCAGCCCATCGGCGGCGGTGATCGACAGCCAGTCGGTCAATGCTCGGCAAGCAAAACAAGGGGTTACGACGCCGGAAAAAAGATCGTCGGACGCAAGCGCCATATCGCAGTCGATACGGATGAGCGGCTAGGTTGATGGTCAACCTGACGCCGGCCGATATTTCCGACAGCGCCGGCGCCCAGGCGGTCTTGGATGGTATCCGCAAGCGCTGGCCCTGGGTGAAGCATCTGTTCGCCGGCGCCTATGATCGGCTAAAGCTCATGGACAAGGCCGCCTATCTGGACTTCGTGGTCGAGGTCATCCGCCGATCCGATGATCAGAAGGGCTTCGAAGTCTTACCCCGCCGCTGGGGTGTGAACCGCTGTACAATGTTGCCAAGTTTGCCTTTGAGTGATCGGTGCGCATCGAGCGTCCAAGCCGTAGGCGGCAGCTTGTTGAGGCTCGTCGTGGTCGGAGTGCGAGTCGATTTGTCGCGGGCGAATCAGAGCCACCACAGGATTTAATGCGCCATCGACGGCCCGGCTGCGAGCCGGCCGATGGAGGCGCATATGGTCCGGCGCATGGATCGCCCTGTGCTGCGCGTGCACGTGTCCTTCGAAGCGACAAGAACCGGCCCGCAACATCTGCTCGAGGCCTGAGCCCGTCTTGTGCCAACGATCCGTCGCACGAACCAGCGGCCGGCACGTCGCACGGGCCTCCCATCGAAGGTGACGGGCGTGACAGCCAGATCGGAAGGTGAGCAATGACGGAGACGCGATGTGCGCTCTATGCACGGGTATCCAGCGAGGCCCAGACGCGCGACAACACGATTGCCAGTCAGGTCTTTGCGTTGCAGGAACGCATTGCCGCCGATGTTTCGTACTTGAGCCAGGTCACAGCTACCAGGATGACGGTTACAGCGGTTCGATCCTGCTTCGCCCAGCGCTGGAGCGGCTGAGGGATGCGGTTGCCAGTGGCCAGGTCGAGCGTCTCTACGTCCATGCTCCCGATCGGCTCGCCCGCCGCTACGCCCATCAGGCGCTGCTGATTGACGAGCTCCGTCGTTCCGGTGTGGATCCTGAACCGCCCCATCGGCGGCACGGCCGAGGATGATCTTTTGCTCCATCATCGCCGAATATGAGCGCGCCAAGATCCTCGAGCGGAGCCGCCGCGGTGGTCGTCATGCGACCCGTTCCGGCTCGGTCAGCGCCCTGACGGGTGCGCCCTTCGGCTACCGCTATGTGAGCCGGGACCAAGGTGGCGGCGTGGCACGCTTCGAGGTGGTGGAGGCGGAGGCGCACATTGTTCGTCTGATCTTCGCATGGGTCGGCCTGGATCGTAGAGCCTGCGGGAGGTGTGCCGGCGGCTCAAGCAGATGGGCTGCCAGACGCGGGCAGGAGCCATGCATTGGCGCGCCTCCACGATCCGCGGCATGCCTGCCAATCCCGCCTATGTCGGACGCGCCGCTTTCGGGCGCGCCCGCTACTTGCCACCACAACCGCGGCTGCGGCCGATCCGCGCCCATCCGCAGCCCTCGCCGCGCGCCACTTGCCGCGTTCCCGTTCCGCCTGAGAGTGGATCGAGATCCCCGTTCCCCCACTCGTCGATCGCACCGTGTTCGAGGCGGCCCGTGCACAGCTTGAGGAGAACCGCAAGCGCAAGCGCCAACGCACGCCCGGCGCGGACTGGCTGCTGCAGGGCCTCACGGACTGCCGGCGTCGCGGCTACGCCTGTTATAGCAAGCGTGCGCCGCGTTCCCGCAATTACGACCCGACGAACACGCTGCCCTATTATCGCTGCATCGATACGGATGGCTACCGCTTCAGCGACCACGCCGTGTGCGACAACCCGGCGCTGCGCGGATCACCTGGAAGAAGCAGTTTGGGATCAGGTGAAAGGCCTTTTGGAGGACGCGCGTCGTGTGGCCGACGAATATCGCCGCCGCCTTCGCAAAGCCCGCGACGAGACCCGCGAGCGGGATGAGATCGTCTGCCTCGAACGACAGATGGCCACCTTGCGTCGCGGCATCGGCGGCTGATCGACAACTATGCCGAGGGCGTCATCAACAAGGCGGAATTCGAACCGCGTATCGCTGGCCTGAAGCAACGCCTCTCGCAGCTTCAGGAGCGGCGGCGGTCGAAGTGGCCGAGAACGAACGCGACCTCTCACTCCTCATCAGCCGTCTGGAAGACTTCTCCGCCAAACCGCGGGCCCGTATGGGGAGTTCGCGCATCGGGTCCAATTCAACCTCGCGCGCTCAAGGCGCGTATCCTGGTTTTCCCGAACCCGTCTCTT
>NZ_JAMYQN010000052.1:0-6336 GCF_040320905.1 Mesorhizobium sp. M0590
GGTCAAGCGTAAGGTCAAGTCCAGACACAAGCCGATCTCCGATCCCAATACAGGATCGGCAACCTCACAGATCGCGACCACTCCCGAAAGGTGGTCCCACAACAGCGCTTACCCCGAACCAGCTCTGGGTGAGCGACATAACATACGTGACGATTGCGGCGGGCTTCGTCTACGTCGCGGTCATTTTGGATGCCTGGTCACGCAAGGTCGTTGGTTACGCCATCGGTCGGTCGATCGACGCGCGCTTGACCGTTGCAGCATTGAAGGCGGCAATCGAACGACGAAAACCCGGACCGAGGGTCGCAATATGCCGCACTCCTCTACCGCAACGTTCTCGCCGAGCACGATCTTATTGGATCGATGGGCCGGCGCGGCAATCCCTACGATAATGCGAAAGCGGAAAGCTTCATGAAGACGATGAAGGTCGAAGCCGTCTATCCGATGGCCTACGAAACCTTCGCCGACGTCGCTGAGGACCTTCCCCGCTTTCATTGATGAGGTTTACCACACCCGCCGATTGCACTCAGCGCTCGGCTATCTCAGCCCGCAACAGTTCGAGGACCAACACGCCCGGCAGATGGTCAAAACTGCGGCTTGACCCTGTCCGGTCCGAGGGGCGCACTCCAGACGTGCGTTAAAAGTTTCAGAGCGGGCTCATTGCCGTACTTCGCGCTGACCGGTTTTCGCCCCGACGTGCCGAACGGAAAGAATTGACCCTCGCTCGATATTGTGGCCGAGACGAGGCGCCGCCAGTTATGAGCCAACCGAACGTTCTTGACCGTCCAACGCCTGAGCAGCACCTTGGAGCAGGCCTCGGTATCGATACGGCGCACTACCTCGATGACGAAATCGAGGAAGGTGGCTTTGTCCAGCAATTGCTTACGTTCGTATGCGCCGTCGGGGCAAGGATGCTTGATCCATGGCCAGCGCTTGCGGACAGCGTAGTGGATCATTTGCGCGCCGGCGCCATCAGAGATGTCGGCCGGCCTGAGATTGACCATCAGTCGATTTTTTGGACGATCATCCCGGCGTCTGCTACAGCCTCGCGGGCTAAGCCGGTGAGTACTAAAGGAGTTACTTCGCCGGCATTTACGAGAGAGGCCAAATTGCATCGTATTGTACGTATTCAATGAGCTTTAGGCGGACAGAGGGGTGGCACAACCCGCTTGGCTTCAGTCATTGCACAGCTCCCACCGTCCATCTGTTGGGGGAAGCCGGCGCTACCTACCTCGTCTCCAGCACGGCACTGAGGAACTGCCGCGTCCGCTCGTTCTGCGGATCGCCGAAGAACTGGTCGGGCGGGCCCTGCTCGGCGATCTGGCCACCGTAAAAGAAACAGACGCGGTCGGAGAACTCTTTGGCGAAGCCCATCTGGTGCGTGACCATCAGCATGGTGAGGTCATGCTCGGTGCCGAGCTTACGGATGACGTTAAGTACTTCCCCGACGAGTTCCGGATCGAGCGCCGAGGTCACCTCGTCGAACAGCATCACCTTGGGCCGCATGGCGAGCGCGCGGGCGATCGCCACGCGCTGCTTCTGCCCGCCGGAAAGCTGGATAGGGAACTGATTCTTCTTGTCGCCTAGCCCCACCAGGTCGAGCAGTTCGGCGGCGCGGGCTTCCGCCTCCTTCTTTGGCAGCCCCAGCACAGAAACCGGCGCCTCCATACAGTTTTGCAACGCGGTCATGTGGGGAAAGAGATTGAAGTGCTGGAACACCATGCCGATCTTGCCGCGCACGCGCCTGAGATGTCGGTCGCTCGCCGGCACCATCTGGCCATTCTTCTGCATATGTGTAAGCGGCTCGCCATCGACCCAGATGCCCCCCCCCTCGATGCGCTCTAGCGTCATCAGCATGCGCAGCACAGTGGTCTTGCCCGAGCCCGAAGGGCCGATGATACAAACCTTCTCGTTGCGCGCAATGTCGAGATTGAGCTTGTCCAGCACGGTCAGCGCGCCGTAGCGTTTCGTGACATTTTCGAAGCGGACCATGGGTTGGTTCATGACTTTCTCTATGCACGCCATGTCGGGATTATCCAGCGCGGTCAGCGCGCCCCAGGGTTTGGCGGCGTTCTCAAATTGGACGATTTGCTTGTTCATGACGGACATCCTACTGCAGGTGGTAGCGGCGGTTGAGCCATAGGCTCACCGACTGCACGATCGCGGAGGCGACCAGGCTAAACACGAGGTAGAAGAAGCCGGCCATGGTGATCGCCTCGACATAACGATAGTTCTCGCCCCCGAAATTCTTCGCCTGCTGCAGCATTTCAAGGATGGCGATGGCGGCAAGAATCGGCGTGTCCTTGAACATGCCGATGAAGTAATTCCCCAGCCCGGGCACGATCGGCGGAATGGCCTGCGGCAGGATGATGACGCGCCACTTGCGGGCGCGCGACAGGTTAAGGGCGGTGCTCGCCTCCCACTGACCGCCGTCCACGGCTTCGATGCCGGCGCGGTAGACCTCCGAGCAATAGGCCGCGTAGTGGATGCCGAGCATGGCAATGCCGACGTTCCACGCCGGAATGAAGATGCCGAATTGGGGTCCGACGTAATAGAGGAAGAACACTTGAAGCAGCACTGGCGTCGAACGGATGAACTCCACGATCTCTGTCATGCCGATTGACACGTAGCGGTTAGGAGACTGGCGGATTAGCGCAAAGACCAGACCCAGCACCAGCGCGATCGCGAAGCCGAGCAGCGTGGCCTGAACGGTGACGATCGCGCCGCGGTAGAGATACGGTGACGCCTCCCAGACGTATGCCCAATCCCAGAAACTCATGCCAGCGCCTCTCGCACGAAGCCCCCCGAGAGGCGGCGCTCTAGCCATCGCACGAAGGGCGTGATCAGGGCGCGCGCGATGAAGTAGTATCCAAACAGCGCCACCCCGAAGAACAGCAGGTAGTTGCCGGTGGCGTTAGCCGCAAGCTTTGAGGCGGCGGTGAACTCGGTGATAGAGATGAAGAAGACGAGTGAGGTTCCCTGCAGCACCCCGATCAATACATTGCCCCAGGGCGGCAGCAAGGCGCGGATCGCCTGGGGCAGTACGATGCGGCGCATCATGGTGAGCCGGGGAAAGTTAAGCGCGACGCTCGCTTCATATTGGCCGCGGTCAACCGCCTGGATGGCGGAGCGCACCAGCTCGGCGCCGTAGCCGGAGTGGCACATGCCGATGCCGAGGATGGCGACGGTCCACGGCGAGAGGTAAATACCGAAGATCGGCAGCACGAAGAACCACCAGTAGACCTGCACCAGCAGCGACGTTCCCCGAAACAATTCGATATAGGCGATGGCCGCCCAGCGCAGCGGCCATAGGCGCGAAAGTCGGATGAGGCCGATAATCACCGACAGGACCGTCCCCACCAGAGATGCCCCGAGGGTTATGATGAGGGTGTTCATGACGCCCTCGGCGAGTGCCTCCACGCTGAAGCCTCTCACGAATTGGTTCATGTCATCGTCCTTCGTTCATGTCATCGTCCGCTGCTGGGGCGCTCCCGGACTTGAACCGGGAGCGCGGCATGCCTGCAATCCCGGCCTGGCTTCAGCCCTTGCAGAGCTCAGCGGTCGTGCGGCCGTTCGGCAACAACAACTTATCGTATCCGTAAGTGCTGACCGACGCCAGCATCTCATCCGAGCCGATATATCCTTCCATCACCGCGTTGATCGCATCGACTGCGGCTTGGTCATTGAGCGGTAAGGCGAAAGCGGAGTAGTTCTGCTTGCCCGACTCGGTGTACGGACTGGCTAGGTGGAGGCTCTCATCGTTGTTGACAGCTTTCTTCAGAGTCAAGTAGTCGCCCGCCCCGGCATCGGCACGGCCGGCCTTAACAGCCTGGAGAATTTCTGGATAGCCGGGGACTTGCATGAGCTTGTCGTCGGGGATGCCCACATCGCGCGCGCTCTTTAGCGACGCAAACCCAGAGCCTGTGACTAGGGTCAAACCCTTATCGCGTACATCTTCCATGGAATGCAGTCCTTTCGGGTTGCCCCTGGGCACGACCATTGAATTTACTCCAACGTTGATCGGATCGGTGAACAGCACATTGCGGCAGCGCTCAGGCAGGACGTACATGGCGTCCGAGATGACGTCGTAGCGACCAGCTTGCAGGCCGGGGATGAGTGAGCCCCATTCGGTCACGACCGGCTCGATCTTGGTGGCGCCCATCTTCTTTAGAACAGCCAGTAAAATGGTATTGCTTATGCCAAGCGGTTCGTTGTTGCCCCCGGAATAGGCCCAAGGGGGGTCATCAGAGTAGCCGATACGAATTGCCTCTCCGTTCTTGATCTTTTCGAGCAGGGATGTCGCCGAGGCAGAAACGGCAAATGAGCCGATTGCCATCGCCGTTATACCCAACACAACAATTCCCTTCAGAACTACACGCCTAAAAAGATTACTCTTGCATTCGACGCCTTGCCACTTGTTCATTAGTGACTCCTTCCTTTTCGTTTGGCCGCTTGTCCCACCGGAAGACACCGAGATGACGCCCAGTCCATTGGAACATGGACTGCAATGCGGCTGTTCCCCATTTGCCAGAATGATATGTTTGGTTGTGATCTATAGCTCCTTTCTCTCTTCCACGTCTTTGACTTGCGATGGATTATTTCGGCCGCATCCTATACTAGGCGATATAATGTAGGGAGAATTGAGAAGCCGTCGCACCTTCGTCATTGATTTCATCTCCTGAAAAGAGTTTTCTTCTGAAGAAACTCGCAGTGACTCTTGTGCGCTCATGGAGCCAATGTCAACACTAGAAAAGTTTTTTTAAATGCCGGCTGATCTGGGGCACTAGATGGGTAACATGTGTGTCGTGCGAGGAAGGCACATACTTTCCGTATTCGACGCGCGCTAGCAAACCGAGCAAGCGATGAGTGATACGACCAGCGACTGTTTCAATTCCTCACCAAGCCGAGATTGAAGCGATCTCGGCCTGGCCGACGCTGCCGGGGGGCTGCTGCAGCCGTCGCAGATGCCTACCCAGTAGCTGGGCCGTTCGACATAGAACCAATGCTTTTCCGAGACGAAATCGGACGCCTATTCCAATGCCCGGCTAATTCTCGCGCGTCCGGTTTTTGATCGGAATGCCTCCCGGCAAATCGTCGGAATCCAGACGCATATCTTCAATTGAAGGAATCCGTACTTGCCAAGGCAAAACCGTGCTTGCATCAAGGCCGAACGACGATTTCGACCGAACGACCGGCTTCTGGAATTCCTGACCGCCCTTGAGGATGAGAACTGCGCCTAGGGTCAACGACGACCATACTTGGAAACGCCGGCGAAGCGCTTCATACTTACAATCAGAAGAGGCGCTCGCCATGTTCGGCGCTCGGCATAGACCGCCAATGACCGCCCTCGATCCCAACGCCTGGCTCACGCATCCTCGATCGCGTGGCGGAACAATCGAGTCGACGAGCTCGTCGGAACTTCAAATGCTTGCGCATAGACATGTAGCGCTTTCACTTAAGCGTAAACTCTGAAATCGTCATATGTCGAAGCCCTCAAAGGCGTCGAACATCGTCCCTTACATCCACGCGCGAAAGGTGCCGCCGGAATAGCGCTCTGATGTCCGTTGTCAAGGTTTGGAACGTGCGTGTCCAGCCGATCGAGAGGTCGGTTGTTCATCGTGATGATCGCGCATGGGTAGAGGCGGAACTGAAGGACGTCGGTGATCAAGCTCTGATGCGCGCATTGGCTACCGCATTCCCGATTATGCATCCGGGGCTGTTCCTATCTTGCTGCGGGCGTCGGCCATTGCCTGCCACAAAGCGTCGGACCGGGCATTCCCCTGCCGGGTCCCGCCTCCGCCCATGCGCGAGATGAAAGCCATCGCAGCGGTCTACGACCTGCTCGCCTGCGCCTCCCGTGCAACGGCCCACATGAAGCCGACCAGTTCGCGGGCGATCGCGGTGCGGACCACCGTTGTCCTCTTGCCCCGTCCACTCAACATTCGATAGCGGGCGGTCAGCCGGGTCTGCGCCTTCCAGTCGATCTCCCGCACCTTCGGTGATGCCTGCTCCAGACGGTACAGCTTCTTCGCACCGACCATCGGCGGATGCCTAAGGTCCATGCGCTCTCGACCAGCATATGGCGAACGCGACGTTGCCTGCCTTGGTGATGCCGCCCCGTCTGACTGTCTCGCCGGTCGATCGTTCGCCGGGAACGAGGCCGAGATATCCCATGAGTTGGCGCGGGCTCTCGAAGCGGCGTATGTCGCCAATCTCGGTGGCGAACGTCGCAGCAACGATCAGGCCTACGCCCCGCAGGCGGCGGCTCGGCACCCTGCCGGCGACGCCGTTTGAATACGCTGAGTGGAACCGGCGAAGGTGCATCCCGACTATAATCAG
>NZ_JAMYQN010000053.1:0-5398 GCF_040320905.1 Mesorhizobium sp. M0590
TCGCGTTCGAGGCGCCGTCGGCAGGCTTCGCGCTCGACTGGCGCACGCTCCAAGCCTGGCGTCGGCACGACGTTGGCTTTGCAACCCTCACGCATGCCGCCGGCGTCTCTTCCACCGGCGATCCCGCGCTCGATTCGCGTCTTCCCTTCGACGAGCCCTACCGCATCCCTGGACGCACCGCAGCGCAGGTCGCGCGGGCGAAGCTCCGCGGCAGCCGCATCATCGCGATCGGCACGAGCGTAGTGCGCGCTCTGGAGGCAGCCGCCAATCCCGATGGCGGTGTGCGTGCCGGAAAACGCATTGCGACAGGGCGCATCGCGCGGGGCACGCGGCTTCGCGTGGTCGATGCGATTCTCACAGGCGTCCACCAGCCCGGCGAAAGCCATTTCGAGCTCCTGCGCGCCTTTGCCGACGATGCTCTGCTCGCCAAGGCCTCCGCAGCCTTCACCGCGTATCGATACCGCGCGCATGAATTCGGCGATTCCATGCTGCTCAATCGCCAACCGCTGCTTCTATCGCGCGAACGGAACCGTGCCGAGGTGCTCGAGACGAAGCCTCTACTCGAGGCGTGGCTATGATGTCGGCAGGTTCGGTGGCATTCCGGCCGCACCGCGAACGTCAGCTTCGGAGAAGCGCCGGAAAGGTCGGCAATTGGCGCGATCGAGGCGATGCGGACTTCGCCTACTCAGCAGTTGCCAGCTCGGGTCAAACGGCTTGGTTGGGTGGCAGTCGGTCATCCGCGTCGGCCTTCGGAAGGAGCAGATCGCCGCCGTGCCACGCCACGTCCCGCAGGTGAACTATTCCCAGATTCACGACCCGTCGTATGCTATCCTTGGCCGATTGGTCTGCTTGAGGAGAATTCTTGGAGAGAAGGCTCGCAGCCATCCTGGCGGCTGACGTGGTTGGCTACTCGGCGCTCATGGAGAGTGACGAGGCAGGGACCTTTGAGCGTCTCAGAGCGATACGCACGGAACTGTTTGAGCCCAAAATAGCGGAACGACACGGACGCATATTCAAGCTCATGGGCGACGGACTGCTCGCCGAGTTCTCCAGCGTGGTGGATGCGGTCGAGTGCGCGGTGGCGCTGCAGAGTAGCTTGGTCGAGCGCAACGCGGATTCCGTCGCGAACGATCGCATTGAGGTGAGAATAGGCATCAATCTCGGCGAAGTAATTGTCGAGGGCGAGGATCGCTACGGCGACGGCGTCAACATCGCAGCGCGCCTGCAGCAACTAGCGGAGCCTGGCGGCATCTACATCTCCGGTAAAGTTGCTCGCGAAGTCGAAAGGAAGCTTCCCTTTGGCTTCGAATCGATGGGCGAGCAGCATGTCAAGAACATCGCTGAACCGCTCCCGGTCTATCGCGTTCTTCGCCAGCGGTTCGTCGCCGACATGCAACAGCTCAGATCGCCTTCGTTGCCCAACAAGCCGTCCATCGCCGTGCTGCCGTTCACCAACATGAGCGGTGATCCCGAGCAGGAGTATTTCACGGACGGGCTGGTGGAGGACCTCATCACGGGCCTGTCGAAGATACCCGGTCTGTTCGTCATCGCGCGGAACTCCACTTTCGCCTACAAGGGCAGAACGCTCGATATCCGGCAGGTCGCAAGAGAGCTTGGCGTCCGCTACGTGATGGAAGGGAGCGTGCGGCGGGCTGCCGACAGACTGCGCATAACCGCACAGCTTATCGAGGGCAAAGATGCAACCCATGTTTGGGCAGACAAGTTCGAGGGCGCGGCGGAAGACGTGTTCGACCTGCAGGACCGATTGACCGAGAGTATTGTCGGGACGCTTGAACCCACCCTGCGGCGCGCTGAGATCGACCGAGCGCGCCGCAAGCGGCCGGACAGCCTTGACGCATATGATCTCTTCCTGCGCGCCTTGCCACATGCCTACGCCAACACGCCGGCCGATACCAACGAAGCCCTGCGCCTGCTGAACGAGGTCTTGAGTCTCGACCCGAACTACGCTTCCGCACATGGCTATGCGGCCTGGGGATACGAACAGCGCTTCCTGCGCGGAGGCTTCCATCCCGAAGACAGGGCTGCCGCGCTGAAGCACGCCAACATCGCAATGGCGATCGGCGCCGACGATCCCCAGGCGCTGTCGATGGGGGCGTTCGTTCACGCCACGATTACCCATGACTACGCACGGGCCATCAGCGCTCTCGATAGAGCTTTGAAGCTAAACCGCAACTTAGCTCTGGCATACGGCTTCAGCGCGATGGTGCACATGTACAGCGAAACCTATGAACGTGCGTGCGATCACGCGTTCAAGGCACTTCGCCTCAGTCCTTTCGATCCCCTGAACTATCATTCGTACCTGGCGCTGGCCTGGGTCCACCTCTTCACTGGCCGGTATGATGACGCGGTGAACTATTCGACGCTGGCGATCCAAGTAGCGCCCGGCTTCAGCGTCCTCTATGCCAGCCTCGTCGCAGCCTATGTCAATCTCGACCGCCTGGATGCCGCACGCGCAGCCGCCTCGCGGCTGTTGGAGGTCGCGCCGGGCTGGACAAACAGCGCATTCGTGCGGATGAGCGTCGTCCGACCAGAACTCATGGAAATGCTGGCGTCGGCCCTGCGAAAGGCGGGATTGCCGGAATGACCGGGCGAAGCAAGCGCAGGCAGGAAGGGCTGTCGAGAACCATGAAGCCGGCGGCTGGCGCGCCGTCGGTGCACCGGCTAGGCGTATCGTTGCGGCGTCTGCAGAAGGTGTGCCGAGCGCGGCGAAACGATAATGGCCCGCCTGTGGGACGAGCCTCTGAATCGTGCAGCCGGGCTGCTCATCGTGCCGGATGCGGCGAAGCGGACCATAACCGACATTGCATTCCGCTGCGGCAGGAGAGCCGGAGCGTCGCGCGATCAATAGTCTCAAGAGGCGTGATCTGTGGTATCAAAGGCCGGTAAGGGCACGCCGGAGGCGCCGATCCCTACCCGCCTCTGACCTGCGGCTTGCGTGTCGCGAATCCTAACTGAGGCCCAACATGGAGCGGAAGCTCGCTGCCATCCTTGCCATCGATGTTGTCGGGTACTCGACGCTCATGGAGGCGGATGAAGCGGGCACCTTCGACCGACTAAAACGTGGCCGCAAAGAGCTGTTCGAGCCGGAAATCGCAACACGACACGGGCGAATCTTCAAGCTTATGGGAGACGGCCTGCTGGCGGAGTTCGGCAGCGTGGTGGATGCGGTCGAATGCGCGGTCACGCTTCAACGCGGCATGGCGGAGCGTAACGCGAGCGTCGCCGAAGACCAGCGCTTCGAAGTCAGGATCGGAATCAACCTTGGAGAAGTGATCGTCGAAGGGGACGATCGCTATGGCGAGGGCGTGAACGTGGCCTCGCGCCTCCAACAACTCGCCGAGCCCAGTGGCATCTGCGTTTCAGAGAAGGTGTCCAAGGAAGTCAGGCAGAAGCTGGCGTTTGCGTTCGAGCCTATGGGCGAGCAGCGGGTGAAGAATATAGTCGAGCCGATATACTGCTATCGCGTAAACCTGCAGCTTCCGAGAGCCGCTCCGGTCGGCCGACTGGCATCGCTGGAATTGCCCGATAAGCCCTCGATCGCGGTTTTGCCTTTCACTAACATGAGCAACGATCCGGAGCAGGAAACCTTTGTCGACGGCTTGACCGAAGACCTGATCACCGACCTATCTCGCTGCGCCGGCCTCTTCGTTATCGCGCGCAACTCGACCTTTGCTTACAAGGGGCGGTCGGTCGATGTGCGTTTGGCCGCGCGTGATCTTGGGGTGCGCTATGTGGTTGAAGGCAGCGCCCGGCGCGCCGCGGGGCGCGTGCGCGTTAATGCGCAGCTGATCGACGCAATCGGCGGCGATCATATCTGGGCCGAGCGCTATGACAGCAGCCTCGAGGACATCTTTGCAGTGCAGGATGAGGTCACGGCCAAGATCGTCGAAGCCCTAGTCGGCCGATTGGCCGGACGGCCGGCGCGCAAACGGCCGACGAGTCTCGAAGCCTATGACCTCTGCGTGCAAGCCCGCGGCGTCAGTTTTCAGACCGGGTTAGGCGCGCGGGAAGCGCGCATGCTCCTGGAAAAGGCGATTGGTCTCGATCCCGACTATGCCGAAGCACATAGCTGGCTGGCCCTCAATCTTTGGCTCGGCTGGCTGTTCTGGGATGAGCCGAAGGAAGCCAACCAGCCTCGCTCGCTCGCGGAAGCGCAGCGGGCACTGGCGCTCGACCCTAACGATGCCGGGAACCGCTGGGTGCTGGGCATCATACTTGGTCACGAACGGCGTTTCGCGGAATCGGATGCTGAGTTCGAGGCGACCTTCAAGCTCGATCCCAATCATGCCGATGCCTGGGCGATGCGCTCGGATCTCATCACC
The DNA here is from genome assembly GCF_040320905.1 of Mesorhizobium sp. M0590. NCBI lineage: Bacteria > Pseudomonadati > Pseudomonadota > Alphaproteobacteria > Hyphomicrobiales > Phyllobacteriaceae > Mesorhizobium > Mesorhizobium sp. M0590. The sequence goes on from NZ_JAMYQN010000053.1 coordinate 4,344, forward strand.
TTGAGGGGCGACGCGGTCAAAGGCGTCGAATTCGTGAAGCGGGCATTGCGGCTCAATCCGCGCCCACCGGGGTGGTATTATTGGATGGCGGGCCAAGCCTACTATGCGCTCGGCGACTATCAATCCGCGGTCGAGGCTTTACGCAAGCCGGAAACCTACCGCACCACGTCGCGGCGCATGCTAGCGGCAGCCCTCGCGCAGCTCGGGCGCCAGGATGAAGCCCATCAGGAGGCGGAATTCTTCATGATGAGCAATCCCCATTTCAGCATCAGGCACTGGGCAACATCGCAGCCATTCGACGACGAGGAATTGCTCCAGCGCTTCGTCGAAGGCTACCACAAGGCTGGCCTTCCCGACTAAAGGGCGTATCGCTTTGGATCGCCTACTTGCTCTCGTCAGACATAGGCTCGTTTTGGTTGTGAGGGCGATGGCCGTGGGTTCCGATCAATGTCCGTTAAGGGCGGGTTGTGCCCCATTGTGAAGGTGCACTTCATCGGCACCGACAACCAACAACTCTCAAACCGAATCCTTTGTAGCGCTTCCAGGTGAGACGCTAGAATTCGCGGGCTCACGTCGAGCGCTGCGGCTGCGGAGGGCGGCATGGAGAAGAACCATGCCCAGCTGGAACAGAGGCCACATTGTCGGTCAGAAGCCTCCTCTCAAGCCGTGCGAGGGATAGTGTGCTGAAGGTTCTGCAAAAAGTTTTGGAGAGAGAACGGCGCTTGCTCTGAGGGGCGAGCGGCCATGGCACGGTGGTGACATTGCGATCACCGATTCCCGTGGAAGGGGAAGTGCCATGACCAATCGAGACGTTAGACTGAGCAGAGGCGAGTTGAAAGCGTTGCTGTTGTCGGATGAGGACGGCTTTCGCCAGACATTGCAGAGTGTCGTGCAGGAGGTTCTTGAAGCCGAGATGACGGAGGCGATCGGGGCCGAGAAAGGGGAGCGGACGGCGGGGCGGACGAGTTACCGGTCCGGCTATTACGAGCGCAAGCTGGTGACGCGGGTCGGGGTGCTGGAGCTTCGCGTTCCGCAGGATCGGGCTGGCCGGTTCT
>NZ_JAMYQN010000054.1:0-5281 GCF_040320905.1 Mesorhizobium sp. M0590
TTCGGATCGGCCTTAGCAACCAAATCCTACGTCATTTCAACGGCTTGAACCACATTCGCCAACCCACCGTGAATTTTTCAGGCTAAACAGCTAAACTGCACCTTGGCACGTTGCAGGCTGTTTCGCTCCGCAACAATTCCGCGAACGAGACCCTGCGCCGATAGTGGCGAAATGGCAGGAAAAATGCTCCAAGTCAGTGAATTTCGCTCTCAAGCAGCGTTGCCTCTAAAATAGTTTGTGTGCAGGAGATTTGCTTAATTCACACAGGCTGCCCTAGCGTCGGTATTGAAGAAACGCAAACGCGCGATCTCATCGAGCGCCGCGACAAATTGGTGGTCGGTGAACCGAAAGGAGCCCATCACTCCCAGTCGTTCAGCCGGTGATCGGCTTTCTGATGTTGCCATATGCGAGGAGGCTGGCGTGGACTTGGCGGCGAGTGTCATGATCTGCGCGGAACGCCTGCTATCCAGCGGGATAAAAGTACTGCCTGCCCGAATATCTCGAACCAGATACGGCTGTTTTGGAAACATTGCAGCCTGAGAGGAAGCAAGATGACTATCAACATCAAGGACATAAGCGAGAAGGACAGAAACTCGGTCCTGCATCCTTTCACGCAGCTCAAGGACTTCGCGACCGGGAAGCTGGGTGAGCCGACAATCGTCGAGACGGGCAAGGGCATTCGCATCCAGGACGCGCACGGCAACCGGCTGATCGACGGCTTTGCAGGACTTTACTGTGTCAACGTGGGCTATGGCCGCACCGAAATCGCCGAGGCGATCTCGCGACAGGCCTATCGACTCGCCTATTACCACTCCTATGCAGCGCACACGACGGACGAACTTGCCATCTTGTCCGATCGTCTCGTGAAAATGGCGCCGGGCAAAATGAGCAAGGTTTTTTATGGCATGTCCGGCTCGGACGCCAACGAGACCCAGGCCAAGCTCGTTTGGTACTACAACAACCTGCGCGGCAAGCCGAACAAGAAGAAGATCATCTCGCGGGAGAGAGGCTATCACGGTTGCAGCGTGGTGTCCGGTTCGATGACCGGCATGAACTTTTATCACGACAACATGGACCTGCCGCTCCCCCAGATTGTTCACACTGGTGTTCCACATCATTACTGGGGCGCAAACCCAGGCGAGACTGAGCGGGAGTTCTCTGCCCGCCGCGCGGCCGAGCTTGACCAACTGATCAGACGTCTGGGCCCAGACAATGTCGGCGCCTTCATCGCCGAGCCTGTGCTCGGCACAGGCGGCATCACGCCTCCGCCGGAAGAGTATTGGGAGGCCATCCAGGCCGTTCTGAGAAGGCACGATGTGCTCCTCATCGCCGATGAAGTAATTACCGGTTTTGGTCGAACAGGTTCGATGTTCGGCTCACAGCACTATGGGATCGAACCCGACCTCATTACGGTCGCGAAGGGCCTGACCTCTGCCTACTTCCCGCTCTCCGCGGCGATCGTTGGCGAGAAGGTTTACAAGGTGATGGAAGACGGCGCTGATAGGGTTGGGGCATTCTCACATGGCTATACCTACTCTGGTCATCCGATGGGCGCCGCCGCGGCCAACGCGGTTCTCGACATCGTCGAGAAAGAAGACCTCCCTGGCAACGCACGTGACGTTGGAGCATTTTTCCAAGCGCAGCTGAAGGAAAAATTCGCCCAGTTGCCGATCGTCGGCGAAGTGCGCGGAGTTGGCCTTATGGGCGCAATCGAGTTCGTGGCCGATCGGGACAATAGGAAGCGTTTCGACCCGTCGCTCAAGGTTGGTGCACGTATTTCAAAGGCTGCCCGCGACCGTGGTCTTATCGCTCGCGCTATGCCGCACGGGGACATTTTGGGCTTTGCGCCGCCGCTCGTAACAACCAAGTCAGAAGTCGAAGAGATCGTTGCAATCGCTGAAAGCGCTGTCGGTCTCGTTATGGATGAACTCGTTCGCGACGGCCAAAAGATCTGAATGTACCATTCTTCAAGCAAGAGCTTCCTCAGTGAACGTGAAGAGCATGAAGGCAAGGAAATCCCTATGCACGAGTCGGTCGATGCAACGACTTCCAACTAAGTTTGCCGTCTCGGAATGACCCGTGCGGCTCGTCGACTGACCGCCATCCGGGCCATGGGCCGTCAGGCAGTAATCAAGCCGTGATCCGTGGCTCGCGGCCACAGCAACTAACATTTGTGGACACACCATATCGGCTTGGCAATTGCGGCAAACAGCCAATGTGCTGGCCATCCATTCGGGGAGTTACATGAGCAAAGTTTTTGGGGATGCCAGCTCTGCGCTGGAAGGTCTTTTGTTTGACGGGATGGTGATCGCAGCCGGCGGATTTGGGCTTTGCGGGATCCCGGAGCTTTTGATCGGGGCGATCCGGGACGCCGGCGTAAAGGGGCTGACGATTGCATCGAACAATTGCGGCGTCGACGATTTCGGGCTCGGCGTGCTGCTGAAGACGAAGCAGATCAAGAAGATGATCTCGTCATACGTCGGCGAGAATGCCGAGTTCATGCGCCAATACCTGAGCGGTGAACTGGCACTCGAATTCAATCCTCAGGGGACTCTGGCCGAGCGCATGCGCGCTGGTGGTGCCGGTATCGCAGGTTTTTATACGAAGACCGGCGTAGGCACCATGGTCGCCGACTACAAAGAGCACAAAACCTTCAACGGCGAGACCTATGTGCTCGAGACCGGAATTGTCGCGGACCTGTCGATTGTGAAGGCGTGGAAGGCGGACACGTCAGGTAATCTCGTTTTCCGCAAGACTGCGCGCAACTTCAACCCGCCGGCCGCAACATGCGGCAGGATCTGCGTCGCCGAGGTCGAGGAAATCGTACCGGTCGGCAGCCTCGACCCTGACCATGTTCACCTGCCTGGCATCTACGTTCACCGCCTGATCCAGGGTGTGCACGAGAAGCGCATTGAACAGCGTACAACGCGCGCGGCAGCGTAAGGTTGGGAGAGACGAATGGCTTGGGATCGGAACCAGATGGCGGCACGGGCTGCGCGCGGACTTGAAGACGGCAGCTACGTCAATCTCGGCATTGGCATTCCGACCCTAGTTGCCAATCACATTCCCGAGGGAGTTCGGGTAACGCTGCAATCGGAAAACGGGCTATTGGGTATCGGCCGGTTTCCGACTGAGGATGAAGTGATGCCGATCTCATCAATGCCGGCAAGCAGACAGTGACCGCACTACCGCATTCGGCCTTCTTTGACTCCGCGCAGAGCTTCGCAATGATCCGCGGCGGCAAGATCGCAATGGCGATCCTCGGCGCGATGGAGGTTGCCGAAAACGGCGATCTGGCAAATTGGATGATACCGGGCAAGCTCGTCAAAGGCATGGGGGGGCAATGGACCTGGTCGCTGGGATGAAGCGTGTGGTCGTAGCTATGGATCACACCAGCAAGGCCGGAGAGTCCAAGGTGCTGAAGGCGTGCACCCTGCCGCTGACCGGTCAGCGTGTGGTCGATCGCATCATGACCAACCTTGGCATACTCGACGTAGTTGAGGGCGGGCTCAAGCTGGTGGAACTGGCAGAAGGTGTCACCGACAGTGAACCCCGCAATGCCACCGAGGCAACGATCGTCAATTGAGGCTTGATGCCTAGCCGGAGCCAAGGCTCAGTTCTAACAAATAGGAAGCCATCATGAGCAAGATGGGCGATTACAAGATGATCGACGCCATGATCAAGGACGGGCTATGGGACGCCTTCAACGGCTACCACATGGGCAACACCGCCGAGAACGTCGCCCGCCAGTTCCAGATCACTCGTGACGACCAGGACCAGTTCGCGCTGGCCTCGCAGAACAAGGCTGAGGCCGCGCAGAAGGCCGGCAAGTTCAAGGATTAGATCGTCGCCGTCACCATAAAGGGCAAGAAGGGCGACACCATCGTCGACCAGGACGAATACATCCGCCACGGCGCCACGATCTACGCCATGACCAAGCTGAAGCCTGCTTTCGACAAGGACGGCACGGTGACCGCCGCCAACGCTTCCGGCATCAACGACGGCGCCGCCGGCGAGCTGCTGATGACCGAGGCGGAAGCCGCCAGGCGCGGCATCACCCCGCTGGCGCGCATCGTGTCCTGGGCGACCGCTGGCGTCGATCCGGCGATCATGGGCACAGGCCCGATCCCCGCTTCGCGCAACGCATTGCAGAAAGCCGGCTGGTCGGTCGGCGATCTCGACCTGGTCGAGGCCAATGAAGCTTTTGCCGCCCAGGCCTGCGCCGTCAACAAGGACATGGGCTGGGATCCCTCGATCGTCAACGTCAACGATGGCGCCATCGCGATCGGCCATCCGATCGGCGCTTCGGGTGCGCGCAGGAGACCGGCGAGCGGTGATCTTCCACCTCGCTTGTCGAAATCTGAAGTTGTAAGTCGAGACGAAAAGAACCTAACCGATAGTGCATCCCTCGATTCGAGGACAAGGATACCCCATTAAAGCCTAGGATCAAACATCTAGGCTGTGGCTGCGTGCGGCTGAGCGATTCGGGCGTGCGGAAGTTCATCGGAGCGCCACGACGACAGAGGCGATCCGCCTCTGCGATACAGCATAGTCAAGCGAGCCTGAGAGCGCTGGCCAAACGTTAGGGGATCACCAGGCCGCCGCCAATCGCGGGAGCGGACCTCGGTGGCCGATCTGCCGAACGGTCCGAGGGAGCCGAGATCGACCGTGTTATGACTCGAGAAAGAGCCCGTCATTGTCGCTTTTCGCCGCTACACGCCGCTGCCGTGGGAAGATTGCCTCTATGCATTGCAGCCGACGATCCCACACCTGACGCGTTCGTCATTGCATCGTCGTCTGCAACGCCACGGCATCAGCCGCTTGCCTGACGTGAGGGTGACAAGCCGGCGAAGAAGAAAATTCAAGAGCTGTCCGATCGGCTACTTGCACATCGACGTCGCTGAGGTGCGCACCGAACAGAGCAAGCAGCACATGTCTGCTGATTGCGGCGATGGTATTTGAACGGGTCCATCATCGGCCTGGGCTTCATGCCGCATGGGTTCCTCGCCGCCAGCATCTACAAATGGAAGGCGGAAGGAACGGTGGAACGGTGTGTGGGACTGAAGACGCTGTCGGATGAGAACGCTTGTGTGAAGCCGCCCCGGCCGGACACATGCTCGACAATGCCGTTTTGAAAGATCTTCTCGGAAAAGAAAAGTCCGCCCGATCCGTCCAATGGTTCACGACATCGCAAACTAGCCTGAAAAATTCACGGTGGGTTGGCGAATGTGGTTCAAGCCGTTGAAATGACGTAGGATTTGGTTGCTAAGGCCGATCCGAA
>NZ_JAMYQN010000055.1:0-4543 GCF_040320905.1 Mesorhizobium sp. M0590
TTAGCTCACCGTCGCGATCCACCTCAGCGCGCTCTCGCCACCCGCCTTTCTCCGCGACGCCAAGCTAAAAACGCTCTGCATTATGCCGACCGGCGAACTATGCCGAGTGAGCAAGTTTTTACCAACACTTTCCTCAACATAGCGGTAGCTGGATCGGCATAGCTTAGGCTCTCTCCGTCGCAATTGACGCGAAGGAGAGGACACATGAACGCAAGTGACTATCTGCAACGCAGCACGCTGTATCGGAAGCTGATCCACGGGCCATATGGCGAGTTTGCACGCGTTTATGCGGGCAGATTGTCGGACGAAGGCTTCGGTCGGCAATGCACCTGGCGATCGCTAAGCCTATTTCGTGAGCTGAGAGACTGGCATGTCGGTAACGGGCACGATCTCCGGGATTTGAGCGAAGTTCATGTTGAGCGGTTTCTGGAGCACCGTTCCAAACACTGGAGCATCGATTCGGGCGACCGATCGGCGCTTCGGCGCTTGCTTGCCGCGTTACGGCAAGAAGGTTTGATACCAACCGCCCTTCCGATTGAGCGCACGGAGTACGAGCAGATTGTTGATGTGCTCGCGGCTTACCTCACGAATGAGAGAGGGCTCGCCGCCTCGACGGTGGTAAGCCACAAGCTGCTCTCACGCCGATTTCTGCAGGAGGTCTGTCCGGCTGGCGCAGATGGGTTTGCGGCGCTCACCCCGGAGATCGTCATCGGTTATGTCGAGCGACATGCTCTCGATGGCTCCGCCGACAGCGGCAAGGCGATGTGCGGGGTGGTGCGCGCCTTCCTGCGCTATTTGCATCTGAAGGGCTTCATTTCGGTGGCCTTGGCCGATTGTGTGCCGTCGATCCGTCGCTGGCGGCTTGCTGGCCTACCAACCTTCCTGTCACCACAGAAGGTTCAGGTGGTTCTCGATGCCTGCGATCGGACCACGGCAATGGGGCTTCGCGACTATGCGGTTTTGATGGCGCTGGCCAAGCTGGGCTTGCGCGCCAGCGAGGTTGCCGCGCTCAGTCTTGATGATATCGATTGGCAGTCGGGCAGTGTCCTCGTCCATGGCAAGGGACGGCGGCAAGCGATGATGCCGCTACGCCACGACGTCGGTGCGGCTATCGTCGCCTACATCCGGCATGGGCGACCGGCTTCACCGTGTCGCCGGTTATTTCTACGAATGCTTGCTCCGCACGTCGGCTTTGCCTCAGGCTGCGCCATCACGATGATCGCGAAGGAGGCCCTCGAGCGGGCGGGTATTCACGGATATGCGCACCACGGCGCGCACCTCTTCCGCCACAGCCTTGCGACCGACCTGCTGCGGTCGGGGGCCAGCTTTGCCGAGATCAGCCAGTTGCTTCGTCACCGGAGCGTCGACAGCACAAGGATCTATGCCAAGCTCGACATCGAGAAGCTGCGCGAACTGAGCCTGCCGTGGCCGGGAGGTGCCGAATGAGCCGGCTTCGAACAGCGCTCGAGCGCTATGTGGGCATGCGCCAGGGGTTGGGGTACAAGTATCATGGCCCCGCCCGACGGTTGTCGGATTTCGTCACCTTCATGGAGGCTCGCGGCGCCGAGACCATCACCACGGCGCTGGCAATGAAGTGGGTGACGTTGATCGGCCGACAACCGAGTTGGTCCATCCGCCTGACCGATGTGCGCTGCTTCGCTCAGCACCTCGCTCATTTCGATCCCCTGACGGAAGTGCCACCTCAAGACGCTGTGTCGCCGGCGCGGCGGGCCAAGCCCTACATCTATACCGATGCTGAGATCACGGCGCTTCTGGCGGCGGCACTGTCGCTGCCGCCGGCCAACGCCCTGCGTCGCTGGACATATCATTGCCTGTTCGGATTGATAGCGGTCGCCGGGCTACGCCATTCCGAAGCGCTCGACCTGCGCCGGGACGACGTCGATCTGGACCAAGGTAAGGTATCCTCACCATTCGAGAGACGAAGTTCGGCAAGTCGCGGCTGGTCCCGCTCCATGCCACGACGGTCGCCGTGCTGTCGGACTATGCCGCGCGACGCGACGCGCATCTCGTCGCGCCTCGTAGCCCCTATTTCTTTGTCGCCGAGCAGGGCGGCAGATTGCTGCACCAATACGTGCACCGGGTGTTCTGGCAGCTGTCGCGACAGATCGGTCTGCGGCAGCGGGGACAGCGCAATGGTCCGCGGGTTCACGATCTTCGTCACCGTTTCGCCGTCCAGGCCCTGACCAACTGGTATCGTGCGGGCGAAGATGTCGAGCGGGAACTGCCGGTCCTCTCGACCTTTCTCGGCCACGCCAATGTTCGCGACACCTACTGGTATCTATCCGCCGCGCCGGAGCTAATGACCCATGCTGCGCGACTGCTGGATGAGCGGTGGGAGGTTCGCTCATGAGCGCCTCGAACGATTTAGCCGTGCTGATCGAGCGGTGGTTCACCGATCGGCTCATGCGACATCGAGGCGTAAGCTCCAACACCATCGCCTCCTATCGCGACACCTTCCGGCTCCTGTTTGCATTCGCGCAGACACGCCTTGGCAGGTCTCCGTCACAGTTGACACTGCGGGATTTGGACGCGCCTTTCATCGGCGCATTCCTGGAAGACCTCGAGACACTGCGATCCGCCTCAGTGAGGACCCGTAATCTCCGCCTCACGGCCATTCGGTCTTTCTTCAGATATGCATCGTTCGAGGAGCCGGCCCATAGCGCCCAGATTCAACGCGTGCTCGCGATCCCGAGCAAGCGATGCGACAAGCGACAGCTTCAGTTTCTCACCAGGCCCGAGATTGAAGCGATCCTGGCCTGTCCGGATCGCAGCACATGGCTGGGACGGCGTGATTACACTCTGCCGTTGCTGGCCGCGCAAACGGGGTTGCGGGTCTCGGAGATCATCGATCTCGACCGTGACTCGGTGATGCTGGGGCACGGTGCCCACGTGCGATGCCTTGGCAAGGGCCGCAAGGAGCGAAGTACGCCGCTCACCAAGGTTGCACAGCAAGCCCGTCGGGGCCGGCTCAACGAGCCCAGGAAACGGGGCGCAACGGCTCTCTTTCCGAACACGCACGGCGGCAGGCTGAGCGCCGACGGCGTGCAGGCGCTGCTGAACAAATATGTCGCCAAGGCTCGCGAACACTGCGTCACCCTCCGCTCGAAGCGGGTGTCGCCCCATGTTTTGAGGCACAGCGCTGCCATGGAGCTGCTGCAGGCGGGCGTCGATTGTTCGGTCATCGCCTTATGGCTGGGCCATGAGGCGATGGAAACGACGCTGACCTATCTTCACGCACATCTTGAGCTGAAGGAAGCCGCACTTGCCAAGCTGAAGCCATACGAACGCGCAAAGGCCGAACGATTTCGGCCAAACGACCGACTTCTTGAATTCCTGAACGCCCTTTGAGCATGAGAACTATGCCGAGTGTCAACGACCGGTTCTCGGTCGAAATGGCGGGCAAAGCGCTTCATACCGCCATGATCGGAAGAGGCGCTCGGCATAGTTTGGCGGTCGGCATAAACCGCCAAGCTCAACGACGTCGATCCGCAGGCCTGGCTGGCCGATGTCCTCGCCCGCGTCGCCGACACGTCGATCACACGGCTCGAGGACCTGCTGCCTTGGAACTGGCGGCCCGTTCGGCCGCTCATGGCGTCGGCCGCGTAAACAGCGCGCGAAACAGTTCCTCCGAGCGCCGAAGACCCTCGTCCGTCAACACCAAGGATTTTGCCTTGTTGACCGGGTCGGCGATCAATCCCTTCCGGTGAAGTCGATCCGTCACGTCCCAGTCAAAGCTCTTCTAGGCGCACCGTTCATTGTGCAGGGTCAGCCAAAGCAGTGCCAGGACCGCATCATCGATCTTGTCGGTGTCGATCTCCATCGCTGCAGCTTAACACAGACCGCACCCGCCGCGGCCCAGACCGGATGGATACCGAAAGCACGAAAGCGGGGCCGATCTAGCCAATGTGCTAGCAGCACCAGCTATCGCCATTACAGGCGGGCCAAGTTCGCCGCGTCGTATTAAAAGACGCCGACTTTCGGCGTGCAAGATGCGGATTGGCGCGGGTGGTCATATCGAGGGCTGCTTGCCAGCGCGCGAATCTTAGCTTGTAAGCAGGAAATTCGATGATCAGACGGCCAGACGAGCGGCATCATTTTCGGCCACGACGCATGTCGCGTCACTTGGGCTGGTTGGTCGGACAGTTGCTGGATGACGACCACTTGCCAAGCATTCAACGACGGACAGGAGTAAAAGCCGATGATGCATCCCGACTTCATGAAGCGGTTTGACCTAACCGGCCGCTGCGCGTTGGTCACTGGTGGCGCGCGAGGCATAGGTCTGGAAATTGCGCGCACGTTAGACTGGGCGGGTGCCTCGGTCACGCTAGCAAGTCGTGACTTGGATGCCGCCCGGCAAGCCGCAGCCGGGATAGGGTCTAACGTCCGGGCATTCTATTGTGACGTCAGCGATCCGCAGTCAGTGCGCGATTTGGCAACTGCGATCGGTGGTTGCCCGGATATTCTCGTCAATAGCGCGGGCGTCGCACATGAGGGGAGGGACACAAGTGACGACGACTGGCGG
>NZ_JAMYQN010000056.1:0-3462 GCF_040320905.1 Mesorhizobium sp. M0590
CGTTCAGTTTCTCGCCAGCGACGCCTCCAGCTATATGACTGGTGCGGTTGTCTACGTTGATGGAGGCTATACGAATTGGTGAATGCAGAATAACGACCTGCGCTCTGCCATGTCAGGCGGCATCTCTCACTTGGATTTGGAGCAACGTTGGATCATGCAGTTAAACGGTGGTCAGAGACTGGAGGCTTATCGCCGGATGCTTTGCATTCGTCGATTTGAAGAAGAGGGTATGCGCCAGTTCAACCATGGCACGATCCCTGGTTGGTTCCACGCGTCCGTGGGTCAGGAAGCCGCTATCGTAGGGCCATGTCTCGCCCTTAGGGACGATGACGCTATGACCGGAACGCATCGTTCGCACGGCCATCCGATTGGGAAGGGTGCGCATCTGGACGCGCTCATGGCAGAACTGATGGGAAAGGAGGACGGTATTTGCAAGGGGCGCGGCGGTTCGATGCACCTTGCGGACAATTCGGTCGGGATCGTCAGCGAATCGCCCATCGTCGGAGGGGGCATTCCTCTTGCCACAGGCTGCGCGTTCAGCGCCAGGGTGCGGGGCGTCGATCAGGTTACCCTATGTTTTTTCGGCGATGGAGCGGTGAATCAGGGCACCTTCCATGAGAGTCTCAACATGGCGTCGCTATGGAAGCTTCCGGTCATCTATCTTTGCGAGAACAACGGCTATGCAATAACCACCTCGTTAGCGCGTAGCCACGGGCAGCCGGACATCGCGATGCGGGCGGCGGGCTACGGAATGCCAGGCGTAACAGTAGACGGGCAAAACCTGAACGCGGTCTATGAAGCTGCGGCACACGCCGTCATTCGAGCGCGCGCGGGCGAGGGCCCCACTCTGATAGTAGCGGACACTTACAGGTTCGACGATCACAGTTTCCGCTCCGCGAGCGGCAAGCTGGGGTATCGATCGGTCGAGGAGGTCGAGAGATACAAACGCGACCGTGATCCGATCTCGCTTTATCGCAAGGTACTCTTAGAAGAAGGCGTCAATGAAGAGATTCTGAAAGCAATAGATGATCAAGTCGTCGAAGCCATCAAACAGGCTGTACAATTTGCTTTGGCCAGCCCCATGCCTCGCCCCGAAACCTTGCCAAACTACATGTTCAAATCACCCCTTGCAGGCCAAAACAGTTTGGTGGCTGAGCTGGAGAGGACTTAATCGACATGCAAGTTAATGTACAGAAACTCGCCGTGACGCCCGGCACCCGCATCCAGATGACCTATCTCGATGCGCTCATGGAGGCGCAGTTAGAGGAAATGACTCGTGATGAGCACGTCGTCTTGATGGGAGAAGACATAGCGCACCACGGAGGCGGCAAACTCATTGAGCAATTCGGCGCAAACCGGATCTGGAACATGCCGATCTCAGAAGCCAGTTTTACTGGGATGGGAATCGGGGCTGCCATAAATGGATTGCGACCAATTGTAGACCTCACAACCGCTAGCTTCGTCTATCTTGCTTCGGATCAGATCATCAACCAGGCCTCGAAATTGCGGTTTATGACTGGAGGCCAGATCGACATTCCAATCGTTTTTCGTTGCTCTATGTTCTCATTGGGATCCATAGCGGCGCAGCATGCTGACCGGCCTTATCCTCTCTTCATGAATGTCCCGGGCCTCAAGATCATCAGCCCAACGAGCGCTGCCGATATCAAGGGGCTTATGAAATCGGCGATTCGCGACGACGATCCTGTACTTGTGTTCGAAGACACCGGGCTGTGGTCGGATAAGGGCGATGTGCCTACAGATCCGGATTATCTGATCCCTATCGGCAAAGCGGACGTGAAGCGCGAAGGACGAGATGTGACTGTTATTGCTATTGCCGGCGCTATGCGGCCGACCATGCAAGCCGTCGACGCTCTCGCAGGGGAAGGGATTTCTGTCGAAGTGATTGACCCACGTACGTTGAAGCCGCTCGACCATGCGGCCTTTAAAACCTCGGTCGCGAAAACCGGAAGACTTGTGATCGTCGAAAACGCGCACCGCGTCTGCAACGTCGGAAGTGAAATCGCCGCTGTGTTGGCGGAAGAGGGGTTCCATCTATTGAAGCGACCTATCCTGCGTCTGAGCGCGCCCGACATTCACGCCCCATTTAGTCCGGCTCTCGAGCAGAACTTCTATCCGACGAAGGATGACATAATCGCTGCCATACGGCGGCTGCGAGATCGGTAATTCCGTTGGGGTCAGGCCGCCGGACGAAAGGTACGGTTGCCGGTCTGCGCCGCGTCTCGGTAAGAGACCGCAATTTGCATCGTCGACGAAACAAAACAGACCCATCCTGAGATCTTGCTCGGGTGCTCAAGGATCCCGCCTGGCGGTTGGAACGCGTCGGGCGGGTCTCCGGTGCATGTCAAGACCCTGACGAGCCAGAACAGGGCTCTGAACTCGGGTTAACGCTCTTTCGGGATTGTGATTTGGCTGATTCCATGAGCCCTTGTTGACGTGGCCAAGGCAGGTGGAGAGCTTGGGCATAAGCCGTTGGACGTCGGCGCCTTGGCGATACTAGGAGAGGAGGCGGTGAACTGCAAAACTGTGACGAAGGTCATGCAAGCGAGGCTGATGTCGCGGCCCGGCGCCGGCGCACACGACATTCGCTTTGACGCGTAATCGGCAACACCCTCTCAGCGTGTTGCAGGGTCACAGGGGCGCCCTGGCGCGTGAGGAACCAGAGGGATTCTGCAGACTGGCCGTCGCGGCGGCGAGAAGCGTGCCGGGATAAGATGCGCACGAGGTCGTGGCCGATCGGAGCCAGTCTGGTCTTGTAAAACTTGCTCTCGCGGACGCACAGGACCCCTTCCTCGAGGTCGACGTCGGCTAATGTGAGGGACAGTGCCTCGCCAAGGCGAAGCCCCGCGCCGTAAAGGAGAAGCAGGAGCGTTCGGTATGTGTCCGGATCAATAGGACAGCGAGGATGGTCGATCAGGACGACGGCGTCGAGTAAACGACCGATCTCCTCGCGGGAGTAAATATAGGGAACGAAGGCTTCCGTCGGCTTGGGGACTGCGCGTGGCAACGGCCATATGTTTGTATGCCCCGGGGCCATCGCGAACCGATAGAAGCCCGCCAGAACAGAATGCTTTCGTTCCCAGAAACGGGTCACCGGGCCACGTCCCGCCAGAAAGGCCAACACTTGGTCGGCCGTCACCTCCGGCAGAGGTCTGTCGCCCGACGAAGCGACAGAACGACTTGAGCGTGCGCACCTCCGTGCGGAAGCGCATTCCGATTGCTTGCCGGTGATCGGTAAGCGCTGTTGTGGGACCACCTTTCGGGAGTGGTCGCGATCTGTGAGGTTGCCGATCCTGTATTCGGATCGGAGATCGGCTTGTGTGTGGACTTGACCTTACGCTTGACCCGGAGCGGCAGCTTCGGCGTTTCGAGGTGATCAACGGTGCCGGCGGTCGGCGTCATTGGTCGGTGGATGACAAGGCGCGGATCATCGCGGAGACGCTG
>NZ_JAMYQN010000057.1:0-3331 GCF_040320905.1 Mesorhizobium sp. M0590
CATAGCGGACATCGGTGAATCCCTCGGCGCGCAGCATCTCTCCGGCGAGGTACAGGCCCGCCCAGCAATAGGCGCCGCCGATGTAGCGCGGCAGGCGGACCGAGGTGGTCTCCGGCAGCGGCTCAGCCCAGGCTTGCGTAGAGGTGCCGATAAGCCCCGCGGCGCCGGCTGACGCAGCGCCGGCTAGGAAACGGCGGCGGTTCTGGATGATCTGCATAAGCCACTCCTTCCCTCGATAGGGCGCACGGCGTGTTGGCGATTGCCTACGTCTTCAACTCCTCCTTCAGTTCGCTGAAGAAGCGCCAGTCGGTGCCTTGGGCCAAGAGCTTCTGGGGGGTGCTCTTTAGCATCCCGACCTCGTGGAGGCGCAAGGCGTAGAAGCGCAGGGTGTCCTCAGCGCTATACCCACGCCAACCGTAGGGGAGCCCCTTTATGACCTGGAGGGCATGGTCATAGCGCCTAGTATAGCCCTGCTCCACCAAGTACTGCGCGGACTGCTCCGGCTCGCTGGCGCAGAAATCCGCCGCTTTCAAGATGGCGCGGAGGGCGCGTTTGGTGGCCACCGGATACGTGCGGACGAACTCCCGGTTCCCAGCCAGCATGCAGCAGAAGTATTGCGACCAGGGCCGGTCCACGGTGCTGCTAATCACCACATGGCCGATCTGCCGCTCCCGCATCTCCTGCGGTTCGGGGGGAAAGCCTAGGTAGGCATCGATCTTCCCCTCACTTAGGAGCCGGATGGACTCGGGTCCCGGATGCGTGACGAAGTGTATGTCCTTATGGAGGTCCAGGCCCACATAAGCCGTCATAGCGCCGAGAAAGACGTATCGGCTGGAATCTAGCGCTGGCACGGCCACGGTCTTCCCCTTGAGGTCGCGGATCGACTGGATGCGATCGGTGCCGAACAGCTCAAAGCAGCCGACGTGGAGTCCTGCCAGGATGACGATGGGATCCCCCGCTTCCAGGCTGAGAAGGAGCGGGGCGGCGAAATGCGCACTGAGGTCGGCTTCACCAGAGGCGAGGGCCGGCGCGATGTCTGCGGTCCCCTCTTTTTGGAGGTAGTGCACCTCAGTGAACCCTTCGCTGCGCAGCAGTTCTTCGGCTACATACTGGGGGGCCTGACAGATGCTGGGAATCCGGACGAGCCGGATCCGCGTCGTCTCAGGCGGTGGCTCCGCAGCGGCTCGCCTGCGGACGCTAGTCGTTTCCGGCGGTGGCTCTGAGGGGAGCGATTGCTGGACCCCGACTAGGCTCGCGGCGCCGGCTGCCGAAAGGCCGGCCAGGAAGCGCCGGCGGCTCTGGATGATTTCCATGTCCACGTCTCCCCTTGAGACAAATGGGATCAGGTTTTCAGCTCACGCTTCAACTCGTCGAGGAAGCGCCAGTCCGTTCCGTCGGCGATGATCTGTTGCGGGCTCGATTTGATCATGCCCGTCTCCTGCATGCGGAGTGTGTAGAACCGCAGGGAGTCTTCAGGATCGAATTCCCGCCACCGGTCGTACCGGATATCCTTCAGCGTTTGGAGCGCGTAGTCATACGATGGGACGAAATCGCGATCGACCATCTGCCGAGCCACCCGCTGCGGATTCGACACGCAGAGGTCAGCGGCCTTGAGGATGGATCGCAAGACCCGCTTGGTCGCCACCGGGTACCTATTCACGTAGTCCGACGTCGCGGAGATCATGCAGCAGAAATACTGTGACCATGGGCGGTCGACGGCATTGTTGAGGATGGTGTGGCCGATCTTCTTGGCGCGCAGCTCCTGCGGCTGGGGCGGCGTGCCGAGGAATCCGTCGATCTTCCCTTGGACGAAGAGTTCCGTGGGCTTGACGCCCTCAGTCAAGACCCACTGGATATCGTTGACGGGATCGAGCCCGACATAGGCGGACATGAGGGACAGCCACACGTGTCGCGAGTTGTTGAAACCATCAACGCCCACCCTCTTGCCCCGCAGATCCGTGACGCTGCGGATGCTCTCCTTGGCGATCAGTTCGAGGCATCCCGAGTGCAACCCGGTTAGCACCTTGATCGGCACGCCGGCATCGATCGACGCGATTTGGTTCGGCGGAAAGTTGACCGAGAAATCCGTCTCACCGCGTGCGATCCACTCCGATTGGTCGACGCTTCTGTCGGCTTCTACGTAGCGAACGTCGGTGAAGCCATCTGCGCGCATCAGTTCTCCGGCGATGTACGCGCCGGCCCAGCAGTAGGAACCACCAACCCACCGCGGCAGCCGAACCGTGGTCGTTTCCAGCGGCGGTTCCGCGTGAAGCGACTCCGGAAAACCGACAATACCGGCAGCGCTTACCGCTGCAGCGCCGGCCAGGAATCGGCGGCGGGTTTGCATGATCTGCATCCGAACGCTCCTCTTCCGAATCGCAAATGGCAATTCTGGCCGGAACCGAGCAAAAGAGGTTCCGGCAGTGACAGACAGTCTTGTGAGCGCGCCGAACACAGCGAATTACGAGCGCGCCCAGAGTCTTGATGCGGGAGTCTTGCGCTCTCAGTCGCCGGCCCAGTATTAGCAACCGACGATATGCCACGGTACGCCCAATTTGCGTTGGTTGCGAGCGCAAAACTTACTCCGCCAAACGTCCCGCCAGCACCTCGCTGTCAGGGAGACTGTTTGCGCGGTTCAGAATGGCCACTTCGAGTTTACTGCGGCCGGGCCGAGTCATCGACGCAAAGGTCTGCACAGGGTCATCAGTACTGGTTGCGCTTAACGTCCGGTTCCGGGAAGGAAAATCGGCCTCGGAAGGTCTCGAAAGGGTCACAAAGCGACGCTTCCAGCCCGCGTCGCTCTGTCCGTTGTCGCAGGTTCATTTCACAGGTCGATCTGTTCAGAGATCGCCAAAGCGTCGTCCACTTCGATGCCGAGATAGCGGACCGTGCTCTCGTATGGCCCAGGAGCAGTTGCACCGCGCGAATGTTTCCCGTCTTCGTGTAGATCTGCGCGGCTTTGGTACGCCTCATCGAATGAGTTCGGTATCGCTTGGGATCGAGCCCGACGCTGGGCGCTGATGGCAGCTCGAGTCTGCTCCGTGATCTCGAATTGTACTGGTCGTCCGGTCTTGCGCTGGACGATTACCGCCCGGTCGCGAAACGTGCCGGATAGTGCCACGTCGCCGACCGTGATCGTGACGAGGTCACAGCATCGAAGTTTGCTGTCTATGGCAAAATTGACCAGTGCCAGATCACGTGCCGCGCCTGACACCTGCAGTCGTGTTCTAATGCTCCAGACCTCGCACAGTTGTGTGCGTCAAGTTCTGCAAAATGGCGTGGCATTGCGGTGACGTCGGCGTGTCCGCCGCGCAGCCCCCGTGTTTAGCGG
>NZ_JAMYQN010000058.1:0-2767 GCF_040320905.1 Mesorhizobium sp. M0590
TGTGCTTTCGCGGCCGCGGAGCCTCTATGAGGCCCCGCTGTTTGGCGCGTGGGTGCTCCCGGTGCGTTGTGGGGTGCCTTGAATGGGGTTGGCCCCCGCGTGGCCGCCCACCTCGATGCGGGCGATGATGCGCTCGACGCGGCTCCAGCTGGCAGCCCCGTCCAGGAACTCCTTGAAGCGGCGGACCTTGCCCGTCTTGGCCGACGCTTCAAAACGTGCCAGCGTGCTGGCTTCCAGATCCGCGACATGCTTGCGCAGCGTCGTGGTGGGCGCCAGGCCGAGGATGAAGTCGACATCGTTGGCGCGGCACCAGTCAATGACCAGTGGGCCGCAATAATGGGCGTCGGCCCGGATCAGAATCCGGGTGTTCGGCCAATGGCTCCGGATCGCCCGCACCAGGCGGCGCAGGTGGGGACGGATTTCTGCCCCGCTCGGCCGCTTGGCCGGCCGCAGCACCGCACCGACGAAGCGGCCGTCGCCATCGAACACCACGATCGGCTGGAAGCCGTATTCGTCATGGTGGGCATTGAACAGGCGAAGCTGCTGGGCGCCATGCACGGCGTCAAAGGTGTCGTCGATGTCGAGCACGATCCGCTTCGGCACCTGGCGGAAGGAAGCGCAGTAGAGGTCGACCATCGCCCGGCCCATAGCAAGCAGCGAGCGCACATCGGGTAGGTTCTCCAGCCGACACATCGTCGATTGGGAGGCCAGATCCCGACCCGAAGGCAGCGCATCCTGGGCCATCTTGAAGATCGGATCGGAGCGCAGCCGATTGGCGTCATTGCCATCCTCATAGCCGGCGGCAATCATCTTCATGCGAAAGCCGATCATGTCGGCAAGGCTGTGGACGGTCTGGTCCGGGCAGCGCGGATCGCCGATGCAACACGCCAGACGCTCGGCCACACGCAGCCGCTTTTCCACCTCGGCCAGAGCCAGAACGCCACTGTTGGACGACAGCATGCCGCCGTCGAAACGGGCGATGACGGCCTTGCCGCCGACAGATGACAAACCGCTCAGCGGTAGCATAAGATCATTCATGGCGGATGTGGTCTCCGGGAAATGATTCGGATCGGCGTAAGCAACCAAATCCTACGTCATTTCAATGGTTTGCGCCACATCCGCCAACCCACCGTGAATTTTTCAGGCTAGCTTACGCGCAATGGCCCGGATGCCGATTCCCTTGGCAAGCTCAAGCGCAATATCCTCGCGCTCCCGAAAGGAAAGATATCGCCCCGAAGGCGGCTTCGCCCACGGCGCCAAATGCGTTGGCGGCATCCCTCCTGCACTCCGAAACCAGCGCGGACCAAGAGGCGTTGATATACCGGCATCCAGTGCGGCCTCCTCGCTCGAACGTCCCAAGGCAATAGCTTGCCAGAACCGGAAGCGATTCTCACGCTGCCAGGCAGGCGGACGCCCGGGCGAATCTAGCTTCTTTCGAGTGCACCGATCTGAAGCGCGTTGGTGAACCGTCATTGCAACCTCCAATCCCTTGGTGTTGCGACGGCCGGTTGAATCCGCCAATACGTCTCTATCAGACACCGAGCGCCTGGCGGAAGGCGGGCGTCGAACCTTCGGTGGGCAGTGTCGGCGACTCTTACGACAATGCTCTCGCCGAACGATCAACGGTCTTTACAAGGCCGAGGTGATCCATCGACGCGGACGCTGGCGCTCATTCGAGGCCGTCGAGTTCGCCACGCTCGAATGGGTCGACTGGTTCAACAATCGCCGGCTGCTGGAGCTCATCGGGCAACATCCCGCCGGCCGAAGCCGAGCAACGCTACTATGCCATGTTTTGAAACAGCCATAGCCGCGTGACTCAAACGATACGGCCTCCGGAAAACCCGGGGCGGTTCAGTCGCGAAAAACGCAACACGGCTCGGTGGGCGCAGTGTGGATAAGTTCTCAGAGCCGACATCGCAGTTGACGTCGTGATTTGCCCGCACTCCAAGGTTTCCACCTCCTGATTTCACTCGAGCTTTCGATGGGCGGGTTGTCGAAATCCGGCTCCACGTATGACGACTTCGATGCGCGATCCAATGCTCACGACGAAGCTCCACCGAGAGGCTTCTTGGGGACGGGTCAACCGAAAGTTGCGGCATCGTTCGGGTCGACGAAGCCAGCAGGGATCGGGTTTGCGGCGGTGAGTCGGGCTCATGCCTTCCGGACAGACTCGTCATGCCGTTGAGCGGAGATACACTGTCGCGAATGATCCGCGGCTGCTTGAGCCGCCGCAAGTACCCGCGTCGACTTGGCCTTGGTGCAAGGGGCGGTCGCTACCGCACGGGCCGGTCATCGACCGCTCCGCACGGTGGCAGCCGCTGTCGCGCCGCAATTGTGCATGGCTCCTGAGAGAAAACCCGGCATCTCTCAATGAGCTGTTCGACCGGTTTCTTCGCCATCTCCATGAAAATACGCGGAAGCTTTCGGTCCCGGGCCGTTTCGCTGAAGTAATACGCGGCGACGATGATGCTGGCGTCGAGCCAAGATCGCCGATGCCTGTCCGGGCGGCAATCACTCAGCCTCGGAGCACGTGGCCGAGGCCAGACCAACCGCCTCAAGACCATCAAGCGCCACGACGATGCCGGAAAGGACGTCGTCCCGGATCCGGATATTGGAATGCGGTTCGCGTTATAGTTGGCAACTGCGAGTTTCATGATGTCTTCGAGCGAGTAGCGCACCAGGCTAGCCTGAAAAATTCACGGTGGGTTGGCGAATGTGGTTCAAGCCGTTGAAATGACGTAGGATTTGGTTGCTAAGGCCGATCCGA
>NZ_JAMYQN010000059.1:0-2629 GCF_040320905.1 Mesorhizobium sp. M0590
GCTGCGCATTTCGCAAAAACGGGACAGTCGTTCCGCTAAATCGCGGACAGCAGTTTCACTAAGTCGCGGACAGCAGGATGGGGTCGGCCCCCGGTTGCCTGGTTGAACTCATTTGCGATTGATTTCGCCGTTTTCGGCGCCGGTCAAGAGCGGCGGTGTTTTTTGCTTTCTCATGCTGTCGCCTTCGAGGGTGACGCGATGGGCGTTGTGAACGATCCGGTCGAGAATGGCGTCGGCGATTGTCGGCTCGCCGATCATGGCATGCCACTGGGCGATCGGCAGTTGCGCGGTGATCAGCGTCGATTTCCGGCGATAGCGTTCCTCGAAGATTTCCAGCAGATCGAGACGCTGCTGGTCGGTCAGGCTGTGGGTGCCCCAGTCGTCAAGGATGAGCAGTTGCACCCGAGCCAGCTTGTCGATGAGACGGGGAAAGCGGCCGTCGAGACGCGCCAGGGCGAGATCTTCGAACAGACGCGGCATGCGCAGGTAGAGCACGGAATGATCGAGCCGGGCGGCCTGACGTCCGAAGGCGCAGGCCAGCCAGGTCTTTCCGGTGCCGGTCTGCCCGGTGATGATGAGGTTTTCATGCGCCTTCAGCCAGGCGCCTTGGGCCAGCGACAGCGTATTGCGCCGGTCGAGCCCGCGATGCGCGGCGAAGTCGATGTTCTCGATGCAGGCGTCGACAAAGCGCAGCCTGGCAACGGCGAGACGGTTGGTCAGACGCTTGTCGGCACGCATGGCGGCTTCACGATCGAGCATCAGGCCAAGCCATTCGTCGCGACTGAGATCGTCGGCGTTGCTCTGGTCGGCCAGGTCCCGATAGGCGGCGGCCATTCCGCCAAGGCCGAGAGCCTGCATCTGGTCGAGGGTTGGATGTGTCAGCATGGTTGGTTTCCTTCCTTCATTGATAATAGGAGCCGCCGCGGATGTTGGTATGTGATGGCGTGGGCTTGACCGGCTCGGCTGCGGGCGGCACGCGGTCGAGGCCGGATTTGAGGATGGCGTTGACGGAGGAGTAGGTGATCGCATTGATGGTCAGGGCCCGCGCGCAGGCTGCCTCGAGCCGATCCCGCTCGTAGCGACGGGCCAGCGAGAGGATGCCAAACGCGGAGCGGTATCCCTGCTCGGGATGGGGACGGTCGCGCATAATGCGCTCGACCAGGATGGCGGTGTTGGCGCCGATCTCGGCTGCCTGCCGGATCAGGTTCGCCGGCGTCGTGTTGGCATAGCGCTGGTGCGCCTTGGGCATGTGCTCGTTGACGGTGACATGGCCGCAGCGCTGCGAGCGGCGGACATGGCTGGCGACGCGCTTGTGATCATGGAAGAGCTCGACCACCCGGTGGGTGAGCCGCACATCCACGCGCCGCCCGATCAGCGCGTGCGGCACCGAGTAGAAGGTCCTGTCGATCTCGACATGGTAGTCGGGATGCACCTTCGCCGATTTCCACTCCGCATATTCGAACGGCGCCGACGGCAGCGGCGCCAGAGCCGACCGCTCGATCTCCTCGAACAGTTCGCGGCGGCTTTTGCCGACATGGCGCATGGGGCGGTTGTTCAGATCCTCCAGCAACACCGCGATTGCGGCGTTGAGATCGCCGAGACTGAAGAAGCGCCGGTTGCGCAGCCGGGCCAGGACCCAGCGCTCGACGATCAGCACCGCGCCCTCGACCTTGCCCTTGTCGCGCGGCTTGCGGCTGCGGGTCGGCAGGATCGTCGTGTCGTAATGTTCGGCCATGGCGGCGAAGGTCTGGTTGAGCGTCGGCTCGAACCACAGCGCCTTGGCGACGCCGGCCTTCAGATTGTCGCAGACGATCGCCTTAGTTACCCCGCCGAAGAAGGTGAGTGCCCGGCACTGGCCCTCGATCCAGTCCGGCAGTTTTTGACTGAAGCTGGCATGGGCGAAGGTGAAGGACGAGGCGCCCAGCACTGCAACGAAGATCTGAGCCTGGTAGATGACGCCAGTATCGGGATCGACAACGGGCACGGTGTGGCCCGCATAGTCGGTCTGCATCACCGCGCCCGCCTCGTGGCGGTTGCGGAACGTTGCGCTCGCCCGGCGCTGGAAAGCGCCGAACCGGTCGCAAAACCAGGTGTAGCCATAACCATCGGGGTGCGCCGCGCGGTATTCCTGCCACAACAACGTCAGCGTCACGCCCTTGCGCTTCAGCTCGCGCGAGATCATCGCCCAATCGGGCTCGTCCAGATCCTGCGGCGGACGGCCAACCCGGCGAAACAGAAGCCGCTCAAGCAATACGTCATTGTCATAGCCCGGCGGCAGCGGCCAGTCCGAGATGCCAGCCTCACGCGCCCGCAACAGATAGGTCGAAACCGAAGTCTTGCTGATCTTCAGCCGTTCCGACACCGCTCGCACCGAGAGGCCCTGCTCATGCGTCAGGCGCAGGATTGATCGTAGGTCTTTCACTGTCGTTCGTCTCGCTTGCTTCCGTCTTGGCATGGCCCCTCTCAACCCGATGATGAGAGGGCAAAATGCCAGAACGGCGCTCCCGAGAACCGACCGTTATCCGCCCCGAAGACTGTCCGGGAATTAGCGGAATCACTGTCCCGTAATTACTGAAATCCCTGTCCGCGAATTAGCGGAATGGGTGTCCGCGAATTTCTGAAACACGCA
>NZ_JAMYQN010000060.1:0-2618 GCF_040320905.1 Mesorhizobium sp. M0590
CTCCGCGAATGCGGAGCGGCAAGGAGGGTGAGTGCCGACAGCGTGATCTGATCGCGTCGTCTGTCGCGCTGGTCATGTGTCCACAACAAGCTCCGACTGCGTCAGCATGGAGTGGCTGCTTGCAGCCTATTCCATCGGACAAAGGAGCTTGTCATGACCCAACTTCGCCAGCGCATGAGCGAGGACATGGAGGTGCGCAACCTCGCGCTCAACACCCAACTCTCCTATCTTCAGCAGGTGTCGCTGTTTGCGCGTCACTTCGGCAAGTCGCCGGACTTGCTCCGCGCGAGGATATTCGGACCTATCAGGTCTATCTGACCAACGAGAAGAAGCTGTCGCACGGCTCAATCCACATCGCCATTGCGGCGCTGCGCTTTCTCTACAGTGTGACGCTCGAAAGGGCCTGGGCGCCTGAAGAGGTCCTGCCGCTTCCCAAGAAGCCGCAGAAGCTGCCGATCATCCTCAGTGCCGAGGAAGTTCAGCGGTTCCTCGGCTGCGTCCTCGACGTCAAACACCACGCCATCCTGACCACTTGCTATGCCGCCGGCTTGCGCATCTCGGAAGCGGTGCAGCTGAAGCCCACGGGCATCGATAGCCAGAGAATGGTCATCCGCGTGGAGCAGGGCAAAGGCCAGAAGGACCGCTATGTGATGCTGTCGCCCAAGCTCTTGGAGATCCTGCGCAGCTACTGGAAGGTGCGGCGGCCAAAGGAGTGGCTCTTCCCCGGCGATCGTGCCGGCCAGCCGATCACCAGGGATGCGGTGGGACACGCCTGCGCGAAAGCGCGCGACCGCTCCGGATTGTCCAAGCCGGTCACGCCCCATTCGCTTCGCCACGCCTTCGCCGTCCATCTGCTGGAGGCCGGCGCCGACGTGCGCACCATTCAACTGCTGCTCGGTCACCGCAGCCTCGCGACCACCGCCCATTACCTGCGGATCGCCACCAACAAGGTCTGCGCCACGTCGAGCCCCTTCGAGCTCTTGCCGAGGCCGGCGCCCACCCCGCCGCCGCCCGCCAAGCCGCAGTACTTCTAAGCTCGCGCCGATGGCCCGCTCGGGGCCGGAAGTGGCGGACATCTTCCGCCGCTACGGCGAAGCCTATCGTGCGCAGCATGACGCGCAGCTGTCGATCGCCCAGCGCCGCGTCATGACGGCGATCGAACTGTGCCGGACCGCCGCGCTCGGCGGGCATGTCGAGCAGTGCGATCACTGCGGCCACCGGCGCATCGCCTTCAACAGCTGCCGCGACAGGCATTGCCCCCGCTGCCAATCGCTGGCTCGCGCGCAATGGCTGGAGGATCGTCGCGCCGAGCTCCTCGACACGCAATACTTTCACGTCGTCTTCACGCTGCCCGGCGACATTGCCGCCATCGCTTATCAGAACAAGGCGCTCGTCTACGCCCTGCTCTTCCGCGCCGCCGCCGAGACCCTGCGCACCATCGCCGCCGACCCCAAGCACCTGGGCGCCGAGATCGGCTTCTTCGCCGTGCTGCACACCTGGGGCCAGAACCTGCTCCATCATCCGCATCTGCATTGCGTGGTCCCAGGCGGCGGCCTGTCTGCCGACGGCGATCGATGGATCGCCTGCAAGCCCGGCTTCTTTCTGCCGGTCCGGGTGCTCTCACGCCTGTTCCGACGATTGTTCCTGGAGCATCTGGAGAAAGCCTTCGACGCCGGCCAGTTGAAGTTCTTCTCTGACTTGCAGGCCTTGAGCGAGCGCGACGCCTTCCGGCGCTATTTGGCGCCGCTACGAAAGGCTGAGTGGGTCGTCTTTGCCAAACCGCCCTTCGCCGGACCTGCCCAGGTGCTCGACTATGTCGGGCGCTATACGCACCGCGTCGCCATCTCCAACAACCGCCTCATCGACATCGAGGACAACGCCGTTCGTTTCCGCTGGAAGGACTACCGGCACGGCAATCGGCAGAAGGTCATGACCGTCGCGTCCGACGAGTTCATTCGCCGCTTCTTGTTGCACGTCCTGCCCGAGGGCTTCCATCGCATCCGCTACTACGGCTTTCTCGGCAATCGCTACCGCGCGCAAAAGCTCGCCCACTGCCGCGACCTGCTCGGCATGCCGGTTCCCGAGCCGTCGGATGGCTCATCCGAAAGGGATTACCGCGACCGCTATGAGGATCTCACCGGTCATTCCCTCAGGCAATGCCCCGCCTGTCGTCAAGGCCAGATGATCATCGTCGAAATCTTCGACGGCGCCACTGGACCCCCGCCATACTGGGATACGTCATGAAAGAACCGCTCCGCTTTCGCCGTCACCGCATCGCACGAGCCGTTCGGCCGGAAAACCGAGTCGGTCCCGCGAAGCTGCGCGCCGTCACCCCCGGCTGCCTTTGCCGGGCAAGGCGCGACGCCGGTCCTCACTTTGCCGAACCTATATCCGTGCCGCTTTCGGCACACGCGACCCCTGCAATCGCTGCGTCCAGGACCGCATCCGCGCCCACGCCATCCCTGTTCATGGCCACGGCCTGATTGAACGCCCATAGCGGCCAGCCGTGCCGGCGGCTTAGTCCAACACGTTTTTAGCTCACCGTCGCGATCCACCTCAGCGCGCTCTCGCCACCCGCCTTTCTCCGCGACGCCAAGCTAAAAACGCTCTGCATTATG
>NZ_JAMYQN010000061.1:0-2327 GCF_040320905.1 Mesorhizobium sp. M0590
AGGGCCCTGGCCGCCTGAGCACCGTCATGTGTCCGCCGCTCCGCTAAACACGGGGGCTGCGCGGCGGACACGCCGACGTCACCGCGATGCCACGCCATTTTGCAGAACTTGACGCACACAACTGGCGGCGGAAAATTCATGCCGCCGCCATGAAGGGGGTGGGATCGAAGTAGGCCTCGTCCGGCGTGCGCCGGTCAAGGCTGGGACGGGGGCGCAGTCGATTATAAAAATCCAGGTATCGGCCAAGCGAGGTCGCGCGCCACGCCGACGCTGTCGTAGGCATGCAGATAGACTTCTTAATATTTGACCGATTTCCAGATGCGCTCGACGACGACATTGTCGCGCCATGCGGATCGCGATTTCGTTGGCGATCAGAACGTCGGTGAAGGGCTCGCTGGTGAACTGGCTACCCTGATCGGTGTTGAAAATGCCGGGCGCGTCACATTTTGTCAGGGCTTCCTCCAGCGCCTCGAGACAGAAGTCCGCTTCCATCGTGATCGACACGCGATAGCTGAGCACGCGCCGGGTGAGCCAGTCGACCGCGGCGGCCAGATAGACAAAGCCGCGCGCCATCGGATATAGGTGATGTCCATCGCCCAGACCTGGTTCCGACGATCGA
Organism: Mesorhizobium sp. M0590; assembly: GCF_040320905.1. Taxonomy (NCBI): domain Bacteria; kingdom Pseudomonadati; phylum Pseudomonadota; class Alphaproteobacteria; order Hyphomicrobiales; family Phyllobacteriaceae; genus Mesorhizobium; species Mesorhizobium sp. M0590. The sequence goes on from NZ_JAMYQN010000061.1 coordinate 620, forward strand.
CCTTCAGTCCGCGCAGGAGATAGGGATAGATTTTGGGCCCAGGTTTCGACGTGTCCGGTCGGCGACAGATCGCCTCGACGCCCATGCGCTTCATCAGCGTGGCGACGTGGCGGCGGCCGATCTCGACGCCCTCCCGGTTGATAAGGTCGCGCGGCTGCCCGCGAACGGGTATTCCAGATGCAGTTCATCGATGCGGCGCATCAGCGCGAGGTCCTCGGCCGTGGCTTTTAGTAGACGCTGGCGCGGCTGATGTTCAGAGCCTTGGCCTGACAGACGATGGAAAGGTCGTGGTTGCGGTCGATCTTCGCTTTACGCTCAGCATGCCGGCCTCGATGAGCGCGCCTTCCAAAGAATCGTTCTCCAGCGCCAGCTCTCCGATCTTGGCGTGAAGCGCCTTCAAATCCACCGATGGCGCCTCGGCGCTCGCATCGCCCGAGCCGAAGACGCCGGCGGCTCCATCAAGCAGTTGCGCCTTCCAGGCTGTGATTTGGTTCGGGTGAACATCGAAAAGCTGAGCCAACTCGGCCAGCGTCTTTTCGCCCTTGATGGCAGTCAAGCCACCTTGGCCTTGAAAGCCGGTGTGTGGTTCCGGCGCGTTCGCTTCGTTATGGTCTCTCCTGACTCGCGGTAACTACGTTGCCGTGTCAGGCGGAAAATCCACTTATCGTTCTGTCCAGATTCCCCAAGCCAACTCTAACCGCTTTCCGACCAGTCGATCCGACTATGCCTGACGTGCTACATAGCGATATCGAGCATCACACCGTCTTGAACGATTTGCTCCTTTGTCGGAGGTTAACAGCGCATGGTCATCCGCAAACGCGCTCCGACTGCATACTCGAATAGATGCATCACATGCCCCACCACGCGCCCCTTGCGCGGTCAGCACAACGGTTAAGTCAAGTCGTTCACGCTTAGCCGCCCACATCCTTCAGCGGCCTTAGAGCCTGACCCCAAACTCGGTTTTGGGGGTGGAAGCGGTTGAGCGGCCCCGTCCGTTGTGATTCGTTTGAATTGTCTAGACTTGAACGGGATCACGACATGGGTTGGACGGAGACCACCCGCCGGCGATATTGCCGCGCGGGGCAGCGAGATGCAAACGCGTTGACGGACAGGGAATGGGCGTTGATCGAGCCGTTCCTGCCGGGAACGAAGACAACGGGACGACCGTGGACGACAGAACTTCGGGCGGTCGTGGACGCGCTTCTCTACATCGCCTGGACCGGCTGCCAATGGCGGGCATTGCCGGACCGGTTCCCGCCGGTTTCCACGGTTCAACGCTATTTCTATGCCTGGCGGGACAACGGGCTGTGGAAGACCATCAACTTCCACTTGGTGGCTGCGGCACGCCTGGCGCTTGGTCGCGAGGCGAGCCCGAGCGCCGGCGTCATCGACAGCCAATCGGCAAAGACCACGGACGTTGCCGGTTTGCGTGGTTACGACGCCGGCAAGAAGGTCAAAGGCCGCAAGCGCCATATCATTACCGACACCGAGGGGCACTTGGTCGGGCTGACGGTGCACACGGCCGACATCCAGGACAGGGATGGGGCAGTCGGCGTCATCGCCTCCATTCGACGGCTTTCTCCCTGGTTGCGGCATCTGTTCGCGACGGCGGCTATGCCGGAGTGCGTGTTTCAGAAATTCGCGGACACCCATTCCGCTAATTCGCGGACAGGGATTTCAGTAATTACGGGACAGTGATTCCGCTAAT
>NZ_JAMYQN010000062.1:0-2170 GCF_040320905.1 Mesorhizobium sp. M0590
GAGGCAGCTTGCGAGCGGGCGCTGCTGATCAACGCGATCGCCTACTCCTCCGTCAACGCGATCCTCAATCCGGCTCGACAGGGTAGGCGCGCCGCCCGAGCAAGCTGCGCCGACGCCTGCGCACCCCAACATCCGTGGCAGTACCTATTACCAGTGAAGGAAAGGAAGAAAGAATGCTGACAAACCCAACACTTGATCAGATGCATCCCTCGGGCTCGCCGGCATGGCGGCCGCCTGGCGGCAGGACAGCGCCGGCGACCTAAGCCGCGACGAGTGGCTCGGCGTGATGCTCGATCGCGAGGTCGCCATGCGGGCCGACAAGCGGCGTCAGGAACAAGCTCGCCAAAAGCTGCGCTTTCCCGAAGCCTGCATCGAAGACGTCGACTTTGCCACGCCGCGCGGGCTCGACCGATGCAACACCATGGCGCTCGCCGAGGGCGAATGGCTGAAAGCGCATGAGAATTTGATCGTCACGGGGCAAACCGGCACCGGCAAGCATGGTTGGCCTGTGCCTTCGGCCGGCAAGCGACACGGCTCGATCATTCCGTGCTCTATGTGCGCGTGCCGCGGCTGTTCGAGGACCTGGCGCTCGTCCGCCTCGACGGCCGCTTTCCCCGCCTCATCGAAAAGCTCACCCGCGTCCAACTGCTCATCCTCGACGACTTCAGAACCCACAGCCTCACCGACCAGCAGCGCTTGCATCTGTTCGAAATCGTCGAGGAGCGCTATCAAAGACGAGCGATTATGGGAGGCCGCACAAACGATCCAGCGCTCAACCGATTCTGCCGAAAAGTGCGACGGACATGGCTTCGGCTGAGACGGCGTAGCCAGAAAAGCCGGCGCATGGGCTGGGGTCGGAGTTCGAGATCCTGATAGCACGTTTCCGCCTGCCAACTCCGATATGACGCGGCCGATTGGCTGAGCTACTCGACCACGATCTCGCGACACCGGGCCAATGCTTTAAGATCAAAGATCCGGCAATCCATCTTTACCCAGAGGTATAAGAGCATTGATTATACACGATGTGTCCGATTTCAGACGCGGCCCCCTTGCTATGGCCGAAATTTTGTTCTGTACAAAGAAGCAATCTCCAATAGGTGGAAGTGCGATGTCTCGAACGTCGAAGCCCAAAAAGTTGAGCTCCGTCAAACTGCTGGAGGACATAGATCTGTCCCCAGACTCCTCGTTGCGGGATAATCTTGGCCCGCTGACGCTCGAAGCTGGAATCGGTGCCGAGGTGCGGCGACTGCGGAAGCTGCGCGACTTGACGGTCACGGAACTAAGCGCAGCGGCGGGAATTTCGACAGGCACGCTGTCGAAAATCGAGAATGGTGGTATGGGCGCATCTGTCACGACGCTCAATGCCCTTGCGCACGTTTTGAACGTGCCGATTAGTCAGCTGTTCGTCGAAACGGAGGAGCGCCGCGACTGTTCGTTCGTCAAAGCGGGCAAAGGGGTCGAGATCGCACGAGGCGGCAGCAAGGCCGGACACCTCTACCAGTTGCTCGGCTATTCGCTGGTGGGCGCCGTCGGCGTCGATCCCTATCTGGTGACGCTGAGCACGGACGCTGTACCCTATAGCGGGTTCCGCTACGCTGGTGTCAGGTTCGTCTACATGCTTGCCGGGAAAGTCGTTTATCGACATGCCGACAGGACCTACATCCTCGAACCGAATGACGCAATGGTATTCGACGCCGGCGCGCGTCACGGGCCGGAAGAGTTACTGAAGACTCCGATACAGTATCTTTCCGTGAACATTTATAGTCGCGTTTAGGCTGTGCGCGGCGGAGCCGTATGCTTCGCCGATGTGCCTGGGCAGACTTAGAGCGGGTCATTTCCGGTCGTATCCGCATCGGCGAAGTAGTTTGAGCACTCGAGGGGTGTCGTCCGGTTGAGGATTTCGCCGATCGCCTGACAGACGGTTTCGGTCGTCAGTTTGGCCGTCTTTCGAAGCCAGTGTTGAGCTTGGCGAAGAACTGCTTCGATGGGATTGAGGTCGGGTGAGTATTTGGGCAGGAGAATCAACTTGGCCCCGGCCTGCGAATGGCGCGACGCACGGCCTTGCCCTTGTGCGAGCCGAGATTGATGGGGTGGACGCCCCCTCACGGCATCGCTGTGCCAAAGTGGTGTCGTTGATCATCACATGAACGGAGGCATCCATGTTGGAAGT
>NZ_JAMYQN010000063.1:0-2170 GCF_040320905.1 Mesorhizobium sp. M0590
CTAGTGGATGGAATCTAACGCTTGGTGCCCGCGTTTGACGGCGGCAATGATCTTGTCGGGGTCGGCGATCCAAGAGAAGGGTTTGGGTTGCTGGTTGTGCTCTACGAGGAAGCGGTTGATTGCCGCTTGGAGGTCGACAACGGAATGGAAGACGCCGCGCTCGAGGCGACGCTTCGACAACTTGGCGAAGAAACCCTCGACCGCGTTGAGCCACGAGCACGACGTCGGCGTGAAGTGGAAGGTGAAGCGCTGATGGCGGTCGAGCCAAGCGCGCACGTTGGGGTGCTTGTGGGCGGCGTAGTTGTCGAGGACGACGTGGACGGCCTTGCTGGCCGGCATTTGCGCCTCGATGGCGTTGAGGAAGCGGATGAACTCCTGATGGCGATGCCGCTGCATGTTCTTGCCGATAACGGTGCCGTCGAGCACGTTGAGGGCGGCAAACAGGGTGGTCGTGCCATGCCGCTTGTAGTCGTGGGTCATGGTGCCGAGCCTTCCCTTCGTCACGGGCAGGCCGGGCTGGGTGCGGTCGAGCGCCTGGATCTGGCTCTTCTCGTCGACCGACAGCACGATGGCGTGAGCCGGCGGATCGACATAGAGGCCGACGACGTCGCGCAGCTTGTTGACGAACTGGGGATCGTTGGAGAGCTTGAACTGGCGCCAGCGGTTGGGCTGCAGCCCGTGCGCCTTCCAGATGCGACGCACAGCGCTTGCGCTGATGCCAGCCGCTTGCGCCATCATGTCGGCGGTCCAGTGCGTCGTCTCGCCCGGCAGATTGGCAAGCGTCAGCGCCACCACGCGCTCGGCCACCTCGGGTCCGAGAGGCGGAATGCGCGAGGGCCGCGTCTTGTCGCGCAACAGCCCCTCGAAGCCTTCAGTGGCGAAGCGCTCCTGCCAGCGCCACACGCAGGTCTTCGATTTGCCGGTTTGCCGCATGATCTCGACGGTGCCGGTGCCGTTGACGCTCAGCAGGATGATCTCGGCGCGCCAGACATGCTTCTGCGGCGTATTGCGATCCCGGATGAGCGCCGTCAGTCGCTGGCGATCGGTTGGCGAAACGGTGAACGATATTCCTGCGCGCATGCAACAGACTCGCATGCGCACTCGTGAAAAGGAATCCCACCCCACTCTTATGTCACGCCCTGTCCGACGCCGATGCACATCGTGGCGAGCGCGGGCCAGCCTTGCATTTGCTAAGCCTCCAGCGCGGCCCTCCCGGCGATCCGCGCGCCGGACATGCCGAGCGCGGTCGCCCCCGCCGTTCGGGTTCGCGTGGTCGGCGTCCTCGGCGATTACGGCGGCTGATGATCCTCGAACCAGAATGATGACTGGCGTCGCGAGATAGTTCCCACCGACGGCAAGGGAAAATGCGATGTCATGACGATACGTCCATTGTCCGAGCAAGCCTCCAGGAATGCCCACCGCGTCCGACGTGCCTGATCAGGGTCCGTGTCGTACCGAAAGCTCCAGTCGGGGTATATGCATTGCATCGGCCAATGCATGAGATCGCCGGAAAACACTGCCCCTGTGCCTCGAGATCTCAGGCCGATGGCTACGTGCCCCGAGGTGTGGCCCGGCGTCGGCTCCAGCCACACTTCGCCATCGAGTTCATAATCCATATCGACAAGCACAGCCCGACCAGCCTCGACGATTGGCAGCACATTGTCCTCATAGGTCCGTTCGTCGGCATCGCCGGAGGCGGCCTGTGCGGCCTCGAACTCGCGCCGCGCCATGATGTAGCGGGCGTTCGGGAATGTCGGTATCCAACGCCCGTCCACCAATCGTGTGTTCCAGCCGCAATGGTCGATATGAAGATGGGTGCACAGCACATAGTCGATCTGCTCGGGAGCAACACCTGCATTCGCCAGGCGCGCCAAAAAGGTGCCGTCATTGCGGCGATGCCAATGCGGGAAGTATGCGCACGTCTTGTCGTTGCCGACGCAACTGTCGACCAGAATGGTGTGGTGGCCGGTACGAACCAGAAAACTCTGGATGGGAAGAATAAGCCGGCCGGTTGCCGGCGATATCAATCGGGGCGTGAGCCAATGAAGATGCGGTTCGAGTGCTTCGTCGGTGCAGTCGGGGAACCACTCCGACGGCGTCCCCAGAGGGTCGCACATCTCCAGAATTCTGGTTACCCAGATATTCCCGATTCTCCAATCGTCCATTGATG
>NZ_JAMYQN010000064.1:0-1881 GCF_040320905.1 Mesorhizobium sp. M0590
CCCGCCACCGGTCGTACCGGATATCCTTCAGCGTTTGGAGCGCGTAGTCATACGATGGGACGAAATCGCGATCGACCATCTGCCGGGCCACCCTCTGCGGATTCGACACACAGAGGTCAGCCGCCTTGAGGATGGATCGCAAGACCCGCTTGGTCGCCACCGGGTACCTGTTCACGTAGTCCGTTGTCGCGGAGATCATGCAGCAGAAATACTGTGACCATGGGCGGTCGACGGCATTGTTGAGTATCGTGTGGCCGATCTTCTTGGCGCGCAGCTCCTGCGGCTGGGGCGGCGTGCCGAGGAATGCATCGATCTTTCCTTGGACGAAGAGCTCCGTCGGGGTGGCATCTTCAGTCAGGACCCATTGGATATCGTTCACGGGATCGAGCCCGACATAAGCGGACATGAGAGTCAGCCACACGTGTCGCGAGTTATTGAAACCATCCACGCCCACCCTCTTGCCCCGCAGATCCGCGACGCTGCGGATGCTCTCCTTGGCGATCAGTTCGAGGCATCCCGAGTGCAACCCGGTTAGCACCTTGATCGGCACGCCGGCATCGATCGACGCGATCTGATTCGGCGGAAAATTCACAGAGAAATCGGTCTCACCGCGTGCGATCCATTCCGATTGGTCGACGCTTCTGTCGGCTTCCACGTAGCGAACGTCGGTGAAGCCATCTGCGCGCATCAGTTCTCCGGCGATGTACGCGCCGGCCCAGCAGTAGGAACCACCAACCCACCGCGGCAGACGAACCGTCGTTGTTTCCAGCGACGGCTCCGCGTGGAGTGACTCCGGAAGACCGACAATGCCGGCAGCGCCCGCCATTGCAGCGCCGGCCAGGAATCGGCGGCGGGTTTGCATGATCTGCATCCGAACGCTCCTCTTCCGAATCGCAAACGACAATTCTGGCCGGAACCGAGCAAAAGAGGTTCCGGCAGAGGCAGATGGTCTCGTGGGCGCGACGAGTAGTTGTGGATTCTAGCGCGCCCAGTCCGCTGCGGGAGTCTTGCGCTCTCAGTCGCCGGCTCATTTATTAGCAACCGACGATATGCCACGATACGCCCAATTTGTGTTGGCTGCGAGCGCAAAACTTACTCGCGCCAAACGTCACGCCAGCGCCTCGCTGTCAGGGAGACCGCTTCCGCGGTTGCGAATGCCACTTCGAGTCTAATGCGGCCTGCATCGGCCCAAAATTGAACGAGCGGCAAGCGGCTCTGTCTGTTGGTGAGCGGATTGTCCGCCTCGCGTCCCGGCCCCTCGGCCATTAGGACCCCTAGGTACAGGCCATTTGCCTCGCGATGGGCCATATAGCTGGCTTCGATGACTTTCTGGTTGGCCGCCAGCCCGTTGGCGAACAACTCGTGATCGGATGCCATTTGCCGCTCGGGCTTAGAAAGTTGACGTTCTCCCGCCCAATCCCATCCAATTGCCGGGCACGTAGGTAACACGGATACTTCACCACTCCGAAATCACATCACACGCAGCCGCCGTCTCTGTCTGATCTTTGAACTTAAACATTTCATTGGAAAATAGCCGCAACCATCTTTCATCTTGCCGCGTATGGTCCGATCATCTGCCGGTGCAAGTTTGAGGACATGCAATGAAGAAGGTCGCTGCTCTCCTGGTACTTTCCCTCGTTACCATGCTGCCCGCCGTGGCAGCCGCGCAGTCCTGCCTGCCGGAGCTTGGGCCATCGCCGCCGCAGGATGCTATGCAGCTGTATCCCGGCGGTGTCGAGAAGGCGCTGGCCGCGCTGCCGGACATCGTCAAGAAAGTCAAGGAAGCATCCGACGTCCCCGGCTTCGCCGTGGCGGTGGTGCATGGCGGCAAAATGATCTTTGACGAGGGCTATGGCCTTCGCGACAACCGGGACGACACTT
>NZ_JAMYQN010000065.1:0-1554 GCF_040320905.1 Mesorhizobium sp. M0590
GATCGCATCGATTGCGCGCCGAACGTCATCCCATGCAAGGCGCGGCGGCAAATGCGCCAAACGCCAATGCGGCGTCCCTGGGACGACGCGGGCGAGATCCTGGTCATTGTGGCCAGCCCAATACAAAAACCGAAGAAATGTTCGGATGTGAGAGGTCGCCGCCGTGCGGGTGGCGGAGGTCGCCGATAGCGACAGCCGATGCTCAACGGCGGCGAAGACATGCTCCGCTGTAGAAGTTTGTACTTGATCGGACAGTTGGCGTCTGAGAGTGGTCCGTTTTGCCTGTCCGATGGGATCAGGCAGCGATCATTTTCTCCTTCGCCAGCGGGGCGGTGTCAAGGAAGGTCTGCATCGGCGTCTTGCCGAAGCACCAGCGGCCCTGATGTGGGCGCTCCTCATTGTAACTTCTGACCCATTCATCCAGATCGGCCTGCAGCTCCTCGATCGAGCCGTAGATCTTCTTCCTGAAGGCGACCCGGTAGAACTCGTCCAGCACCGTCTTGTGGAACCGTTCAACGATGCCATTGGTCTGCGGGTTCTTGGTCTTGGTGCGGGAATGATCGACGTCCTCGACCGCCAGATAGAGCTCGTACTCGTGGTGTTCGGGATTGCCGCAATATTCGGTGCCGCGGTCGGTCAGCACCCGGCTTAGTTTCACCTCGTGCGCGTCGAAGAACGGCACCACGCGGTCGTTGAGGAGATCGGCGGCGGTGATCGGCGTCTTGCGGTCATAGAGCTTGGCGAAGGCGACCTTCGAATAGGTGTCAAGGAAGGTCTGCTGGTAGATGCGTCCGACCCCCTTCATGTTGCCGACATAGAAGGTGTCCTGGCCGCCGCAATAGCCCGGGCATTCACTCTCGAACTCACCATGCGCCTCCTTGTCCAGCTTGGCCTTTTCCAGCGCCGCCAATTGGCTCTCGGTGAGCACGATGCCGTCCTGGGCGACCTTCGCCTCCAGCGCCTTCAACCGCTTCTTCATCGTCTCCAGATCGTGACGCTGCCACACCCCGCGTACGCCCGACGGCGAGACCGAGTGGCCGAGCTTGCGCATTTCGTTGGCGATGCGGGTCTGTCCATAGGCGGGATATTCCAGCGTCAGCTCGAGGATGATCGCCTCGATCTCCGGTGGCGTGCGGTTGGCCAGCAGCGGCTTCCTGCGCGTCAGCTCCTGCAGCGCCAATTCGCCGCCGGTCTCGTAAAGCTCCTTGAAGCGGTAGAAGCTGTCGCGTGAATAGCCCATCATCTTGCAGGCCTGGCTGACATTGCCGAGCTGTTTGGCCAGCTCCAGCAGCCCCACCTTGGCGCGGATGATCTTTTGGTCCTTGGTCATGTCAGTGTCCTTTCTGTCGCCGAGGCCGGGCGCTGCGAACCCTGACCACTCCGCGCCCGGCCTCGGCTCAAGCTTCAGCCCAGGACACCGTCTGTCAGATAAACTTTAAACTTTTACAGCTCCGCCGTCAACGCTTGGGGCTCTTGGTCGGGATGATGATGGCGGAGCCAATCCAGAAAGCGGCGGCCGCCCAAAAGAACGCCTTCGCGGGTCTTCGGCTCAAG
>NZ_JAMYQN010000066.1:0-1480 GCF_040320905.1 Mesorhizobium sp. M0590
ACGAACATGAAGTAATCGCGGAAGCGGTGGCCACCTGAGATGTGGCGGCGATGTTCGAACATCTGGCCGGCTGGCTGTCCTCCGATAGGATGAAGAACGGGCTCTCGATCGACACCGGGCCCAGCCACCGAACGGAGGACAGCCATGGAACACTATATCGGCCTCGACGTATCCATGAAAGAGACGGCAATATCGATCCGGCAGAACGGTAAGAGGATTTGGCGGGGCAAGTGCGCATCCGATCCGCAACTGCTTGCGGCGGTGATCCGCAAGCGCGCACCGCATGTCCGGCGGGTTGTGTTCGAAACGGGGCCGCTGTCGGTGTGGTTCTACCATGCGTTGACGGCAGAGGGCCTGCCGGTGATCTGCATCGACGCGCGGCATGCCAAAGCCGCGCTCGACATGGCCGCGAACAAGACCGATGCGAACGATGCCGATGGCCTGGCACATCTGGCCGAGGTCGGCTTCTACCGAGAGGTCCGCGTCAAAGGTTTCGACAGCATGCTGATCCGCACGCTGATCACCGCGCGGCGCCAACTTCTTAAGATGCGTTTGCAGATATCCAATCAAATCCGTGGATTGATGAAGACGTTCGGCCTTGTCGTGCCCAAGGGCGCCGGAAGCGTGTTCGAACGCAACGTTCGCGACCTTCTGCGGGGTGAAGAAAAGCTGGCGCGCATTGTTGTGCCAATGCTGCAGGCATGGAGTGGTATCCGATACCAAATCGCAGAGCTGAGCAAGCAGCTGGCAGCGATGGCGCGTAACGACCAGCATTGCCGTCTGCTCATGTCAGTGCCCGGTGTAGGCACCGTCACAGCCACCGCCTTTGCCGCAGCGGTGGAGGATCCGGCCAACTTCAGGAACTCGCGCGCCGTGGGCGCATGGGTGGGCCTGACCCCGAGGCGCTACCAGTCCGGCGAGGTCGATAATGATGGTCATATCTCGCGCCGTGGCGACAGTCAGTTGCGCGGACTGCTATATGAGGCGGCCGCGGTCATCCTGAACCGGTCGACGGATACCAGCATCCTGCGAACCTGGGCGTTGGAGCTGAAAGATCGGCTCGGCTTCAAGCGAGCGGCCGTGGCCCTGGCGCGCAAGCTGGCAGTCATCATGCATGCGATGCTCCGAACGGGCGAGTTGTTCGATCCGCACGGAGGAAAACCCGCCGCTGTCTGATCCTGCAGACGTTTAGCTACGACCATTCTTCAGGCCATTCCACCGATAGCGTTCTTACAGGACACCGAGTCGTCCCTGCCGGGACGTGGCTGAGATCATTCCGCGAAGCGGGAAGCAACTGCCTCGTTTAGCAGATTGCGTAACGAACATAGGAAGATCTCACCTGCGAAACTCATCCTGCGGCGATCATCGCGTCGACCGCGTAGACGACCCTGTACCCGGCATTCGGACGAACGAGAATCGACAGAAAGGACGACGGCCTTGCACTCACCCCCTTGACGGTCGAGCGATTAGACGACCCGCT
>NZ_JAMYQN010000067.1:0-1252 GCF_040320905.1 Mesorhizobium sp. M0590
ACCTTGCCGAGGTCAAACGCGACCTGGCGCAGTGGATCGCCAAATGGCAGGCCAAATACCCGAAGCTGGTCAACTGGGTGGAAGATAACATCGAGGAGACGCTGAGCTTCTATCGGCTGCCGCTAGCTCACCACAAGCACATGAAGTCGACGGATGACATCGACAACCCTGATTTCGACTTTTTCGATTCCTGTTGCGTTTCTTTGTTCGGCTCAGGTGAGCCTGTTTCTTCGTCCCGGCCCACAGGATTTCCCACGCGAGCGTGTCGAGACGCAGTCAAGGCTGGCCGGTGCGATGGCGCCACGGCCGGCTGCGAGGTTTCCAGGCCACGCCTTGACGGCGTCGAGCACGGCGCCGTTCTGGAGCGGACCGAGGGCGTAGGTCGTGCCGCCACATTTCCTTGTGCTATATTTGTCCGGCACGGACGACCACGTGGCAAAGAGTGGTGCGAGAGGATGAGAGTGCCGCCACGCAGCCGTTATAGTCGTTCCTCGTTTGTGGCGTCCGTGCGCCGCTTCGGCCCGCGTGACCGCCAATGCCGAACCATTAGCTCGTACGGATGACATCGACAACCCTGATTTCGACTTTTTCGATTCCTGTTGCGTTTCTTTGTTCGGCTCAGGTGAGCCTGTTTCTTCGTCCCGGCCCACAGGATTTCCCACGCGAGCGTGTCGAGACGCAGTCAAGGCTGGCCGGTGCGATGGCGCCACGGCCGGCTGCGAGGTTTCCAGGCCACGCCTTGACGGCGTCGAGCACGGCGCCGTTCTGGAGCGGACCGAGGGCGTAGGTCGTGCCGCCACATTTCCTTGTGCTATATTTGTCCGGCACGGACGACCACGTGGCAAAGAGTGGTGCGAGAGGATGAGAGTGCCGCCACGCAGCCGTTATAGTCGTTCCTCGTTTGTGGCGTCCGTGCGCCGCTTCGGCCCGCGTGACCGCCAATGCCGAACCATTAGCTCGTAGGCACGTTCGGCATTCTCGGCCGCGGCTTTCTCGCTGTTTCGCAACTCCTTCACGTTGTAGGCGTAAGCCGAACCGCGGCGACCGACACCGCGCTCGCCCGGCGCGCCGGCCTTGAGAGCGAGCTGCCTCTGCTTTGCCGCCACCAGCGCCGGGCGAGCCCAGAAGTAGTCCTGCTCCTTTGTCAGCAGATGCCAGATCAGCACGGCGAGCTTGCGGGCGACAGCCACAGCTGCGACCTGATGACCACGCTTGTTACGGATGCGTAGGAAGAAGGCCCTGAGCGGTCCGG
>NZ_JAMYQN010000068.1:0-1218 GCF_040320905.1 Mesorhizobium sp. M0590
GCCCGTATGGGGAGTTCGCGCATCGGGTCCAATTCAACCTCGCGCGCTCAAGGCGCGTATCCTGGTTTTCCCGAACCCGTCTCTTTGACCGTAGCGCCATACTCTCCGTTCGACCTTCTCACACCATGGCAGCCCGCTCGAGGAGCGGACTATCCTGCTATGGCCGGCGTTCGATAGGTTCCACCTTTGGCCATTAAAGGCGAAGATGACCAGCATGGGTGGCTTGCGCTCAAGCATCCGCGAAAGCCACGGATCCCCGGTCGATCCCTTCCGCATGGCCCAGCGCACAGCGGCGCTGGCCCCAATGATCAGCAGCCGTCGCAGGGTTCGCTCGCCCATGCGGGAATGTCTCGCCGAGCTTTTGCTTGCGCCCGAAGAACGTTGCAGCGGCGTCAGTCCGAGCTATGCCGCGAAGTCCCGGCCTCTCTTGAAGGTCTGAGCGGACGGGGCCAACGCGGCAAGCGCCGTCGCGGTGATCGGTCCTATACCGGGAATCCGTCATCAAGCGCTTGGCTTCGCATCCTCTCTGGCGCGCCGGACAACCTCTCGGTCGAGCTCGGCCACTCTCGCATCCAGCGACCGCAACTGCTCAACGAGTAAAGACAGGATCGGGCGGGCGGCTTCGGGGATGGTAGGGTCCATCTGCTCGATTCGCCGTAACAAGTTTCGCGACGTGGAAGAGGCCTTGCGCAGCCACAAGTCCAAATTCCGCAAGATGGCCGGGTATTGCATTGATCGTCTGGGTCCGCTGGCGAACCACAAAGATCGCGGACGCGGAACACATGGCCGCGGCCTGTTGCTCTTCGCTCTTCACGGCCACGAACCGCATAGTCGGCCTCTGGGCCGCTTCGCAGATCGCTTCCGCGTCAGCTGCATCATTCTTTTGCCGCTTGACGAAAGGCTTGACGTAGCCCGGAGCGATCAGCCGGACGCCATGACCCAGCTTCGCGATCTCCCGCGCCCAATAATGGCTGCCGGCACACGCCTCCATCGCCACTGTGCAAGCCGGCTGCTCAGCTAGCAACCGAAGCACGTGATCGCGGCGCAACTTTTTGCGGAACAGGGTGGCTCCCAACGCATCCGAGCCGTGCGCCTGAAACACGTTCTTCGCCAGGTCCAATCCGATTGTGTTAACTTCCAACATGGATGCCTCCGTTCATGTGATGATCAACGACACCACTTTGGCACAGCGATGCCGTGAGGGGGCGTCCACCCCAT
>NZ_JAMYQN010000069.1:0-1183 GCF_040320905.1 Mesorhizobium sp. M0590
CGTCGCGGGATGTTCGCCTCGGCGATCGCGGGAATAGTAGAACACTGCCGCCGGCGGATCGGCGCCGCCGAACGGTCGGTCATCGCGCACATAGGTCCATAATCGGCCGGTATCGGTCTTGCCCTTGGCCAGGACCGGCACCGTCGTGTCGTCGCCGTGCAGACGCGAAGCGGCCAGCACATGGGCTTCGAGCTGCTTGAACAGCGGCATCAGCGCCGCGGCGCCGGCGCCGACCTGGTCGGCGAGCGTCGACAGGCTGAGCGGCACGCCTTCGCGGGCATAGCGTTCGGCCTGGCGGTTAAGCGGCTGATGCTGGCCGAACTTCTCGAACAGGATCATCGCCAGCAGGCCGGGACCGGCCCAGCCGCGCGGGGTGGCGTGGAAGGGCGCCGGAGCCTGGCTGATCGTCTCGCAGTCGCGGCAGGTGAACTTCTCCCGCACGTGCTGGATCACCTTCCATTGCCGCGGCACCACCTCCAGCGTCTCGGTGATATCCTCACCCAGCTTGCGCAGCCGATGACCGCCGCAGCAATGGCAAGCGGCCGGCGCCGGCTCGACCACGCGTTCGCGCGGCAGATGCTCGGGAAATGGCTGGCGCGCCGGTCGCTTGCGCATGTAAGGCGCCACCTCGGTGGTCCGGGCCGCGGCCTGTTCGGCGGCGATCTCGTCTTCCGTCGCGGTGCTCTCGAGTTCCTCGAAGGTGAGTTCCATCTGGTCGTGCAGGCGGGCTGAGCGTTCAGAACTCTGACCATGCAGCGCCCGCTGCAGCTTCCGGATCGTCAGATGCTGATGCGCGATCAGCGCCGCATCATCCGATGCCTTGGCCCTGGCGACCGCCAGTTCGGCCTCGACCAGCGCAGCGCGCGCGGCCTCGTCTTCGGCTCTGGCCAGCGCCGCGGTCAGCGCTGCTCTCAGCGCGCCAATATCGTCCGGAACAGCATCCTGGGCGGTGGCAACCATGCCCTGGAGTGAATCATAAAACGCGTCCGCTGACTCGCGGAAAATGGCGCAAACTCAAAGAAAAACTCAGCCCGCGCGCTGCGGGCGGAACGTGTGAAGCGGGTTGCGCCAATCGATCCCGTCGAGCATGTAGGCGAGCTGCGCCGGTGATATGGAAACCGTGCCGTCCGCCGGCGACGGCCATAGAAACCGGCCCTTCTCGAGCCGTTTTGCATACAGCGAC
>NZ_JAMYQN010000070.1:0-1076 GCF_040320905.1 Mesorhizobium sp. M0590
TCGGAGGACAGCCAGCCGGCCAGATGTTCGAACATCGCCGCCACATCTCAGGTGGCCACCGCTTCCGCGATTACTTCATGTTCGTTCAATCCTGAATCCCTTAAATCGCGACGCGCTTTAGAGCACGTCCTGTGATCGATGAATCGATTGTGGTGTGACGGCTGCGTTTTGTGCTGATTCAACATCCACGTCGATGGAGGTGGACGATGGGAAGAGCATTGAGCGGGGATCTTCGGTCGCGGGTCTTGAAGGCTTCGGACGTGGGCATGTCGGCGCGGCAAGCGGCGGCGCGGTTCGGCGTGGGAGTGTCCAGCGCGATCCGCTGGATTCCGCGGGCGAAGATCGGCGAACTGGCGCCACGCCCGCAGGGCCGCCGCCGCGCCTCCAGCCTCGATGCGCATGAAGCCTTCATCGTCGGGCTGATCGATGAGCGCAAGGACATCACGCTGAACGAAATGGTGGAGCGGCTCGTCGCCGAGCAGTTGTGCGGATCAGCCGCAGCGCCTTGAGCGCCTGGCTTCGCGGCCACGGCTGGACATTCAAAAAAGTCCGCGCACGCACCGGAGCAGGATCGCCCCGACATCCTGAAGCGGCGCCGGGGTTCGACGGCCAGCTCGATCTCGATCGAAGCTCGTGTTCATCGATGAGACCGGCCTCTCCACAAAGATGGCTCGCCTGCGTGGAAGAGCGCCGCGCGGCGAGCGCTGCCGGGCCGGCGTGCCGCATGGCCACTGGAAGACGACCACCTTCACCGGAGCGCTACGGCTGACGGGCATGACTGCGCCTTCGTCTACGACGGGCGCCATGAACGGCAACGTGTTCCTGGCCTATGTCGAGCAGGTGCTGGTCCCGACATTGTCGGAGGGCGACGTAGTCGTCATGGACATGTGTGGACGCCCCCGTTGGTGCAAGGAGAATTTTTCGAAGAGCGCGGAGCGTGGTCGGGTGCTGACATGTGTCCGGCCTCTGTTGCGGCTGTCACATGCCGCGAGCCCGTATGGGGAGTTCGCGCATCGGGTCCAATTCAACCTCGCGCGCTCAAGGCGCGTATCCTGGTTTTCCCGAACCCGTCTCTT
>NZ_JAMYQN010000071.1:0-941 GCF_040320905.1 Mesorhizobium sp. M0590
TACATCGGCGGCGCCTATTGCTGGGCGGGCCTGTACCTCGCCGGAGAGATGCTGCGCGCCGAGGGATTCACCGATGTCCGCTATGTGCAAGGTGACAAGAAGGTTGATCATTCCGCGTGGATCGCAAACGGCGAGACGGATTTCAGTGTGAACTATGTGCCGATTCATCTGGCGTCGATCGATGCAGGAGTGCCGATCAGGGTACTAAGCGGACTGCACTCCGGGTGCCTCGAACTGATCGCCAACGACAGCGTCAAAGGCGTCTCGGACCTGCGGGGAAAGCGGGTTGGGGTCTTTACGCTTGATTCGCCGCAACACGTGTTGGTTTCTCTGATGGCCGCCTATGTTGGGCTCGATCCCGTCAACGACATCGAATGGGTCATCGAAGAGCACAATTTTGCGGAAGGCTTCGTCGAAGGAAAGTACGATGCAGTGCTCGGCCAACCGCCCCGCACGCAGGAACTTCGCTCCAGGAAAGTAGGCCACACAATCCTCAACTCGACCACCGACCCGCCGTGGTCGCAGCACTTCTGCTGCATGATTTCCGCGACTGCGGATTATGTAGACAGATACCCGGCGGCGACAAAGCGCGTCCTGCGGTCCATCCTCAAGGGCGCCGACCTCTGTGTCTCAGATCCGTCATGGACTGCAGGGCAGCTGGTCGATCGAGGTTTCGTCCCCAGCTACGAACTCGCGCTGCAAACGCTTGGCGACCTCCGGTACGACAGATGGCGGGATTTCGATGCCGAAGCCTCGATGCGCTTCTACGCGCTGCGCATGTACGAAACGGGCATGATCAAGTCGAGCCCGCAAGAGATAATCGCCACCGGAACGGATTGGCGCTTTCTCTATCAACTAAAGCAGGAGTTGAAGACGTAGGCAATCGCCGAACGTCGTGTCCCATCAGGGAAGGAAAGGCTTATGCAGATCATCCAGAACCG
>NZ_JAMYQN010000072.1:0-932 GCF_040320905.1 Mesorhizobium sp. M0590
GCCATCCGCAAGCAGGGCGGCAATCCCTATCGCCTCGGTGCAAGCAGCGGTGCCGGGAAGGGGAGTGGCCGCTTCAACGCCCGCGGCCGCGGCGGCAAGCTGGCAGCAGAGTTGCCAAGGGATGGTGGCGGTTGGAAGCAGGACGGCAATGGCGTCCGCTTTCGCTCCCGCCGCGTCGTCGTGAAGGCGCGCGTCGTCAAGTTGCCAGGACGAGGCAAGGGGACCACCGGACGCGGCCAAAAGTTCGTGACGACCAGCAAGGCCGTCGATGCGCATCTGCGCTATCTCCAGCGGGACGGCGTGACCAGGGACGGCGAGAAGGGCAGGGTGTACTCGGCCGTCGAGGACGAGGCCGACGGCAAGGCCTTCGTCGAACGCGGGCGGGGCGACCGGCATCAGTTCCGCTTCATCGTCGCGCCGGAGGATGCCGCGGAGATGGAAGACCTGCGGTCCTTCACCCGCGATCTCATGCGGCAGATGGAGACCGACCTCAACACGCGCCTCGACTGGATCGCCGTCGACCATCACAACACCGGCCATCCGCACACCCATGTGCTGCTGCGCGGCGTCACCGACGACGGCAAGATCCTGAACATCGCCGGCGACTACATCGCCCATGGCATTCGTCACCGGGCAAGCGAGCTGGTCGAACGGGAACTCGGCCTGCAAAGCGAGGTCGAGGTCGCCCGCAAGCTGGCCAACGAAGTCGGGGCCGAACGGCTGACCCGGCTCGACCGCATGCTGATTGCCGAACAGCAGGAGCACGATGTTGTCGATCTCCGTCCCAACGCCAGCGACAGCTACACCATTTCCAGCAACCGCTACCTGCTGATCGATCGGGCGAAGAGGTTGCAACACTTCGGCCTGGCGAGCGAGATCGAGCCCGGCCGGTGGGTGATCTCCGACAGAGCCGAAAGCACGTTGCGAGGACT
>NZ_JAMYQN010000073.1:0-908 GCF_040320905.1 Mesorhizobium sp. M0590
GTGCTTGCCCGCGAGGGTATCGGCACGCCGGCGGCCTCGACGGTAACCGGCATCCTGCGTCGCAACGGCATTGAGTTGGGAACGTCGGGCGGTGGAGCGCAGCCCTTCATCCGCTTCGAGCATGCCGCCCCCAACGATCTGTGGCAGATGGACTTCAAGGGTCACGTCGCCTTGCGTTGCGGCCGCCTGCATCCGCTCACCGTGCTTGATGACAATTCGCGCTTCTCGGTCGCGCTGTCGGCCTGCGCCGACCAGACCACCGCAACCGTAAAAGCCCGGCTGGTCACCGCCTTCCGCCGCTATGGCTTGCCGTGGCGCATCGCCACCGATAATGGCCCGCCCTGGGGCGATGGCGGCCGCAACGACTTCACGCTGCTCACCGTCTGGCTGATCGAAACCGGCATCGCCGTCAGCCACTCCAGGCCTTGCCATCCCCAGACCCTCGGCAAGGACGAGCGCTTCCATCGCTCGCTCAAGGCCGAGGCGCTGCAGGGACCGCCCTTCGCCGATCTCGCCAAGGCCCAGGACGCATTCGACCAGTGGCGCCATGTCTACAACGCCCAGCGTCCCCACGATGCGCTGGACGGCGGCGTGCCGCTCGATCGCTACTGGGCATCGCTGCGCCCTTATCGCGAAACGGTCGAGCCGTTCGAATACGCCAAGGGCGATCTCATCCGCCGCGTACAGCAGCATGGCTTCGTCTCCATTCTTGGCCGCACCATGCGTTTGTGCAGGGCCTTCACAGGAAAATCCGTCGCCTTCAGGCCCACCGCCACAGACGGTGTCTTCGACGCCTGGTTCAGACATCAGAAAATAGAAACCATCGACCTCAATGTCCTGGCGCGATAGCATGCAAAACTGTTCGCGATGTCCTCGCACATCTGTTCGCGATGTCCCCAGTCCAAACA
>NZ_JAMYQN010000074.1:0-758 GCF_040320905.1 Mesorhizobium sp. M0590
CGGTCCGGCTATTACGAGCGCAAGCTGGTGACGCGGGTCGGGGTGCTGGAGCTTCGCGTTCCGCAGGATCGGGCTGGCCGGTTCTCGACGGAGTTGTTTGAGCGCTACCAGCGTTCGGAGAAGGCATTGGTGTCGGCGCTGGTCGAGATGTACGTGCAGGGCGTCTCGACCCGCAAGGTGAAGGCGGTGACGGAGGAATTGTGCGGCCACTCTTTCTCGGCCTCGACGGTGAGCGAGGCGACGATGCGGCTGGATGAGGCGCTCAAGGCGTTCTTCACGCAGCGGCTCGAGGAAAGCTATCCGTATCTCATTTTGGACGCGCGCTACGAGCGGGCTCGCGAGGCGGGCGTGATCGCCAGCCAGGCGGTGCTGGTGGCGATCGGCGTGGATTGGGAGGGCCGGCGCCAGGTTCTGGGCGTGGAGCTGGCCAACCGGGAGAGCCATTCGAGCTGGCGCGAGTTCGTGACGGGGCTCAAGAATCGCGGGCTCGCCGGCGTCGAGTTCGTCGTCTCCGACGACCATCCGGGGCTCAGGGCGGCAATCCGCGAAGTGCTGCCCGAAGCGGTCTGGCAGCGCTGCTACGTGCACTTCCTCAGAAACGCGCTCGACTACGTGCCGCGCAAGGTCGACGACGATTGCCTGATGGAGCTCAGATGGTTCTACGACCGGCGCGACCTTGCCGAGGTCAAACGCGACCTGGCGCAGTGGATCGCCAAATGGCAGGCCAAATACCCGAAGCTGGTCAACTGGGTGGAAGA
>NZ_JAMYQN010000075.1:0-692 GCF_040320905.1 Mesorhizobium sp. M0590
AGGGATACCAGTCGCGAGTGACCTGGCCATATTGCACGATGTCCATGAAGCTGGCGGCGACCGTCTCGGCGGCGCCGACGGGGGAGCCGTTGGTGAGCACGACGATGCCGACATCGGCCGAGGGCAAGATCTGGAAGGTGGTGCCGGCGCCGAGCAGGAAGGCGCCGGAATGGCCCATGGTGGTGCGCCCATTGGCGTTCACCCCCACATTGAAGCCATAGCCATAGGAGCTGGCCCGCGTATCGGGCGTCTCGCCGCGGTAGGTCACGCTCTGCGGTGTGATGGCGGGCTGCAGGATCTTCGGGTCGATCATGGGCTGGCCGTTATAGGTGCCGTCGCCAAGCAGCAGGATCATCCACTTGGCAAGATCCTGGGCGCTGGAGGAGACGCCGCCCGCCGGCGCCTGCTGGTCGGGGTCGCGGTCATAGAGCGGCTCGAACACATTCTCCGCCACGCGCGCATGCAGCAGGGCGCGGTTCTTGCCGGCGGCAATGAAGTCCTCGTGCCGATAGCTGCTCGAGCGCATGCCGAGCGGATCGAACAACAGGCTCTTGGCCAGCGGCTCCCAAGGCTGTTTCTCGGCGTGGGCCACTGCCTCGGCGCCGACCGTCGTGCCGAAATTGGCGTAGTGATAGGAGATGCGGAAGGGATCGAGCGGCACCATCCACAGGCTCCCGACGATCTGCTTGCGC
>NZ_JAMYQN010000076.1:0-663 GCF_040320905.1 Mesorhizobium sp. M0590
TCGCCACGGCGTGCTCCGCCGGTTTTACGAGTATCTCGCCGTCTATGACGTCCGAACCGAGGCCCTGGAGCGCAGAGCTTTCCCCAGATCCAGAGCGATTCCGCCTCCGCGTATTCTCAGCGAGGCTGAGTTGGCGTCGCTCATCGACGCATGCGCCCGCATTTCGCCAGGCACCCCGCTCAGAGGGCGGACGATGGCGACGCTGATCGGATTGTTGGCGAGCTCGGGGCTGCGATCGGGCGAAGTGGTCAGCCTTGATCGTTCCGACGTCGATCTGGCCAACGGGGTTCTCCTCGTTCGGAAGACGAAGTTCCGCAAGGACCGTCTCGTTCCAGTTCACACGACGACCCAAACAGCCCTTCGTCAATATGTGCGTGAGCGCGATGCTGCTTTTCCCACGCCCAAGGACCAGGCCTTCTTCCTCAGCTCCCGAGGCAACCGCCTCTCGGCGACCGGCCTGCAAAACGGTTTTGCTGAGGTCCGCAAGCTCGCCCATCTTGATGGCGGCAAGCCGTTAAGGCCGCACGATCTCAGGCACCGTTTCGCTGTGACCCGCCTCAGCCTCTGGCACCAACAGCGTGCAGACGTTCAGGCGCTGCTGCCTTTGCTCGCCACATATCTCGGTCACGCCAGCTACAGCGATACAGCCTACTACCTCACTGG
>NZ_JAMYQN010000077.1:0-620 GCF_040320905.1 Mesorhizobium sp. M0590
CGGCACCAGTCGATGATCTGCGGGCTGCAATAGTGACCGTCGGCCCGGATCAGGATCCGGATGTTCGGCCAGTTGCTCCGGATCGCCCGCACCAGGCGGCGCAGGTGAGCGCGGATCTCAGCCCCACTTGGCCGCTTGGCCGGTCGCAGGACAGCAGCCACGAACCGGCCGTCGCCATCGAACACAACGATCGGCTGGAAGCCGTACTCGTCGTGATGGGCATTGAAGAGGCGGAGCTGCTGGTTGCCGTGCACGGCGTCAAACGTGTCGTCGATGTCGAGCACGATCCGCTTCGGAATCTGCCGGAAGGAGGCGCAGTAGAGGTCGACCATCGTCCGGCCCATGGCGAGCAGCGAGCGCACATCGGGTAGGTTCTCCAGCCGACACATCGTCGATTGCGACGCCAGATCCCGACCCGAAGGGGGCGCATCCTGGGCCATCTTGAAGACCGGGTCGGAACGCAGCCGGTTGGCGTCGTTGCCATCCTCGTAACCGGCGGCGATCATCTTCATGCGGAAGCCGATCATATCTGCAAAGTTGTGGATGACCTGGTCCGGGCTGCGTGGATCATCGATGCAGCGCGCCAGACGGTCGGCCACCCGCAGTCGTTTCTCCACCTC
>NZ_JAMYQN010000078.1:0-594 GCF_040320905.1 Mesorhizobium sp. M0590
GGTCTTTTGGTACGCGCCAATGGTCGTCGTCGATGCGTTCGACATGGCCGGCCCGGCGCAGCGCTTCGAGACGGCGGACATGGAAACGGACGAAGGCTTCCGGGTCCTTGCCCTGCTCCAAAAATGTCTCGCGGATCGTCTCGAGGTGTCTGCTCGGCCGATAGATGCCATCATCGCCGGCTGCGCTGCTGATGTTGCGGTCGGCCGCACGCGGCTCCTCCTTCGGCAGGATGGGATCGAACGCCACGATATGGCCGCGCTGAATGTCGTCGAGCTTTGCCGCATCCGCGGTCTCGACATAGTGCGTGCGCCCGTCGACGCCATCGATGACGAGCGACAGCTTATCGCTCATCTCGTCGCCGGCGAGCCCCTTGGCGAGCACACGGCCGACGACCGGCTCCGTGATGGTCTGGCGGTGCATGACATATTGCGCCGCGCCCCGTTCATCGGCGAGGCCGTGCTCCTCGAGTGCCCGGTGCATGGTCTTGATGATGTCGTTGCGCTCGCCAAGTCCTCGCAACGTGCTTTCGGCTCTGTCGGAGATCACCCACCGGCCGGGCTCGATCTCGCTCGCCAGGCCGAAGTGTTGCAACC
>NZ_JAMYQN010000079.1:0-580 GCF_040320905.1 Mesorhizobium sp. M0590
CAAACGATCTTCAGTTGGAGCGGTCGCACCCGCAAGTGCTGCTGCGCGGCAAGGGGCGCAGAGACCGCGTCGTCCCTATTTCCAAGGACCTGGCGCGAGCGCTGACGACCTTGTTGAGCGAGCGCGGGATCGCCCATCACGAGCCGCGACCGATATTCGTCGGCGCCCGCAACGAGCGCCTGACTCGTTTCGGAGCAACCCATATCGTGCGGCGTGCGGCCGCCGAGGCCGTGGCTATCAGGCCGGCCTTGGCCGACAAGCCCATATCGCCGCACATCTTTCGGCACTCCCTCGCCATGAAGCTTCTCCAGTCCGGCGTGGACCTTTTGACGATCCAAGCCTGGCTCGGGCACGCACAGGTCGCCACGACCCACCGCTATGCCGCCGCGGATGTCGAGATGATGCGCAACGGACTCGAGAAGGCGGGCGTCGCCGGCGACCACGGCGTGCGTTTCCGACCGAACGACGCCGTTCTGCAACTGCTGAACAGCATCTAAATATTATGTGGCGGAGGCAAGCTGGGTTTGGCTGGCCCTGACGGGCGTCAGGGCGGCTCCGCCACATAATCTCGCCCGACGCA
>NZ_JAMYQN010000080.1:0-530 GCF_040320905.1 Mesorhizobium sp. M0590
CGATCCGGAGCAACTGGCCGAACATCCGGATCCTGATCCGGGCCGACGGTCACTATTGCAGCCCGCAGATCATCGACTGGTGCCGTGCCAACGATGTCGACTTCATCCTCGGCGTACCGCCCGCCACGACCCTGCGCAAGCATGTCGCGGACCTGGAAGCCCGCACGACGGCGCGCTTTGAAGCCTCACCGAAGACGAACAAGATCCGCAGGTTCAAGGAGTTCCTGGATGGGGCCGCCAGCTGGAGCCGCGTCGAGCGCATCATAGCGCGGGTCGAGGTCGGCGCCCAAGGTGCTGACACTCGCTTCATCGTCACCAACCTCGCCGGTGGAAAGGCCAAGGCGCTCTACGAGGATGTCTACTGCCGGCGCGGAGCGGCCGAGAACCACATCAAGACATCAAGTCGTGGAAGACGCATCTCGCCGCCGACCGCACATCCTGCACCAGAGCGACGGCCAACCAGTTCCGGCTGTTCCTGCATGCCGGCGCCTACTGGCTCATGTGGGGCCTGCGCGCTGCGATGCCGAAAC
>NZ_JAMYQN010000081.1:0-517 GCF_040320905.1 Mesorhizobium sp. M0590
GCAGGCGGCGGCTCGGCACCCTGCCGGCGACGCCGTTTGAATACGCTGAGTGGAACCGGCGAAGGTGCATCCCGACTATAATCAGGTCGACAAGACGTTCTACTCGGTGCCGCACCGACTGATCGGCCGCACCGTCGAGGTGCGGCTCACCCACAGGGTGGTCGAGATCTTCCACGATCACCAGCGCATCGCCAGTCACGTTCGTCGCTCGCAGCGCTCCGGCCATGTCACCGTCAACGCCCACATGCCCAAGGCGCATCGGCGCTACGCCAACACAACGCCGGCCAATCTGATCGGCCGAGCGGCCAGGATCGGCCCCAACGCCGCCATCCTGGTCGAGCGCATGATGCGCGACCGACCGCATCCGGAACAGGGATACCGCTCGGCCATGTGCATCCTGTCGCTGTCGCGCGCTATGGGCCGGAGCGGACGGAGGCAGCTTGCGAGCGGGCGCTGCTGATCAACGCGATCGCCTACTCCTCCGTCAACGCGATCCTCAATCCGGCTCGACAGGGTA
>NZ_JAMYQN010000082.1:0-503 GCF_040320905.1 Mesorhizobium sp. M0590
GCTCTTGGTCGGGATGATGATGGCGGAGCCAATCCAGAAAGCGGCGGCCGCCCAAAAGAACGCCTTCGCGGGTCTTCGGCTCAAGTCCCCGCACCCTGCTCAGATAGTCCGAAAAGGAGGCCAGAAGCGGAGCATCCGGATCATCCTCTACACTTGGAACAGAACCAATGAACCGCTCCGGAGCCAGTCGGCGTGCGTGTCCCAGAGCCGATACTGCGCCGATGCGCGGAGTATCAGTAGTAAACGTGCACAAATAGCTGTCGATGACATCTTGAGGGATAGGCATCGGACCACAGCGCGTCGCGGCAAACTGGCTAAAGCGCGCAATCCGGCTCAGGTAAATCTTGGCGGATGCTGGCTTATAACCAAGCGTGAAAAAATGCTTCGCGATGCGATCCATCTCGCCACCGAGCGCACCGCTACGCAGGCGCTTGAGCACCCCACGATACGAAAAATAGAACTCGAGCATCCTGCCCCTCCGACATTGCGGCGCAGGGGAATCC